>DROJ01000485.1 GCA_011321935.1 Bacteroidota bacterium | reverse complement strand
CACGGAGACATACTCTCCAATATTATTTTTTATAAAAAACACAAAACCATGCTAATAGATTTCATCATCGGGCTTACCTTAATGAACGCCATGCCGCATATGCTCGTCGGATATGGGAATATCCGTTTTTTGGGTTTGTTCGGATATGGCAATTTACCGAACATAGCTTATGCGGCATTGAGTACCATTATTTCTGTCAGCCTATTTTCTTGGAAATATGGCGTGGAAGGCTGGACAGAAAATTTTATTTATTTGGGTGCATTAGCTGTTTTGGTTGCCTATTGGGTGACGGGTAAATGGCTGATTGGTTTTTTCAAAAAAAATAAGCAGTAAGGAAGTATCTTTTTAATTTTTCATTCCAATACATCAATCTTCTTGACCTGCCTTAACAAAGACCAGCGGAGGTCAGCGGCGCAGTCCCGCAGCATACTCCAATCAGAAGGAAAAGAATCGAAACCTCCTCCACTGCAACAAAAGTCCAATGCCCTCGCATCTCCGGTATAGGTACAATATTCATCCGAAAAGCTATCCGATCCGCAACTTTTATATTTGACCAATACCCTGCCCGTCCGTCTATCTACAACTGAAATATATGCTTCCGCCCGCGCATTTTTGCTTAGCTCAACCTCCGTAACCGTTGCATGCACTTCCTCATATATAGGCTCATAGGTCACCTTGCCAGAAGTATCGGTCACTGTTTTTTTGCCTACCTGTATTTCTTTTTCATAATGGGTGCAGGAAGTGCTTCTATTGTTCCCCGAAACATATGTGCCGAGCATTTCCAATGTGACATCAAAATCATAATCAATGTTGTCGTGCGGGAAACGGTGAATTTTTTTCCATTTATTTTTCGTCTCGAACCCTTTCTTGTCGAGCCATATCAGCAGGTCGTTTTCACGGTTGTATCCGTTTGCATTTTCTAATTTCAATAAATAATAAGCTGTACCGAGCATCATTGCGCTGTCCCCCAAAACCGTTTCTAAAGGGCTTGTCCAACCATGGTCGTATTTTAATTGATCCAGAAGTCGGTATGCTTTTCTGGCATATAATTTTTTACCTGTTTCTGCTATTTTAATATTTTTCCTTATTTCTTTTAAATATAGTTCGGCCACTTTATCAAAACTTTCTTGCTCCCATTCTTCTACCGGATGTAATTTAATAATTGGCCGATATCCGTCTTTGCTCACCAACGGCAATTTATCTTCAATGGCCTGCTGTCTTTTCAATAATTTTATATTTATTGCATGAACCTTTTTCCAACTGTCCAGGTCATTGTTTTCTTTTAATAATTTTACCTGTGCTATATCGCGTTCATTGGCGGTGCGAAAACCATATTCCAATGTTTTTAGCACTTTGGTATTTTGTCTTGTTCCGCCCAAGCGACGAGAAGCAAAACGGAAGCCCGCTTCCGGCTTGTCACGCTTGATATAATAATCGGGCAGCTTGCAATTATTTAAAAGGAAAATAAAAAGGAAAGAAATAGAAAGCGTAAAAAATTGTTTCATGACAACATTGTTTTAGTGTTTTACAAATGTTGTGACGGACAATACTTTTTTACAACTTCAAAGATATGGGAAAAATATTTTCCAAACTGGATTTATTTGTTTTTGAAAAGTTAAAAGGTAGGCGGTGTATCAAATGTAATGCTGTAACCATTTAACATGTCTCGAAATCCCAAAGGGATTTAACATGAATAACCCCGGATGCCTGCCTGCCGGTAGGCAGGAAATCCGGGGAAAAAAGTAAGAGCAGGTGACAACCCCGAAGGGGTTGAATGTCTGTCATAATTCAACCCCTTCGGGGTTGTTACACACCTTTCACCATCCCCCGGATTTCCTGCCTACCGGCAGGCAGGCATCCGGGGTTATTCAAATTTAACCCCTTCGGGGTTGCTGCACATGTTGAATAGTTTCTTTTCGAGTACCGTAAGACTCTCGAAAAAAAGCATTACATTTGATACACCGCCAAAAGATAATTATTAGAGCTTCCAGCCCCAAGCAATTGGAACTGGAAGCTATTGAACAAAACATCAAAACAGCCCCGTAATATTCCCCTCCGCATCAATATCAATATTTTCCGCAGCGGGCACAGCGGGCAGTCCCGGCATCCGCATCATATCGCCCGTGATCGGCACTAAAAAACCTGCGCCTGCCGCTATTTCGATTTCCCGGACGGTAATATAAAAACCAGTTGGACGCCCTATTTTTTTCGGGTCATCGGAAAAAGATTTTTGCGTTTTTGCGACGCAAATAGCGAGGCCGTCGAGGCCGAGGCGGGAAATGCGGCGCAGGTGCATTTGTGCTTTCGGTAAATATTTTACGCCATCGGCGCCATATATTTTTGTGGCGATGGCATCTATTTTTTTCTTCACGTCCCAGTCCCAATCATATAATGGCTTGAAATTGCTCTCCTTGTTTTCGACCTCATCGGCCACAGCTTCCGCCAAATCTATCGCTCCTTCCCCACCCTTTCCCCACACATCGGCGACGACGGCTTTGAAGCCTATTTTTTCGCAGCCTTCTTTTACCACGTCAATTTCCGCATCGGTATCATTGGTAAAACGGTTGATGGCAACCACGGCGGGAATGCCGTATAAACGGGTATTTTCGAGGTGCTTTTCCAAATTCACAAAACCCTTTTGCACCGCTTCGGGGTTGCCCTCGGTCAGCGATTTCAGGTCAACGCCGCCGTGGTATTTCAAAGCCCTGATCGTTGCGACAATGACCACCGCTTTAGGTTTCAGGCCAGCAGATTGGCATTTTATATCCAAGAATTTTTCAGCGCCGAGGTCAGAGCCAAAGCCCGCTTCGGTGACCACGTAATCGGAAAGCGACAGCCCCATGCGGGTAGCGACCACCGTATTCGTGCCCTGCGCAATATTGGCAAATGGCCCGCCGTGGATGATGGCCGGCGTGCCTTCTATGGTCTGCACAAGGTTTGGTTTGATGGCATCTTTTAGCAGCGCCGCCATTGCGCCCTGCGCATTGATATCACGGGCATAAACGGGTTCCCGTTTGGCTGTAAAGCCGATCAAAATATTGCCCAGCCGTTTTTTCAGGTCCATCAAGTCATTGGAAAGGCAGAGGATGGCCATGACCTCGGAGGCCACGGCGATGTCGAAACCGGACTCCCGCGGCACCCCGTTTCCGATCCCGCCCAGGCCGATGGTGATTTGCCGGATGGAGCGGTCGTTCATGTCGAGCACCCGTTTCCAAGTGATGCGGCGGGGGTCGAGGCCAACCGAACGGGTCTTGCTTTGCAGGTTGTTGTCAATGAGGGCGGAGAGGAGGTTATGCGCTTTTTCGACGGCGGAAATGTCGCCCGTAAAATGCAGATTAATGTCTTCCATCGGCAGCACTTGCGAGTAGCCCCCGCCCGCTGCGCCGCCTTTTATCCCAAACACTGGACCCAGCGAGGGCTCCCGCAAAACGACGCAAGTTTTCCTGCCGATCTTGTTCAGCCCCTGTGCGAGGCCAATGCTCACGGTCGTTTTCCCTTCTCCCGCAGGCGTCGGGGAGAGGGCGGTCACCAGCACGAGGTTGCTCTTTTTCACCTTTTCCAGGTCAATCAATTTGAGCGGCAACTTGGCTTTGTATTTTCCGAACAGATAAAGCTCGTCGTCTGGGATGTTGAGTTGTTTGGCTATTTCTTGGATTCGTTTTGGCTGGGCTTGGCGGGCAATCTCTAAGTCTGTCATGTGTTCAAAAATGGTTTAGATTCGATTAGCGAAGAATGAGCGGCCAATGTAGAATTAATTATAAAAACAGGCATAAAAACTTTGGCGCTTTTTTGGAATCATATTGGGGCTATGTCTTAATCTATGCACATGTAGGAGTGTTCAATGATTGTGTGTCACGCAAAGCCGCTAAGGCACAAAGATTTGATTCGCATCACTTTGCGCCTTAGCAGCTTTGCGTGCGACAAATTTCATTGCCCCCCCCACACGTTGTTTCATTCGTCTCAAAAAAATAGCCTACATTTGAACTTGAATTAAACATTAGATAATCAAAGAATCATGTCCAAAATGAAAACTTATACTTGCACCTTGTTTTTCACCTTAGCCTTTTTTGGTTTTACCATTTCAACCCAAGCCCAATGCCCACCTGCCAATGCGGGCTATCACCGGGTACAAAAAGGCGAGTCGCTCTGGCGTATTTCACGGAAATACAATGTCAGCGTGGATCAGATCTGCGAATGGAACGGCATCCAAAAAACGGACGTCCTGAGCATTTGCCAAGAACTGGCCATCAGGCCTCCGGGCGGCAACACTTTCACTTCGCACACCTCTTTGCCAGCGACTCCGCCCGAAGGCCGGACAGACAGTTCCCCCGCCTTCTCAAACATGACCAAACAGGAAGGCACTTCGCATACCATCCGGCAGGGCGAAACCATTGCCGGACTGGCGAGATTGTACGGCTACACCGAGGCCCGTTTCCGCGAGTTCAACGGCCTGAGCGATACAGAGCCTGCATGGCCCGGCCTTGTTTTGAAAACTTCAGATTGCAATTGCCCTGCCCCCCCGGACGAGACTTCGACCGTTTATACCGGCGACAATTACCCGTCCGAGAGCAACAACTCAAATAACGGCAATTACGAAAGGGAAACCTTCCCGACTTGGGAGGAGGCCATTGCAACAAACGACGGCGAGGACAAAGAAAAGCAAAAGAAAAGCTCTTTTGAAGAAGACCCTTTTTATGAAGGCACTTTCGTCAACACCACTTCTTATGACAAACCGCAAGGGAGGATCAACATTTATAACAATGACAAAAATTCACGCCCAGCGGCCACCAATGTTTTTAAAAACAGGACTGATATAAACAAAAAACATTCGCTGGACCCTAAAGTGAGGAGGAGCGAGCATAGCAACGGCGCACCTGCCCGCACTTATTTGACGCCCGAAGAGCAGTTGATCCAAAAAAACAAAAGATATGCCCCGGCAACAAATAAACCTGCCGATAATACCAATAATAAACCTGCCACTACCGGCCGCCCCTCCGTCAGCAAGGATGCCGCCCGCTATATGAAGCCGGAAGAAATAGATATGGTCAATGAAATCAACCTCGTGCGCTCCAACCCCGCAGGCTATGTAAAATACGTGGAAGCCTATAAAAAGGACGTGGCAGCAGGCAAGGCATTCGGCTCGGTAGCCACCTGCGACGAACTGATCGCCGAACTGAAACGCACCCCTCCCCTCTCGGTTTTACAACCTACCGAATGTATTTATAATGCTGCCAAAAACCACGGCGAAGACCAGCGCCCAACGGGAGAAACCGACCACGTCGGAACGGACGGCTCGTACCCCTGGGACCGCGTGCGCAAGGCTTGTCCCAATATGACGGACGGCAATGAAAACCTCGTCGGCGGCCCCTCCTCTGTGCGCAAATCGGTCCTTTTGTTATTGGTGGACGATGGCATCCCGAACCGGGGCCACCGCCGTACCTTGCTGCAAAAAGACTGGAAATATGTGGCCTGCTATAAGATCGGACAAGTGGGCAGGATGCCCAATAGCTGGGTGCAGAATTTTGGGAAATGATATTATTAATGGTGAATGGTGAATGATGAATTAAGACAACATATAGCATGGAAAACAGGAATCAGTTTGAAATGCCGGGGGAGGTAATAGGGAGAAAAAATGACATTTATATTTTTATTAAATACAAAATAAATAGGCGATACTATTTCGTACCGCCTATTTTGCATTATATAATCCCTTCAATTATTTTCCAATGCCTTTTCCTCATCCAATAGCTGAAAACATTTCTTAACCTCGATATTGTTATATACTGCACCACTTTAGGTTTTGTGCATTTGCCCCCGCCAGCCCCCAGCCCCAAAAGGGGAGAGTCCGCCCTCAATGCACAAAACCTAAAGTGGTGCAGTATAAATGGCATTTGAATAAGTCCCATGTTCTAAATTGAACGAACTGAATATTTCCCGCAAAGTCACGCTAAGGGGTCGGCGAATAATAACCTTCCGTTTATGCTTGTTCTTTTTAATGCATGCTTCTTTAAAAAAATGTCAAATAGAACCACTATGCTCTATTTTTTTGCATCGCCTGCATCAAAAATAACGTCGCCTAAATCGGAAGGTTATTATTCGCCGACCCCTAAGGTTTCGCAGAGTTTCGCAAAGCTATACGTGTACTCGCCGTGCTTTGCGTGACTTTGCGAGACCTTAGCGTGACTTTGCGGGAAATTAACAAAAAGGATATTCCACGGAATTTGTCAAAAATCAATTAAATTAAAAAATAGGCGGTGCTGTTTCGTACCGCCTATTTCGCATTACATAATCCTTCAATTATTTCCCAATGCTTTTTCCTCATCCAATAGCTGAAAACATTCCTCAACTTCGTGATTGTTTTAAATAATTTATTTCCTCTTTTATTATAATTTTCTGTGCATACTTTTATCAGCCATTCTTCATCAAAACCTGCCCACTCTCCAGCAACATTCGTTAAATTTAATTGCAGCGCCGGGAACACTTCCAATAAATCTATTTCTTTTAATTCAGCCAGCGTCAAGTTTGATTTTTTAAAAATTTCGGTGATATATTTATAATCCGGTTCTTGCAATTCAGTATCAAGATAGAACAGGGATATTGCTTTCCATACTTCTTTTCTGTTTTCCAATTTTTGTTGCATTTTATTTTTTTGCTAATTCATTTAATTTATCCCCCGTCAACCTAAAAGTCGTCCACCCCTCCATCGGCCCTGCACCGAGTTTTTTATAAAAATCAATAGCGGGCGTGTTCCAGTCCAAAACCGACCATTCGAGGCGTCCACAATTTCTTTCGACCGCTATTTTTGCGAGGCGGGCCAATAGTTTTTTGCCATATCCTTTTCCCCTGAATTTAGGGTTCACAAACAGGTCTTCGAGATAGATGCCCGGCCTGCCGAGGAAGGTGGAATAATTATGAAAAAACAGGGCAAAACCCGCGGGTATATTATCTTCAAAAGCAATCAATACCTCCGCTGTTTTTTTTTCTCCAAAAAGGGTTTCCGTTAAAAGTGCTTCTGTGGCCACGACTTCGTGCTGCAGTTTTTCATATTCGGCGAGGCCGTTTATGAAATCTAAAATAGTGGGAACGTCCGCTTTTGTTGCGGGGCGGATATGGAAGGTGGGTTTGTTCATTTTGTTTTGTTTATCCAAATTTGCTTTGGTGCAACTTTTAATGTTTCAGCATAATATTCCTGCTATTAAACCAATATAGTATCATTTTAATAAGGCAGGGTAAGTACACAAAAATTCCTGCCTCCCGGGCAGGCATCCGGCTCCGCTGTTTTTTGTTCCCGATTTTCGGGAACAAAAAACAGCGGAGCCGAGTGAGTATTTTGTGCATTTACCTCAGCTAATTAAAAAGATACCTAAACAGTTACAATTAAAATTAAAATAGCTTGTCCCGAATTCACTTCGGGGAAAACAAAAAACAACATCCGTTCGCCATTTTGGCCTCCGGTCTATATTTTAAAATAAATGAAAATAGCTTGTCCCGAATTCACTTCGGGAAAAATGAAAACCATATCCGTTGATTTGCTTTTTACTGTGGGTGCGTCCCACCTTTTATTTTTATTTTAATTTCACATGAAAGTACTACACATCAGCATGGAATGTTACCCGGCGGCCAAGTACGGCGGCCTCGGCGACGTGGTGGGCGCACTGCCCATTTATTGCAACCGGGCTGGCACGGGCACCTCCGTCATCATCCCAAAATTCGGCACAAAGTGGCTCAACCAACGGCAGTACCGGGAGGTATTTGCGCAGCACATTAAATTGGGAAATGAATATGTCTGGTTCGCCATCGAAGAGGTGGTGGATGCCAACCTCGGCTTCCCGCTTTACGTGGCCAACATCCCCGGAAAATTTGACCGCCCCGGCATATATGGCGACCCCGGCCTGCCCGGACAGGGCGGAGGCTGGTACGGCGACGAGGTGGAGCGCTATCTGTGCTTCCAGCAAGCGGTGCTGAAATGGGTGGTGGATATGAAGTGGAAACCCGAAATCCTGCACTGCCACGACCACCACACGGGGCTGGTCCCTTTTATGGTCAAGCACTGCCCGGAGTTCCGTTCGCTGCGCAATATGCCGACCGTTTTTACCATCCACAACGGCGCATACAATGGCGCTTTCAGTTGGCGCAACATCCACCTGCTGCCTTATTTCGATGCTGGCGCAAGGGGCTTGTTGGACTGGGGCGATACCATCTGCCCATTGGCGGCAGCCATCAAATGCTGCTGGCAGTTCACCACTGTTTCGCCCGGTTACCTGGAGGAAATAAAACACGATGCCAATGGCCTGGAGCCGCTCATCAACAGCGAACTGCACAAGGCGAGGGGCATCATCAACGGCATTGACACCGAACTTTGGGACCCCACGACCGACCAAATGATTGCCCACCGATTTGACGGAAAAGACATCGCAGCTTATAAAGAAAAAAACAAAAACCGGCTGCTCGATAAGTTCCGCGTCATCCCCCATTTGCCCATCGTTACTTTCATCGGACGCTTGGTGCGGGAGAAAGGCGCCGACCTCATTCCCGATACTATTTTCAAGGCATTGGGCAGCGGCATCAAGGCCAGTTTTGTTATCCTGGGCACGGGCGACAAAAAAATGATGGAAACTTTTGCGGGCATGAAAAACCAGCTCCCCGGTTATTTCGACGTGGCCCTCGAATACAACGAAGCCCTCGCCCACCAGCTTTACGCCGGTTCCGATTTCCTGCTCATGCCCTCCCGCGTCGAGCCTTGCGGGCTCAACCAAATGTATGCCTGCCGCTATGGCACCGTGCCCATCGTGCGGAGTACGGGCGGCCTGCGCGATACCATCCCCGACATCGGAGAAAAGGGCGGGCGGGGCATCCGCTTCGATAATTTCACGGTTGATGATGCGGCAATGGCCATCTATCGCGCCACCCGCGTTTTCAGCAACGGAGAAATAATGGACGGCCTGCGGGAAAGGATCATGCAGGCCGATTTTTCTTGGGAAAGTTCGGCGGGGGCTTATATTGAGATGTACGAGCAGTTAACTTGAGGTTGATAAGGTTGATGCGGCCTACTGGTTCGACTCGTAATTAGCGGACTATTGCAGTGATTAGTAATTAGTTGACTAGTGATTAGTCCGCCAAATCCCTGATAATGTGGCATTTAACCAAAAACTAAATGGTTAGCTAATTACGATTTGTACCACTAATTACTAATCACTGCACTACCTGAATCGTCCTGAAAAAATTTTACAGCAGGAAATTTAACCCTAAAATTCCTTTACAGTAACGTGAATTATGGATAATGGAAGCCCCAGCGGGGCGGCCATGTTTTACAACCAGATACGTTTGGCATGGCCGCCCTGCTGGGGCTAAACGATTGGCCATCAGTCAAATACATCTATATCCCCCTGTTGTTGCCAGTCTCCCCACCACCGTTGTTGCTCCCGAAAAGGCTTCGGGATTAAGACGAGTTTCAGCGAGTTGTCATCCCGAGGTTTCGGGACAAGCATTGCAACCGATAGGACTCCCGCCCCTGCTTTTAGCCCCCACAATATTATTTATCTGAAATATATCCCTCACTCCACCCCTACGGGCGGGCCTTCACCAACTTCCCACTTTCTAAAATCACCCCATTCTCCCATATTTCATAAAAATAAATCCCAGACCCCAGCCCGTCCAAGCGCAGCGTGTTCCAGCCCGTTTGCAGCGGCTGCACCTTGTGCCGCTGCCCGGCCACATCATATAAGACCACTTTTCCCGCCTTCGGCAAATACCCGCCGATGATGATGTTCACCCCTTCGCGGCAGGGGTTCGGGAAGACGGTGATGTCCACCTTTGCTGCTTCTTCGGCAGAGGAGACAGTGCCGAGTTCGAGGGTGCGGCAGAAGGTGTTTTCGCTGTTTATATTGCTGACGGTGAGGCAGACCTCGTAAGTGCCGTCTTCCATGAAGGTATGCACGGGGCTGGTATCTTGACTGGTGGTGTTGTCGCCGAAGTCCCAGTGCCATTCGGCAGGTTCGTAATAGCTCAGGTCGGTGAACTCTATCTGCAGGTAGTCGAGGCTGTCTTGCTCATATCTGTACTTTGCGATGGGATGGTTGTCGAGGCCGAGGCTGTCGCAGGGGGAGCCGTCGAGGGGGCCGAGGCGGTAGTTGGGGTAGTTGGGCATGGTGAAGGCGTTATAGGTGGGTAGCTGTACGCTGTGTTGGCGCACCTCGCAGGCGGGGCCTTTTTTGTCGGGGTACTGGATGACGTGAAGCACATTGGCCGAGCCAATAGCGTTGATGTAGATACGCCCGTCAGGGCCAAGCTGCATCAGGAAAAAAACGGTATTGAAAGGGGCTTGGAAGCCGTCATAGACAGCTACCGTATCAAGCGAAGCCCCGATGTCTTCGGCCCAGAGGTCGAACTGGAAAACCTCTGTTGCGGAAGCAATATAAAGGAAACGGGAATTGGGGGAAAAAGAAATCCCTCCCCCCAACGAGGTGTTCGGCATGGGTATAGAAACTATGTTTTCAAAAGTACCGTTGCACCTGTCAAAGTCATATATATAGACGCCGTTTGTAATATAATACCTGGCAAATTTGCTGCCATCCGGTGAGAAGGCCGTATGGCCTGATGCAAGCAAAAAAGGAAATTCGGGTTCTAATTCTGTTTCTCCTAAAAATTTTATGCCATCAGGCGATAGGAAAAAACGGTTGTATTTGTTTTGGCTTTTGAATGAATTGATGACCCACCAGTCTCGGCCGTTAGCATGTTTCACGGCCGTGAGTCCCCCAAAAGATGTCTCGGTCATTAGTAATTCCTCATTCTTGGAGACAACGCTGCCGCGGCCATCGTTTTCATAAAGATCGATTTTGGTTTGTAATATATACCTTCTAGAAATACCGAATACATTGTCAAATTCAATGCTTTCATGGAACAGCAACACGGTATCGGGGCTACTAGGTTTTTGGAAAAATATTTCACTCTGTGGGAGTCTATACCCCGACTCATAATTGGATGAAACAAAAGGCTCTATGTTGAGGCTGTCCCCGTTTTCGAGCAAGTTATGCTCCCTGTCAACGATCCCGATCCCATTGGTATATACGAGCAGGTTTCCCAGGGAGTCACAAAAACTGGCCACCGTGGCACTGAAGTTCAGTTCCCGGTCTTCCCGGTATATTAGGGGAGGGTCGGTGTTGAAGTCGATCACCGTCCGCCCGAAGGTGGTGTCCGGCCCAAAAGAGCTGTATCCCATCGGCCAGTAAAAGTCGTGGTTTTGGGAGCTTGCCTTTTGAAATAGGGAAACGAGCAAAAGAAACATAAAAACTGCCTTCATGAGCAAGGTGTTAAATAGCCCGGTACCGGCCGGCATGAAGCCGCCGGCACCGGGCATGGTGAAAGGTTACTGTACAATCAGTTTTTCGGAAAAGACGGCTTTGCCTTCTTCCAGTACCTTCACGAAATACATACCAGAAACGAGGCCGTTGGTGCAGGCCAAACGGCTTGTTTTATCTATCATCCTTCACTCCATCCCTACGGGCGGGCCTTCACCAACTTCCCGCTCCTCAACAGCACCGCCCCCCCCGAGCACTCGGGGCAGGTCTCCCATATTTCATAAAAATAAACCCCCGTCCGCAGCCCGTCCATGCGCAGCGTGTTCCATCCCGTTTGCAGCGGCTGCACCTTGTGCCGCTGCCCGGCCACATCGTACAAGACCACTTTTCCCGCCTTCGGCAAATACCCGCCGATGATGATATTGACCCCTTCCCGGCAGGGGTTCGGAAAGACGGTGATGTCCACTTGTGCCGCTTCTTCGGAGGAGGAGACAGTGCCGAGTTCGAGGGTGCGGCAGAAGGTGTTTTCGCTGTTTATATTGCCCACGGTGAGGCAGACCTCGTAGGTGCCGTCTTCCATAAAAACATGCACGGGGCTGGTGTCCTGACTGGTGGTATTGTCGCCAAAGTCCCAGTGCCATTCGGCAGGCTCGTAATAGCTCAGGTCGGTAAACTCGACCTGCAGGTAGTCCATTGTATCTTGCTCGTATCGGTACTTTGCGATGGGATGGTTGTCGAGGCCGAGGGTGTCGCAGGGGGAGCCGTCGAGGGGGCCGAGGCGGTAGTTGGGGAAGTGGGGCATGGTGTGGAAAATATACGTAGGCAGTTGCACACCGTGCTGGCGGACTTCGCATGCCCTGCCTTTTTTGTTGGGATATTGGATGACGTGCAGGATGTTCGCTGAACTCGTTGTGTTGATATAGATCCTACCATCGGGGCCAAGCTGCATCAACAGGAAATTGGTGCCAAAAGGTGCCTGGAAGCCGTCATAGACTGCCACCGTGTCAAGTGAAGCCCCGATGTCTTCCGCCCAGAGGTCGAACTGGAAAAT
>DROJ01000484.1 GCA_011321935.1 Bacteroidota bacterium | reverse complement strand
CTTTTTGCGGTAGCAAGTGCCTCCCACAAAACTGTTTTTTTGAAAAAAACAGCCCCTTCTAAAACCAGTTCGAAAATTTTAAAAAAGAAAATTCGGAAAGAAAAACGCTTCAAGAAACTGACCCAAAAACTGAAAAAGAAACTTGGTCGTTTGCACAAAAAAGGCAGATCAGAAGCCAGTGTCAACTTGGGAGTGATCGGCCTGATCGTATTGATAATCGGCGGCCTGTTCGTATTGCTCGGCCTAGTTATTCCCGTTGTCGGCATCCTGTTTACCGTCCTCGGGATCATCATCGGGGTCATCGGTTTGATATTACTGATCCTTTTGGGCGGGATGAAGGTGAGTGGTTGAATGGTTAAATGGTTGAATGGTTGAATGGTTAAATGGTTGAATGGTTAAATGGCTGAATGGTTAAATGGTTAAATGGTTAAATGGTTGAATGGTTAAGCAAAAGACCCGATGGTTTCTATCCATCGGGTCTTTTGCTTAACCATTCAGCCATTCAGCCATTCAGCCATTTAACCATTCAACCATTCACCCCTCCACCACTGGAATGGCGAAGCCAAAATTGCTCCCTTTCCCCATTTCGCTTTTCACCCAAATCCTTCCTCCCTGCGCTTCCACAAATTCTTTTGAAATGGCGAGGCCGAGACCTGTGCCTTTTGTTTTGTCGCCTTTGGCGCGGCGGTAGGGCTGGAAAAGTTTTCGCTGGTCGGCGGGGGAGATGCCGGGCCCCCGGTCTTTCACATAAAATTCGACCGAGCCGTTTTGGCGTTTTACCTTTATTTCAATGGCTTCTTTTGCAGCCGTGTAGCGCAGGGCATTGGTGAGGAAATTGACGAGCACGGCAGTTGTTTTGGGCACGTCGGCTTTTATCTTTGGCAGGTCGGCCTCGATGTTCTGGATGACTTGGACATGCTTTTCGGCAATGAAGGTTTTCACGTTGTCGAGGGCTTTTACGACCACTTCGTCGGGCTGTATTTCTTCAAAAGTCAATTTCAGCTTGCCCGATTCGATGCGGGAGATGTCGAGTATTTCGTTGACCATTTTCAGCAGGCGGGCGGAGTTTTGGCGGATGGTTTTGGCGAGGTCTTTTTGCTCTTCGTTCAGTTCGCCGATGCGCTCGTCTGCCAACAAATTGAGGCTCATGTCAATGGCGGCGATGGGCGTTTTCAGTTCGTGGGATAGGGTGGCCATGAAATTGGTTTTGGCGAGGTCTTGCTCTTTCAGTTCGGTCACGTTTTTCAGGATGACAATGAAACCGACATTGGCGGGGGATTGCTCGTCTTCGCCATAGCTGTCAACGACCATCACGTCTTTGTCGAAGTATTGCCGTTTCCCGTTTTTATCTATGCTGATGGCGGGGAAAGTAGTGCTGTGCTGCACTTCGTCTTTCAGTATTTCTTTCAGCAGGTTGTTGACCAAGATGTGTTTTTTTGCCAAATCGGTGGCATAGCAGCCGATCAACTGGTGTTCGCGCAGGCCCAGTAAATCGAGTGCCGGGGGGTTGGCAAAAAGGATCAGCTTGCGGTCGTCCAGTCCGATGATGGCTTCGTTGAGACCACTGACGATGGTTTCGGTCCGCCGTTTTTCGGTCAGTATTTGGGAGACGTTGATGTTCTCGAACTCCTCCAGTTTTTCGGCCATTATATTGAAAGAACGGGCCATGTCGCCGAGTTCGTCGCTGTGGCTCACATCCAGCCGTTCGTTATAGTTTTTTTGTGAAATCTGCTGCATGCTCTGGGTCATGTTCTCTATCGGCTCGGTGATATAGTGGGGGAAATAAAACATGGCAAAGAGCGCAAAGACAAAAAAGAAAAAGCCCAGGACAACTATGTACAAGGTGACTTGATTGGCATTTTCGGAGGCCTCTTTGGTCCGTACTTCGATCATCCTTTCGTTCAGTTGCTGGACATCTTCCAGCAGGTCTTCGATGTAGTGGAGTTTCATGTAGGTCCCCGTCCGCATTTCGCTCGTATATTCGCTTTTGAGCAGGTATTCCCGGAACAGTTCATAATTCTGTTTCAATTGCTGGGTCAGTTCTTCTTCCTTTTTATCGGCCACTTTGTCGAGTTGCAGGTTGAGGTATGTCTCGAAATTGTCAGCGGCTTTGCGCAATTGCTGCCTTCTAAAAGAAGGGGACAGGTTTTCCAGTTTCATGGCCCTTACCATGTCGTTCATGGATTTGTACATTTCCATCACGTAGCCAATGGTACGGTGGTTGTCCCGGATCATGCTGATCGCATTGTTTGAAGTCCTTTGCACATAGTTGCCGCTCAGCATCCCCAGCAGGGTGATGGCCGCAAAAAGGATGACCAGGCCGATGCGTATTTTGACTTTTAGCTTCAAGGATTTTATTTTTTTATAAATATCCGAAGCCGTTAAGTTAGCTAAAATTGATGGGAAGTTAAGGGATGCCCGCCTATCGGCGAAATGGGACGGGCGGGAAAGCGGCTTGGCCCTTGTTTTTTTTAAAAAAAAGGAAAGGAAATTTCCAGAAAAGGAGCGCAAAAGAAAAGCGTTTGGCCTGTCAAATGCAGCTTTGGCATTTGACCTCAATTTGTCAAGTGCTGGTTTCAGGCCTAATAATTTCATATTTATTTCTCGGTCCAGAGCCTTTCCAGTCCACAGTCCGGCAGTCCACAGTCTTCAGTCTGGCCGGAGTCCTACCTTAATTGCAGAAGTAGGACTCCAACAAGACTGAAGACTGTGGACTGCCAGACTGTGGACTTAATTAGCTGTCGTGTCGTAGGCATAATGGAACTGGATGGATTCCATCAGTTTTTGCCGGGCGAAAAAGATGCGGCTTTTTACGGTGCCTATCGGCAAATCCATGGCCTGGGCAATTTCTTCGTACTTGTAGCCCTCGAAAAACAACAGGAACGGTTTGCGGTAAATGTTGTCAAGACCGTTCATAATGCTGTGCAGTTCTGTCATCGTGATGTTGGAGTGGGCCGCATTGTCGCAGGCGTGGTTTTCATTTACAAAAACATAGCTGTCGGCAGGTTCGGAAGTAGTGGCGCGGTTCTTCTTTTTGCGGTAGATGTTGATGAATGTGTTGCGCATGATGGTGGTCATCCACGCACGGAAGTTCGTTCCGGCCTCAAATTTTTCTTTGTTGTTGAAAGCCCTCATCGCCGTCTCTTGGATGAGGTCTTTGGCATCTTCCAGGTTGTTGGTCAGTCTGTAAGCAAAGGGCAACAGTTTGTGCTGGAGATTTTCAAAATGGCAATTAAATTCGATGGTACTCATAAAATGAGGTGTTAGGTTTTGGAAAAATAATCGGTTAACAAATAATGGTATCCGGGGCGAGGTTTTTCCAAGGTCAGGTCTTTCGTTCCCTGACGGTCTCTATCACCAGCAAGAGCAGGAGGGAGAGGTACATAGTCAAGAAAAAAAGGGCGATGGTCATTTTTTAGAATCATTTTTTCAGTCGGCAGTCTTCAGTTCGCAGTCTTCAGTCCACAGTCCACAGTCTTGTTGGAGACCTACTTTGGTTGTGAATGTAAAACCCACAA
Source organism: Bacteroidota bacterium (assembly GCA_011321935.1). GTDB lineage: Bacteria > Bacteroidota > Bacteroidia > Chitinophagales > Saprospiraceae > UBA6168. The sequence goes on along the minus strand of DROJ01000484.1, from coordinate 9,167 downwards.
CTATCAAAGTAGGACTCCAACAAGACTGTGGACTGCGGACTGAAGGCTGCGGACTGAAGACTGCGGACTGAAAAACTGCCGACTGATATCCCCTCTATGCCAAAACCTGTTCCTCCAAAGCCTGTTTTTATTTTTATTTTTATAAAAAGCTGAAAACCAGTGGATTGCTGCTCGTATATTTATTTTCATTAATTTTATAAAAAGAAAAACCCTATCAAAATGATAGGGCCTGGTTTCATTTTGATAGGGTTTAAGAAGTAGTGATATTTTGAGATGGGCTAGCCTTTCTTCTTTTTGTTTTTCCTTTTATCGAAATAGTCCGAATATCGTTTGGCACTGAACTCGTATCCGACTACAAAGGCAAAGTGGAAGCCGCTCAATGAAAGTTCGGGAAAGTTAACGTTGACTGCGTCTTCGTAATTCCAGTTGTTCGACTTGGGCCCAAGACGATAGCCGGCATTGATGCCAATGTTGAATATTGTTGCCAGTAAGGGGATCCTCGTTTCTGCGTTGATGCCCAAGTCGTAAAAAGTGTTCCACGAAGAATATTTACGGGTGACAAGGTTGGAATTTAGAGTAGAGCTTAAAGAAAAGCCGCCCGGTATTTGTTCAAAAACAGTGAAGGTTGTGCGGTTGATGCCTACTCCGAGCGAGGGGTACAATTGGAAGTATTTCTTCCGCAGGGCCATATATTGGGTGCCTACCAGCAGGCCATAGCCTTTCAGTGCCCTGGCGTTGAGCGAATTGTTGTTTGGGTTGAGCGATTTTTTGCCACTTTCAAAGCCTTCCAGAAAGTCAAGCCCGATGTAAGAACCGAACGGTTTTTTGGTGTTCCAGGTTTTTGCAAAGACAAAACTCGCATTTAGGGCAGGCCCGTCGAAAGTTGCAATGTAATTGTCTTCCAGCACATTGTTCAGTTGATCGTAATTGAGCAGCAGCCCGCCGATACTTGCCCGGAAAGAAGGGGTGAAGGAAGGCTTTTTCCCGGCAGTTTCATTTTGTGAAAAAGAAAAAAAGGAGGTAAAAAAGAAAGCGAAAAAAATGATTGATTTTTTCATTGTTGAAGAGTTTTAAAAGTGAAAAGAGAGTTGTCAACAATGAGATAGGGGCAGGGCAGAAAATGTTCTCTTTTTAAGAGATACTTAACAGGGTGTGGTCTAAAACAAAAAAGGCAGCGCCACATTTGCAGCGCTGCCTTTTCGTCCGAAAAGGAGAGTAGTAAAAATCTATTCTTCTTCCGTATTCTCTGTCCCTGTTTCATCAGGTGCTTCCTCAGCCATAGGCATTTCCGCTTCCTCACTATCAGCAGTCTCGGCAACAGCCGGAGATGCTTCCTCGGCCACGGGGGCCTCCTCCTCACTTTCGGTAGCCTCAACGGCAACCGGAGGCGCTTCTTCCTCGGGCGGCTTCATTTCTTGTATCTTGTTCAACAGTTGCTGCGCACGCAAAAGGAAGTCGGCCCTGTGGCCATAAAATTCATTGTGGACCATCAGGAGGCGGGCTGCATCCCAGGCCGCAGTCCCCGGATGGAGCTGCTTGGCCGCTATCGGGTGGAGCCAGTACTCTTCGTTGGCCGAGCGCAAATAGGAGCCGTCCATATCAAAGTCAATGATGACCGATAGTTTGTTCAAAGAAAAGAGGTAGTCTGTTTCTTTGTTGAGTTCCTTTTGCAGGTCAACGATCTGTATCCTTCCAAAACGGACGCCGGAGCGTTCGCAGAGGAAGATGTCCCGTCTGCCGTCAAAAGTTACGATGGTTTGGATCTGGTATTTGCGGAAGGCATCGAGCAAGAACCTCTTCACGCGGTTGTGAATGGGGCGCAGTTGTTTGAAAGAATACTGCAAGGCCCGCTTGTCGATCTTGAAATCTTCCATGAAAGGACGGCGGCGGCCGGTCCGCATGTTGATGACTTCTTTATAGCGCCCAATAGTATGTCCCAGTTCATTTGTTTTTGAAAAGACGCTCACGTAGTCCACATCAACCTTGTTGATCCAGGTCTCGGTGAAAATCTTTTTTGACCGCTTTTCAAATACTAAAAGGGATACTTCGGCAATGGCAAAAAAGTTGGGGAATCCGCCGTAAATGTTGCCGTACTTCAATTCTAAAAATGCAATGTTGTTCTCCACGTCTTGTTGTTATTGTATAGTGTCGTTTTGGGAAAAAGGGTTTTCGTTCAGATGTCAGGTTTAATGGAATTCCAAAAGTGCCACCAAATTTATGAAAATTGGTAACATTTCGGATATTTTTTATACCACAAATGTATCAAAAGCTTTTCTAAGCCCAATATCCAACCCTTTATCCCTTAAAAAATGAATTTTCCGCTGTCGTAAATTTTCTCGTCGTCTGCATAAATCTCCCCGCCGTTTTTCATGTCGGCGATCATGTCCCAATGGATGGAAGACTGGTTTTTGCCTCCGGTCTGCAGGTACGACTGGCCAATGGCCATGTGTACCGTCCCCCCGATTTTTTCATCGAAAAGGATGTTTTTGGTGAAACGGTCAATTTTATAGTTTGTTCCAATAGCGGCTTCGCCAAACCTTCGGGCACCCGGCAACTTGAACACATCGTCCAATAATTTTTTGCCCTGCTTGGCTTCCCATTTTTCCACATAGCCGTCTTTCACCCAAAGCGTGATGCCTTCCACGGCATGTCCGGCATATACCACCGGGTAGGTATAATGGATGACCCCGTTCACGCTGTCCTCCACCGGGGAGGTATATACTTCGCCGGAGGGCATGTTGGTCTGCCCGTCGGAATTGATCCACGTCCGTCCCTTTGCAGAAAAAGTAATGTCAATGCCTTCTCCTTTGTATTGTACCTTTTCTTTTTTGTTCAGCAGGTCAACGATGCGCTGCTGCGAACGGCGCACTTCCAGCCATGCAGCGGCGGGGTCGTCTTCGTACAAACGGCAGGCACTGTAAACAAACTTTTCGTAATCCTCGAACGACATGCCCGCTTCTTGGGCATTCGCCAAAGTAGGGTACTGGCAGAGGTTGCGCTTGAGTTCCCGCGTGGCCGTCCGCTTGAAATACATTTCGCTGATGGGCTTGGTGGCGGCTTTGCGTATCCGCGATTTTTCTGGATCTACGGCTTGGTCTTCCCGCAAATTGAACGGCGCCATTATATTAAGGTAGGCATCAAACTCCTCCATCGCCTTTTTATAAAGGGTGGGCAGGTATTTCAATTGCGCTGTACCTGCCTCTTTCATGAAAATATTGCCTTTTTCCCGGAACGACAGATCAACCTCCACCTGTGCCCCTGCCCTTACGGCCTCCCGGTAAACCTCGCGCACCAAAGGCTCTGCCAATGTGGTACTGGCAACGTACAGGCGTTCTCCTTCCTTGATCTCTACGCAATAATGGACGAGGAGTTGGGCATATTTGGCAAGCATGCTAGTCATAGGCGGAATGGTCTGGGGTGTTAGCGTAATGTCTTTTTGAACTTGTTTTTGGAGGCGGCAAATGTCAGAAAAATTTATGCAGAAAAAAATTTCTATCGGAAAAATACCAGACGTTGCACCAATTTATAATTTGCGCGGCATCTCAAAGGCATCTTGTTTATCTAAAATATAAAGCTATGTTTTCTTCTCCAGCCCGTAGGGCCGAAGCAACCGTAAATGCCAGTTCAATGGCCGATATTGCTTTTTTGCTGCTCGTTTTTTTTCTCGTTACCACTACCATTGATGTCGAAAAAGGTATCCGGGTGAAACTGCCGCCGGTGCAGGTCGGGCCGCCGCCTAAAGTACCCGAAAGAAATATTTTTAGTGTAAAAATAAATTTTGCCGATGAACTCCTGGTCAGGGGCAAGCCCGTGCAGATCGGCCAGCTCAGGGCAAAGGCAAAGGAATTTATCCTCAACCCGGACAAAGATGAAAACCTCGCTATCGCTCCAGACCAAGCCATCATCTCCATACAGAACGACCGCAACACCACGTACCAGAAATACATCTCGGTATATAATGAACTCAAGGCCGCTTATAACGAACTATGGGAAGAAGAAGCGCAAAGGCAGTTCCGCACCTCTTTTGAAAAATTGAGCAGGAACAAAAGGAAGGCTGTGCAAAAAAAGATACCGCTGGTGATTTCGGAAGGGGAGGTGGTTGACCTGGAAAATTGAACAGGGGCTGTTCGGCAGAAGTCCTATTGAGCGAAAGGGCTTTCTTATAAAAACGAGAAGTCCGTTTTTTTTCCCGCAAAGTCCGCAGTGTCATACGCTGAGTTTCGCAGAGTTTATTGGAGACGACTTCATAAAACTCTGCGAAACTCAGCGTATGACACTGCGGACTCTGCGGGAAACAATTCTTTACGGAGAAAGGACAGAAAAAAGCTAGGTAAAACCGCGTTTATTATTTTTATAAGAAAACCCTTTATTGAGCGATTAATTTCCCAACCGTCATTATCTTTCCCTTAGAATCCGTTATTTTAAAAGGATAAACCCCTTGGGCCAGATCTTCCCGGTATAAAAACAGTTCGGTCCCCTCGAAAACGATGGTTTTTTTCAAGTGCCCTTTCAGGTCGTACAAGGTCAGGGTTTTGACTTGGGGAGCACCTTCGATTTGGAGATAAGTGTAATTTCTGAATGGATTGGGGAACAGCCAATAAGGCTGCAAAACAAAATCGTTTGTTGAGAGTGGGCTGCTATGGAGGTTGATTTTTGTGATGAAAGCATCCGGGTTTGTTTCACCTGCTGCGGTTTTACCGGCCAAACAAAAATCTCCGTTTGGGGAGGGCGTGATTGATATTGCGCGGCTTTCACCGTCAGAGGGGATCGTAAAAAAATCCTCCATTTGAAATGCCTCATTGAGTAATACCAGGCAGGGCGACGGATAAGCAGTTTCCTTTTTTTTGAGCATTCCGGCCAGCGCAAATCCATTTTCACCGCTTGCGCAAACATCAAAAAGGTAGCCTTTCCCGGTTTCAGCCAAAAGGGGGGCAAATTTTTCAAGTATCCCCTCTTCCCCGATTTTTGCAAAACACATCGTTTCGTATTCTTCCTTGTAGGGCTTGGATGCTGTTCCACCTACCAACAAGCAGCCACCTTGTGGTAAGGGCATCAATCCATAAGCCCGGTCGTGTTGGTTGGTGCCAAAGCGGTTTTCCCAGAGCAGGTTGCCTTCCCTGTCGCATTTCAGGACGTAGAAATCTTCACCGGAAGCAGCTTCGTAGGTATAGCCCGCTATCAATAGGTTGCCATCGGCAGCTTCGTTGATTTTAAAGCCGTATTCGCTTTCAGTGCCTGCCATTCTTTTCAAAAAAACCAATTGTCCATTTGCGGAAACTTTACAGAGCATCACATCAAATTGATGCGAATGGGGGGCTTCTTCAATCCTGCCGGTCAGAAAGAAACTGCCGTCTTCCGTTTCCACTGCACCATGACAAATTTCATCCAAAGCAGAGCCAACAAAAAGGTGCCACAATTCATTGCCATCGGCATCGGTCCTGACCAGATAGCCGTCACATTCATCGCCAATTCCCTGAACGATATGTCCCGAGATTAAAAAACCGCCATCGGCTGTGGACAGCAGGAAATTGCCGCCGTCCTCTTCCCGCTGCCCGTAAAACCGTTCCCAAAGTACCGCCCCGGCAGCATTGATTTTGGTGAGGTACATATCGCCCTCTGGGTCTTCCCCGCTTTTGTTCAAGCCTGTAAAAACAAAACAACCGTCCTGCGTAGCGACAACCCCTCTGGCATCGTCGTAGTCGGTGCCCCCATACGTTCTGGCAAAGGCGATTTCTTGGGCAGCGGCTTGGTGTATATTAAGCAAAAATAACGGAATGATGTAAAGCAGGTTTTTCATATCAAAAAAGATTAGTGTGAAAAAATGGTGTTTTGATCCAACGTCAACCTTTCAGAGAACGGTTTGCAAAAATTGTTTTTAACATTATGTTTTGTTCGGTTGACGGCGCCATGCGCAAAAAAAATCAGAATATTATGATGCCCATAAAAAATGGGCGTTTTATAAAAAACAAAAAGCCGCAGCAAAACGCTGCGGCTTTTATATTGAAAAACATTTTTCTTTACAATATCAGGCAACCGACGCCATCGGCTTTTCCGCTACCGCCCGCTCCGACAATGCCTCAAAACGATAGCCTTGCCCGGCAAAATATTCCAGCACTTTTGGCAGCGTGAATTGCAGGTTTTCCCATGCCTTCACACTGTCGTGAAAAACGATGATCGAGCCTTTGCCTGCTTTCCGCAGCACATTTTCCAAACACTGTTTTTGGGAAATGGAAGGGTCGAAATCCCCGCTCAGTACATCCCACATCACGATGCGGTAATGCCTTTGCAAGAACTGTGTTTGCTTTGGCCGCATCTTTCCGAACGGTGGGCGGAACAATACCGAATCGACCAAGCGGGCGCAGTGGCGCACGTTGTGGAAATAGGGGATGTTTTCGGAAGTCCAGCCGTTGAGGTGGTTGAAGGTGTGGTTGCCGATAGAGTGGCCCGCAGCAGTCACCTGTTGGAAAATGCTTCTGTGCTTTTGGATGTTGTCGCCCACGCAGAAGAAGGTGGCCTTGGCCTTGAATTTTTCCAACTGTTCCAGCACCCAGGGCGTTACCGCGGGGATGGGGCCGTCATCGAAAGTGAGGTACATTACCTTTTCTTGGGTCGGTATTTTCCAAGTGAAATTTGGAAAAAGTTTTTGGATGAATTGTGGCGTTTTAACGAGGTACATGGCATTTGTATTTGGATATGTTATTGTCGGTTTACAGGTTTATTGGTATATCGGTTTACGGTTTACGGTTTACGGTTTAATGGGTGCAGTGGTTAAAAATAATGGGTATTTCAATATTGTTTATGTGGGCAATTCTGAGTTCGCAAAAAGCGGTAATTTGAAAAAGGCAAAAGGGAGTGAAAAATATATTGAACGCTTACTTTTGCGCTCCTAAAAAAAATGGGTATTAGGTGGGTAGATCGTTTACTGTTTTAAACGGTTGGTTTCTTAAAATGCTGCTTATACGCTATTTGTTTTTTAAAAAATAAAGGGGGCAATCCTCCATTCACAATTATATGTCAAACAAAAATATACGCGTCCGGTTTGCGCCAAGCCCTACTGGGCCATTGCATATTGGAGGAGTGCGCACGGCACTTTACAATTATTTATTTGCCAAAAAAATGGGCGGCACTTTTATCCTCCGCATCGAGGATACCGATCAGGGGCGATATGTGCCGGGGGCGGAAAACTATATTGTCGAATCATTAAAATGGTGCGGACTGTTGCCGGAGGAAGGCCCCGGTATCGGAGGCGGTCATGGCCCGTACCGCCAATCTGAACGGAAGGCTATTTATGGAAAATATGCACATAAATTAGTTGAAAACGGCAAGGCATATTATGCCTTCGACACGCCGGAAGAACTGAACGCAAAACGCGAAGAAGAAAGGGCAAAAGGCAACCATAATTTCCGTTACGACAATGTGACCCGCAATGAAATGAAAAACAGCCTGACCCTTCCGGCAGCAGAAACAGCGCAAAAATTGGCGGCAGGCGAGGCGTTTACCATCCGCCTGAAAGTGCCTGTTGGCGGGGCCGTTTCTTTCCAAGATTTGGTGCGGGGAGAGGTCACTTTCCAGACCGACGACCTCGACGACAAGGTGCTGCTAAAGGCCGACGGCATGCCCACCTACCACATGGCCAACATCGTGGACGACCACCTGATGGAGATCAGCCATGTGATACGGGGAGAGGAGTGGCTGTCGAGTACGGGGCACCATGTTTTGCTTTATCAGGCACTTGGTTGGGAGGGTACGATGCCGCAGTTTGCGCATTTGCCGCTTATTTTGAAACCGACGGGAAAAGGCAAATTGAGCAAGCGCGACGGGGCAAAATTGGGCATACCGGTATTCCCCATCGCATGGGAAGCGGAGAAGGAAGAAGACCGTTTTTTGGGTTTCCGCGAGTTTGGTTTTTTGCCGGAGGCAGTAATAAATTTCCTCGCATTTTTGGGCTGGAACCCCGGAACGGAGCAAGAGATATTTTCTTTGGAAGAGCTTTGCGGAGCATTTTCGATAGAAAAAATAAGCAAGGGCGGCGCCCGCTTCGATTATGACAAAGCGAAGTGGTACAACCAGCAATATATACAGGCAACCGATGCTGCCGAACTGGCAAAAATAGTCCGGCCATTGATGGAGGAAAAAGGCTACTCGGTGAGCGATGATTTTCTCGTTGACTATTGCGAACTGATGCGCGACCGGGTGGTGCTGTTGCCGGAGTTTGTCAGTGCGGGGAGTTACTTTTTTGAAGGTGTGAAAATTTACGACGACAAAAATATTGCGAAGCGATGGAAACCTGAACTGAAACCTGTTTTTGAGGCATTGATTGACCTACTCGAAAAAACGGACTCCTTTGAGGCCGTTACCCTAGAAAGGGGCATCAAAGATTTTATTGCCGAACGGGAATTAAAAATGGGACAGGTTTTTCCTTTGCTGAGAATTGCGTTGGCGGGAACTATGAAAGGCCCCGCTGTGTTCAAAATGATCGAACTGCTCGGTAAAACGGAGACAGTGGGCCGCCTGAAAACGGCCATCGAATATTTTGAAAAAAATTAATTGTTGGTTGCTTATTGCTTATTGTTTTCAACAACCGACCTGCCTCTCCGGCAGGCAGGCAATCAGCAATCAACAACCAACAACTATCATGGCCAAAATACTGACCGCCGACAAAGCGCCCAAAGTCCACCAAGACCTGAAAGGCTTCAATGTAAAAATCAACACATTCGGAGAAATCAAAATCAACCTGGACATTGACCGGCTGAACGATTTTTTGAACAAAAATGTGGATGATAAAAAACTCAGGAATTAAAATGAAAATAGCTTGCCCCGAAATCTCGGTTTATGTTTCAAAATAAAAACCCCTCCCGTTGCATGGCTTGAGAATGGATGCTTTTCTTATATTACCCCCCCCATATGCAACGGGAGGTTTTTTTATTTTGAAATATAAACCGAGCGCCAAGAGTACGGACGGCTGGAGTTTTTAATTTTCATTTTCTGCCACCCGGTACGTCCGCATGGACAGGCGAAGTAATTTTAATTTTCATTTATTTTGAAATATAGGCCGGACGCTAAGAGTACGAACGGCTGGAGTTTTTAATTTTAATTTATTTTGAAATATAGGCTGGACGCTAAGAGTACGAACGGCAGGGGTTTTTAATTTTAATTTTCATTTTAAT
>DROJ01000483.1 GCA_011321935.1 Bacteroidota bacterium | reverse complement strand
TACCAAGCCGCCCGCACTGACGCAGGTTTTATTGGAAAACAAATACGGGATAGCCGCCAAAAAATCGCTCGCCAATTATTCCTTTTTTATGGGCGCCTCCAACGACAATATGGAGGAGGTGCTGAAAACCGACCCGCGCAATGTCTGCGGCATAAAAGTATTCATGGGCTCCAGCACGGGCAATATGCTGGTGGACAATGAAAAAACTTTGGAGGGCATTTTTTCGCGCTGCCCCATGCTCATCGCCACCCATTGCGAAGACGAGGCGACGGTGCGCGGCAATATGGCCATTTATAAAAATAAATATGGCGAGGACGTGCCCATCGAGTGCCACCCGGAAATAAGGAGCGCCGAGGGCTGTTTAATATCTTCGACCCTCGCGGTGGGATTGGCAAAGAAGCACAATGCCCGTTTGCATATTTTGCATATTTCCACAAAAGATGAACTCGCATTGTTCAGGAACGATATTCCGCTGCGCGAAAAAAGAATAACTGCCGAAGTATGCGTCCACCATTTATATTTTAATAAAAATAATTATGCGACATATGGCACGCAAATAAAATGCAACCCCGCTATTAAAGATGCTTCCCATCAAGAAGCCCTCTTTCCCGCGCTGCTCGACAACCGCCTCGATATAATAGCCACCGACCACGCACCGCATACTTGGGCCGAAAAACAAAACACATATTTTAAGGCACCTTCCGGTGTGCCGCTCGTTCAGCACAGCTTGAATGTGATGCTGGAATTTTACCAAAAAGGAAAAATAAGCTTGGAGCGAATTGTCGAAAAAATGTGCCACGCGCCCGCCGAATGTTTCCACGTAAACGGACGCGGATATTTGGACGAAGGTGGCTGGGCCGATGTCGTGATTGTTGATTTAAATAAAAAATGGGAAGTAAATAAAAGCAACCTATATTATAAGTGCAAGTGGTCGCCCTTTGAGGGGCATGAATTTAAAGGCATGGTGGAGGGGACAATTGTGAGCGGGCATTTGGCTTACCGGGACGGGGTGTTTTTTGAAGGGAAGAAGGGGGAGCGGTTGGAGTTTGACATACTGTAATTTTTATAGCGGGGCACACCCATTGCCCCGCTATTTGAGTTCTGATATACAGATGCTTAAATAGCAGTGCATCAAATGCACTGCTGCGGTAATGGAAAATTTTAACTGATATGTTTTCAGCGCAAGGCCGCAAAGAGCGCAAGGCAACGCAATGATCAGTTAATTTTTCATTGCGTTGCCTTGCGCTCTTTGCGACCTTGCGCTGAAAACATATCCAGTTAAAAAGACCACCACCCACTGCCCCTTAAATTACGGGGCAATGGGTGTGCACCGTAATTCCCCTGCCTTGAAAAACCTGAAAAAACTTCAATTACAGCGTACTACTTGCCGCTGACATCCTCAATAATCACCGCCCCCCGGCGGGCAATCAAATCACTGTCAACCACCTTTTGCCAGAGCGTATCGGTTGCGGATATTTTTGCAAGGCATTGGTTCACCAATTCCACTTTGGCTTTTTTAACGGTAAAATGTTCGGCGTGGAGTTCGGCGCTGTCGCTGAGGCCGGCGTTGAGGAAATTGCCCTCGCCCCGGAGTTCAAGTTCGTTGTCCCCGGTCAGTTCTATTTGCAGGTTATTTATGTCGGCATGTACTCTTATCTCTGCCCTGCCCTCGTTGACGATGTGCAGCTTGTCCATTTTGAAATTACGGATGTCTATTTCGTCAGAAGTGATGGCCCATATTTCTTCCAGCCGTGGCATGGTGATATCGAGGCGGATGATATCGAGAGGGTCGGCATCGGTGAAAATGTCGAGGCGGTCCCCAGATTGAGTTATTTCAATTTCGTCGGAATAATCAGCGCCCCTTGCCAAGCCGATATGGAAACGGTTGCCTTGTCTTATTTTTAACCTAATATCTCCCTCAACCCTTATTTTTGAGAAATTATTAAAAGTAAATTCTTTTTTAGTTTCAGAAATGTATTCGGGAGCGATCATGCCATTTTCGCCCATTTGCCATATCTGATCAGAGTGGTACCACGGGAAGCTGTACTCTTTGTCTTTGTACACCGTTGCAGTCCGGGACCTTGCTTCCCAGTTCCTCCGCACGTATTTCCCTTCCGGTATTTTGAGGTCGAGCGCCACCCATTGATTCCTCCACTTGTGGCCTTTTTCGATGGTAAAATAAGCAGGCAGGATGAGTTTGTTGCCCTCCAGCCTGTAATCAAAAACAATATCGTTGGCCAGTTGGCGGGCCTCTGAAAGGCTGCGTCCGCGTGACAAATTCCTCTGTGAAACCTCAAAACGACCAGACTCGGATTTCATAAAATGCAGGTCAATATTACGGCTGATGAGCTGGTCGCCGGAAAGGAGCAGGTTGTCGCCAAAACGGAGCAAGGCATCGTCAAACGGGGACTCTTCCATCTCGATGTAAATAGTGTCCGGCCCGACATAACCCATGTCCGAACCGATGCTCACATTGCTTCCATGCGAAAAATCCTTGGCCGTCGAAACGCCGATCAGCGCAAGGCTGACCACGTTCAGCAACCAAAAAGCCCAAAGCCCGAACTGCCATTTGGGGCGGAAATTGGACCGCAGGAACACCCGCATGATGAACATTACCAACATCAACAAGGGGATGCCCAAAACTAAAAGGATATTGAAAGTGCCGAGGAAAGTGGTGACGGCTGAACCGGGCGAGACGAAATCGGCCATTGGCTGGCCGAAGAAAAGAGCTATAATGCCAGCTATCCAAATAACGGCCAGCATGGCGATCAGCACGATGCCCAAAACGAAAAGAACGGGCCTCAATATTTTGCCCACCACAGTAAGCACAGCCCCGGCCAGCCTGATGGCTGCTTTGATAACGCTGCCTAAAACATGAACCCCTTTGGAAGCGGTGGTTCTGAAAACATGGCCGATAGAGGAGGCCGCTTTGCCCCCTTCTGTCCCAAAGGTTTCAGTGAAACTTTTTTTTTTGAGCCAAACTCAGATTTCAGCTCCTCTCCGAGTTCGCTTACTTTTTTGGAAACATGGTCCAGTTCCTCTTCGATGATCTTGCTGATGTTTTCCACGTTGGCCTTTTCTCCCCGCATGGCCAAGCGGTCGCTCGACGTTTCCGCTTTTGGAACGACTGCCCAAAGCACCAAATACACGACGACGGCAAAACCGCCCGTAAAGGTGAGGAAGATAAATGCAAGGCGCACCCACAGCGGGTCTTGGATGCCCAGGTAAGCGGCCAGGCCAGAGCAGACGCCGGCAATGGCCTCCTGTTCGGGGTTGCGGAAGAGCTTCTTGCCCGTCTTGAATTTCCATGATTTTCCAGAAGAAGAGGGAGCCTCCTCCATGAACGGGTCGGCGGCCCCAAAATCTTCTGGCGTACCCATGATGGCAATGACGTTTTTCACGTCGGGCAAAGTAACAATCGGGCGGCCTTCCATTTTTTCGAGGAAAAGCTCTGCCATCCGGGTCTCTATATCGGTGGTGATTTCTTCATAGCCTTCCATGTCGCGGAAGTGTTTGTGGATGGCCTTTAAGTAGTTGTCGAGGTTTCGGTAGGCGTCGTCGTCTATGGTAAAAGGGAAGCCTCCGAGGTTGATGTTGGATATCTTATTCATTTGTTTATTAGTTGAAAACGATATTTTTTTTGAAAAGAACGAGTGAAGATTAACCGTCAAATTGTAATCCGAGCCAATCGTTCATTCTTGCCAATTAACTGGCTTTGGTGTTTTTGGTTGAATGGTTGACGGCTTCATACAGTTGGTTCCATGTGCCCATCAGCCCGCCGAGGAATTCCGTTCCCTGATCGGTCAAACTGTAATATTTCCGAGGTGGCCCGCCCTTCTTTCCATCTTCGCCGAGGTACTCTTGCCAGCGGTACTCTAACAGGCCGGCGGATTTCAGCCTGGCCAACAGCGGGTACATCGTACCCTGCTTGACCATCATCTGCGACTCTTTGAGCCGCTCGATGATGTCGCTGGGATATGCCTCGCCCTCCTCCGAGATAATGGAGAGAATGCAAAGGTCGAGTATCCCTTTCCGCATCTGTTGTTTTGTATTTTCCAAAAGGCTTTGAACTTTCATTGGTGAATAAATAAATATGGTTTTGGCCGGTAATCTGGGGCTGTCTGATTGAGTTGACGGCACAAACATACGGAATCGCAAGGTACTATGCAATACATAGTACTATTTTTTGCAAGGAATTATAGATAGAAAGGTAGCTTGCTTCGACGGAGGGGGTGGTTTTGCTGGATAATGAAAAAAGTTTAGGGGTCGGCGAATAATAACCTTCCGTTTATGCTTGTTCTTTTTAATGCAGGCTTCTTTAAAAAAATGTCAAATAGAACCACTATGCTCTATTTTTTTTGCATCGCCTGCATCAAAAATAACGTCGCCTAAATCGGAAGGTTATT
>DROJ01000482.1 GCA_011321935.1 Bacteroidota bacterium | reverse complement strand
CTGGACAAAAATAAACAACCAGAACATTGCCTTTTTCCAAGCTTGGTATGCCCATGATATTGCCATCAACCCCGCCAATTCCAGTGAGATGATGTACGTGGGCGTTGATGCCTGGAAATCAACCGACACCGGGAATTCATTTGCCAAAAGATCGGATTGGCAGAGATGGGTGTTCGGGGAAATACCGGAGGGCCAGCCGGGCGGCACGGACAGCGCTTTTGTCCACGGCGACATCCATGCGGTATATTACCACCCCCTGAACAACAAAGTATATCTCGCCACCGACGGGGGCGTCTTTAGCTCGGACAACGGCGAGCCGCCATATGCCGAACTCAACGGCGGCCTGAAAACTTTGCAGCTATATGCCGACATGGCAAGTTCGGCCTCCGACCCCGAACTCTTTACCGGCGGGGCGCAGGACAATTCAACATATATACACAAAGAGAACGAAAGATGGTTTCGGGTCATCGGCGGCGACGGCATGTCAACTGCAATTAATGCGGAAAACGATTCGATTATATATGGTTCTTTTCAAGGTTTGAATGTTGCTATTTCTACAGATAGGGGCGGCAATTATAACTTTGCCAAACCTACACTGCGCCCGGGCGACTCTCCTGCATTTTTAGGCCCATATGAACTGGCACCTACCGACCAGGATATAATATATGGAGGCGCCGGTTATTTATATAAATCCATTGACGGAGGCACCAATTGGGATGCCACCGCAAACGTTCCCGTTGACACACCAAACTGGATCGTAAAAATTGCCATCTCTCCCGAAAATCCCGACCTGCTATATATCGGCACTTCGCCGCACCCTTTCCTCGGAACAAGTACGGTCAAAATAATGAAATCAATTGACGGGGGGCAAAATTTCACCACAATGAGCGGCCTGCCAAACAGGGTCGTAAAAGATATAGAATTTGACCCAACTAATGAAAATACAGTATATATCACCTTTTCTGGTTTTGGCACCAACCACGTATATAGGACCACCAACGGCGGCAACAATTGGACGGCAATAGACAACGGCCTGCCCGACCTGCCGGTCAATACTATATTAATTGACCCATTAAACCCGGGCAACTTATATGTCGGCAATGACCTCACTGTTTATTATTCCGAAAATAGCGGCGCATCGTGGGAAGTGTTCGACGAAGCCCTGCCCGAAGCGGTGATGGTATATGATTTAAATGATTCGCCGAGCAACCGCAAAATCAGGATCGCAACGCATGGCCACGGGTTTTTCCAAAGGGATTACGTAAACCTAACAACCTCCGTCGAAACATTGGAAGCAAATTTTTCGGAATTTAAAATATATCCAAACCCGGCGGCAGATCAGGCAATGATCGAAATTAATGCTGAACAAAATATCGAAAATATAAGGGTCGAATTAAATAATGTTTTAGGACAAAATATAGCGACGGTATTTAACGGGAATATATTTGCAGGTCAGAATAAAATAGAATTAAATAATTTGAACAAATATCCGGCGGGGAATTATTTTATTAAAATAAATTCGCCGAGGGGTAATGTGAGCAAGCAATTTATAATTAAATAAAGGGCTTTCCTATAAAAATTTTAACGGTAGTTTGAGCCTATCTTGGACTGCTATTTTTTTTCAAAATTCCAGAGCGGCGGCGTTCCCGAGAAATCGGGAACGCCGCCGCTCTGGAATTTTTGGGAAAAAGAAAGTAAGGAGCCATTAAAAAAAACACTGTTTTTCATTTTTATAGGAAAGCCCTTTATCATTTTAACAAGGCAGGGGAAATAAAATCGAAAATGTAACTATTCAGCACCTGTACGGGTGCCGAATAGTTACTCGAAAATTTTTATTTCCTTCCCCCATAAAATGATACCTTTGTTGCAAACTAAAATCAACGCAACAATGAAAACCCTCCTCGCACCTTTGGCCACCCTCTGCGCCCTGGCCATTTCCGTATCCCTTTCAGGCCAGATTTCATTCACCAATCAAACCTCCCTGCTCCACGAACCCAACAGTTTCTCCAGCGGGGGGCCAGTGGCCGTGGCCGACGTGGACAACGACGGCAGGGACGACATCATCCGGCTGGAAGACGGCCATGCGCTCAACGTCGAGTACCAGCAAGCAGCCGGGCAGCCCTTCAGCCATTCATTCATCATTGACGCACCGGGGGGCGCCTGGGCATTGGCGGTAGCCGACATCAACAACGACGGCACCTGCGACATGCTCTTTGGCGGGGCTTACGACCAAGGTGTAAAACTTGTCCGCTCGACCAATAACGGTAATGCCTACCAAATGGATATTTTGTCAGATTCTTACATGTTCGTGCAAGGCTCCAACTTTGCCGACATCAACAACGACGGCTTCCTCGATGCCTTCGCCTGCCACGACGACGCCGAAAGCCGCATCTGGGGAAATGACGGAACGGGCGCACTCAGCCCCGCCAACAACTGGATAGACATGGCCACCTCCCCGCCCTCCGACAACTCCGGAAATTACGGTACAACATGGACCGACTTCGACAACGACGGCGACACCGACCTCTACATTTCCAAGTGCCGGGGAGGCGTAAGCAACCCCTCCGACCCCCGCCGCATCAACGCCCTTTTTGTCAACGACGGCAACGGGAACTATACCGAGCAAGCTTATGAATACGGCCTCAAAATCGGCCACCAAACTTGGGCTTCCGATTTTCAGGACATTGACAACGACGGCGACCTCGACTGCCTCGTGGCCAACCACGACCACAACCTCCAGCTTTTTGAAAATGACGGGACTGGCCATTTTACCGACATTTCTGCGCAAGCAGGCACTGCGGGCTTCACCCATTATTTTATTCAGGCGCTCATGCGCGATTTCGACAACGACGGCTTTGTGGACATCATCACTTCCTCCCCGCCGCTCTTGCTCCACAACAACGGCAACAAAACTTTCACCCAAATACCCCAGCCATTTACCGACATGGGCTCGCTCGCCACAGGCGACCTCAACCACGATGGCTTCCTCGACGTTTACGCCGTTTATCAATGCGGCTTGGTTTCGCCCTGCGGCAACCCCGACATCCTTTGGCTCAACAACGGCAACAGCAACCACTACCTCGCCGTGCAGTTGCAGGGCAACCAGAGCAACTACAAAGGCGTGGGCGCAAAAGTGGAAATACGCGGCAGTTGGGGCATTCAGGTCAGGGAGGTGCGCTCGGGCGAAAGCTACGGCATCTCCAACTCGCTGACCTCCTATTTTGGGCTGGGCGACGAAACCCAGATCGAGAGCCTAATGGTCAAGTGGCCGTCGGGCACGGTGGACCTAATCGCCGAACCCGGTGCCGACCAGTTTTTGCTCATCGAAGAAGGCTCGACCTGCGTATCGGAATCACCTGCGGGCAGCAACAATTATGTCGCCGTGCCCGATGCCGCACTGACACTCGACAACATCGCTTGCGCAAATGGCGGCGCACAGGTTTTGCTGACCATCTGCAACGAGGGCAGCAATATCCTGCCCACCAACCTGCCCGTCGCATTTTACAAAAACGACCCGCGCCAAGCAGGCGCCGAACTCGTGGAGGTGGTCAACACCGGCGCCGCCGTTGCCCCCGACGGCTGCCAACAATTCACCTTTTCGGTAAATGCCGTTTTGGGCGCAGCTCTTTTCGCTGTCGCAAATGACGATGGCACCCTGCCCCTGCCATTCGATCCTTCCACCAGCCTCCCCGCTACCAACCTGCAGGAGTGCCGTTTTGAAAACAACATCTCTTCGATCACCCTCCAGCACACACCTCCTGCCCTCGACCTCGGCAATGCAGTTGACCTTTGCAACGTCAGCAGCGTGATGCTCGACGCAGGCAACAGTTTCGACACTTACCTCTGGCAGGACGGCTCCTCCGCCCCTACCTTCAACGCCACTGTTTCAGGCCAATACTGGGTAGAGGCATGGGATGCCTGCGGCATCAAACAGGCCGACTCGGTACTCGTCACATTGAGCCAAGCCCCTCCGCTCGAACTCGGCGACGACGTACTGATTTGCGAAAGCGAAAACCTGCCGCTCGCCGTTTCTGGCTACTCAAACGTGCAGTGGGCACCTGCCACCGGCCTCTCCTGCAACGACTGCCCCAACCCCATCGCAAGCCCCGAAAACAGCACCACCTACTATGTCGAGGCCAGCGAAGGCAGTTGCTTTTCGAGCGATTCCATCCAGGTTTCGGTGGCGCAGCCAGCGGCCATTGCTTTGGCCTCGACCGACTCGGACTGCTCAACAGCAGCTTCCATTTCCGCCACTGCCGACGGCAACGGGCCGTTCAATTTTGTCTGGTCGAGCGGCGAAACGGGCCAAGAAATAGCCCCCTCGCAGACGGGCACTTACTCGGTAACGGTCACCGACGCCAACACCTGTCAGGCCACGGCATCTGCCGCCGTCACTGTTTTTCAAACGTTCACTTTTGAGACCTACCCCACCGACGTTCTTTGCGCCAGCGAATCAAATGGCTCGGTCAATTTGGTACTCGACGGCGGCGATGGGCCATTCACTTTTCAATGGTCGGACGGCACTTCGACCGAAGACCTCAACAACGTGCCCACGGGCAGCTACTCCCTTACCATCACCGACGCCAACGGCTGCTCGCAAACCACAGCCGTCAATATCGGCGAGCCGGATGCCATCGCCCTGCAGCCCGAAATTTCCGAAATCCCCTGCGCCGGGGGAACGGGCAGCATCAGCCCCGGCGTGACGGGCGGCACTGCCCCCCTCACTTTTTTATGGTCAAATGGGTCTGCTTCGCAAAATATCGGCGACCTGCCAGCGGGCGAATATTCGTTGACCATCACCGACGCCAACCACTGCGGGCTGACCTACTCCGCCACTTTGGACGAACCCGAAGCCATCGCCCTGCAGCCCGAAATTTCCGAAATCCTCTGCGCCGGGGGAACGGGCAGCATCAGCCCCGGCGTATCGGGCGGCACTGCCCCCCTCACTTTTTTATGGTCAAATGGGTCTGCTTCGCAAAATATCGGCGACCTGCCAGCGGGCGATTATTCGTTGACCATCACCGACGCCAACCACTGCGGGCTCACCTACTCCGCCACTTTGGACGAGCCACAGGCCATCGCTGCCCAGGCCGACATCACCGACATTCAGTGCAGCACCGACGGCCTCGGTTCTATTGCCGTCAACGCCTCCGGCGGCACTGCGCCGCTTTCTTTTTTATGGGAAAATGGCGTTTCCGCTCCGCAAATCACGGTAGCTGCGCCGGGGCAGTTCACCGTTTCCATCACCGACGCCAAGGGCTGTGAAAAGACCCTCGAAAACACCGTCGGCCTGAGCGGCAACCTCCTCGTCGAGACCTCCTCCACCCCCATCTCCTGCCACCCGAACAACGGCGAAGCAAGCGACGGCACTGCCACCGCAACGCCCACCAACGGCCTCGCCCCCTTCACTTGGCTTTGGCAAAACGGGCAGGCGGGAACGACCCTCACCGGCCTCGGCAGCGGCAACTATTCAGCGACCGTAACGGATGCCATCGGCTGCTCTGCCCCGGTTGACATCCTGCTGCTGCCGCCCACCGAACTGCTTGCCTCGGCAACACTCTCCGACACGCTGCTCTGCCCCGGCGAAACGGCCTCCGCCACTGCCACCGCCAACGGTGGGACGCCCCCTTACCAGTTTGTTTGGGAAGGTGGCGAAACGGGCAATATGCTCACTGGCCTGCTTGCAGGAAATTACCCTTTCACCGTGACCGACGACAAGGGCTGCTCCTCCTCCAACGAGGCCGACATCGCCGGGTCATTGCCCATCGAAATCGGGTCGGACACTATCATCGCCGCCTCTTCCGCCACCGCTTTGGACGGGGCTATTGTTTTATCTGAAATATCGGGCAGCAGCCCGCCCTACTCCTTTTTGTGGAACAACGGAGCCTCCGGCCAATCCATTGAGGGCGTCGCCCCCGGCAGCTACGATGTGACCATAACGGGCGCGGACGGCTGCGGGGAGGTTTTCAGTTTCGAGGTGGATGTGATGGTCGCAACGGGCGAACTGCCGCAACCGGAATGGAAGCTGCAACTCTACCCCAACCCGAGCAGCGCTGGCCGCGAAATCCAATTGTCCATCCACTCTCCTGCCCCACAAAACATTGATTTTCAACTGTTTGACCTGACCGGGCGTTTGCTCGGCCAGCAGTATTTCCCTGTCCAAACTGCTGTTTTTTATAAAAAAATAAAAATGCCGGAGGCAGCGGGGCTGTACCTCCTGCGGCTGGTGGACGAGGAGGGGAAGGGGCTTTACAGGAAGGTGGTGGTGGAGTAGGTATTTCGAAGACTTTGTGCGAGATCGAATTTTATAAAAAAAAACTGGCTGCCGGAAATGCCCGGCAGCCAGTTTTTTTTTGTGAAAACATGGCTTTAGAAAAGGAACAATCCTTACCTTTGGGCTTCTTCCCTGTGCTTGCTTACTCACACCAGAAAGATTTCACAATAACAATTAAAAGAAAAGCAATTTTCTGAAACAACATTTATACGCTGTCCTTAAGGGATTGCGCAAAGCCATATTGTGGTTACCATTTCTTCTCTAAAAACTGATGCAATAAAAATCATAAAACAAAATCATGAACAAACTTTCTCTTTTCCGCTACGTACTCCTCGTTTTACCCATTTCATTATTGTGGCCCGGCAAAACAGATGCGCAATTGGCACTGCAATGGGAGCGTATTTTCAAAACGCCAGGAAATAGTGTCAGCACCAATTTTATAAAAAAAGTACCTGCTGGGGGATATATCATAGGCGGGGCTTTTACCAGGATAACAAATGCAGGCACTATTTCAAGCCCTGCTATTATCAGGGTGAGCGAAGAAGGAAATGTATTGTGGCAACAGGAATTCAATAACATGGCAAGCCAGGGGATACTGGATGTGAGCCCCGTGAATGACGGCGGTTTTGTTGGCGTCGGATATACCAAAGAACAATTCAGCGATAGAGAGGCATGGATCATTAAATTGGACGCATTTGGCAACCTTTTATGGGAAAAGGTTTACGGGGGCAGTTTTAGCGAACAACTCAACAGTGTGGTCCAAACTGCCGATGGCGGCTATTTCTGCACAGGAAAGACTTCCTCTTCTGATGGCGATGTTAACCCTACGGCAGGTCATTCGCAGTACGGGGCATGGGTATTAAAACTGGATGGTAACGGGGTCATAGTCTGGAACAAAAAGTACGGGGATGCAGGAATAACCTCGGAGTGCAAAGGGGGTATCCAAACACCGGACGGGGGCTTCGTGGTCAGTGCAGAAGTGGATGTTTACATGTTGGGCGGCGATGTCCCGGCTTCTTTTGGTAAAAACGATTTTTGGGCTTTTAAAATAGATGGCACCGGCAATCTTTTATGGACACAGGTATTTGGAGGGAGCGAAGATGAGTTTTTGAACAAGACCATCGAATTGGCCGACGGCAATTTCCTGCTCGGAGGTTCGACCCGTTCGTCGGAAAGTGGAACGATCACCCAGCAGGCGATGGCCGGGGATGCTTGGCTGGTAAAAATAGACGGGAACGGAAACCTGATTTGGCAAAAAACTTATGATGCTGGCAGCTCGCTAAGCATGGCCGAAACAACGCTGGGCAACATCTGCCTTTCAAGCAAAAAATACAGGACTACTTTTGGCCAAGATGCCGTCGTCACAAAACTGGATATGGACGGGAATTTTGTGGAAGAGCAGTTTTTCCATGTTTCAGACTTTGATTCGCCCAGCGATATTGTCGGCACTCTTGATGGGCAGGCATTGGTTACAGGCCAAACCTCCCTGTTCATTCCTCCTTCGAGTGTACTCCATTTGGCGTGGGTATTTAAAGCCGGTGAAAACAACCCACCCCTTGCATCCGACCTAGAACTCAGCCTTTTTGCCGACCCCTTCAACCCTCCTGCATTTACCAAAGCCCCAGTGAAAGCAACGCTAGTGAACAAGGGCAACCTAATGGCCACGGGCATCAAAGTCCATTTTCCCAAACCCCCTCTTGCGGTCTATTTTGGGGGCGATGAATTTACGGCTTCACAGGGGACTTTCGATCACCAAGGAAACGAAGAATGGCTCGTCGGCAGCCTTGCCCCGGGCGACACGGCCACCCTCCTTGTCAATTATTTCCCGCTTGCCGCAGAAATGCTCAAGCCCTTTGCACAGGTCACCGCAGCCAATGAACCTGACTTCGACAGCGCTGCCAATAATGGTTTTTTGGAAAATGAATACCACGAAGACGACGAGTCCGCAGTGGTAATCAATGTGAGCAACGCAGGTGGCGAACTTTATTTCACCAATTCAGATGACATCATCGAAAATGCCTTTGGAGAGAGTCTGGTAAAGCAGGTCAATTATAACAGATTCCCTTATTCCAGTTGCGTGAACGGAGGGGTATTGCTACGCCCGCTTACCCCGATTCCAGACGGAAACCATTTTCCCATCGGGACAACCCCCGTGTGTTTGGAAGCAACAGACGATTGCGGCAACCGGGATACGGTCTGTTTTAATGTGATCATAACTACTTCTGTCACCTCTCCTTCTTTCAGCCATACATTTTATGATATTTTTCAATTGGAAGCATCTGCCCCCTTCACCAACCTTGGCAAAGTGGAGAACGATAGCAGTATCAGGGCAGGCAATATGGTAGAGATCGCCGACCACAGGGCCTTTGGTATTTTCCCCGGCCCGCCCCAATCCTTTGATGTGCTGGTAAAAGTTTATTTATCAACCAATCAATATTCCAATCAAGATGGCCTGTTGTTGCTGACCGCACCTGTCACGGCTTCTTCCCCTGCGCCCGACCATGCCGGGCTGATATCAGAGGGGAGCTTGGGGCAAGTGACCATTCCCGCCAATACCCCTCCGGGACAGTATTTTTTAAAATTGTTTTACGACGCAGACAATACGGTGCCTGAACTGAACGACCTGAACCGCTTTGCTTACCGGATAAACATAGCCCCGCCTCTCTTTCCTCCTGCCATTGACCTGTCCCTCGACCTTGTACCGGTGGCCTCTGCACCGACAATGGGAGCTGCGTTTTCAGTAACCGCTACTGTCCAGAACGGGGGGCCGGAAACAGCCACCGGCATAAAAGTACATCTGCCCAAACCCACAAACCTCATTTATGAAACGGGCAATGAATATAGCCTCAGCAACGGAACATTCGACTTTTCGGGCAGCGAAGAATGGGCGATAGACAGCCTCCCAAAAGACAGCCTTGCTACCATGACATTAAATTTTTTCCTGTCGGGAAATGCCTATCCAGATTTTTACGGGCAAGTGATTGCTGCCAACGAGGCAGATGAAGATAGCACTCCGGGCAACGGCACTGGACCCATTGCCAATGAAGATGACGAGGCGCATATTTTGTACGACCAATTGTTTTTTCCTGATTTCAGCATAGCAGGGGTAACGATGCCAGCCCAATTGGATGCGGGAGCGACCACAGCCGTCCATTTTCAATTTGCCAACGGCGGGGACACCTCGGCAATAGGCCCGTTCAAGATAAAAATGTACTTGTCCGATGATGCGTTTTTGGATATTGATGACCTCGAACTGGCCAATATTAATAGGCTCCATTTGGCAACAGGCACGTTTTCGGACTCGGCGGATATTAGGCTGCCTTTTATAATAACGCCGGGAAATTATTTTTTGCTGACAAAAATAGATGCAGACGGGCAGATAGCAGAATCGGACGAAACCAACAACCAGTTTTTGAGCGCTTTTGAAATCACTGTTCCTGCCGTCTGCACAACTAACTCTTTTAATTTGACCTCGCAGGCAGAGGTCAACCAATTTCCTGGCTGCCCCGTCATTGATGGCAACCTTAGCATCAGCGGAAGCGATATTGTTGACCTTTCCCCCTTGTCGGTGGTAACAACGGTAACTGGTAGTTTGGACATTTACAACACCTCTTTGACCAACCTGAACGCTTTCCAAAACTTGACGGCACTGACCAACCTTTCCTTATATCAGAACAGCCTCTTGTCCAGCATCTCCGGGCTTTCGGGCCTGTCGGGTGCTTTGGGAAACCTCCTCATTGAAAACAATGATTCTCTCCTAAATTTAGCGGGTTTAGAAGGGGTCACTTCTGTCAACAACCTGATGCTGTACTATAATGACAATCTTCAGAGCCTGACTGGCCTTGAAAATTTAGAGCAGATCAACGGGTCTTTTTGGGCACTATTGCTGCCAAGTTTAACTGACATCACAGCTTTCAGCAATCTAAAAAATATCGGCGACGAGTTCCATTTGGTTCAAACGACAGCCCTTGCCAACCTCAACGGCCTAGGCCAACTGACATCCATCGGCAATCGGTTGTACCTTGAACAGACAGATGCTTTGACTGACCTGACGGGCCTTGAGAACATCCAATTCATTGGCAAAATAGAAATATCCGACAATGCTTCCCTTGCCAGTCTTCAAGGCTTGAACCCACAGGTTTCGATCAATGACTTGGTGGTTCATTTCAACCCAAACCTATCAGATTGCTGCAGCCTATTTAACCTGCTTGACAACGGCCTTGTGAGCGGTGCCATTAATATTTCCGGCAATGCTTTTGGTTGCCAAAGCAGCACAGAAATACTGACAGGATGCTTGCTGACACCTTGCGTCGGAGACATTGTGGTTTCTTCTCAAGCAGAGTTAAATGGCATAGCCGGGTGTACCACCATTTCTGGTTCGTTGACCATCAACGGAACCGATATTGTTGACCTCAGCCCACTGCTTTCGCTAACGCAGATAACGGGGGAACTGTCCATTGGAGGCTGTCCCTCCCTCGCTTCTTTGACCGGGCTCGACAACCTGCAAAGTGTATCTGGGATTTCTGTTTTTAGTAATCAAAACCTAACATCTTTGGCAGCTTTGGGCAATGTGGTGAGCAACAATGTCTTCCCCTTGCTCATTTTCAACAACAGCCAATTAACATCTTTGACGGGCCTGGAGGGAATCACCGGAGCGTCCAGCTTTAACGTTGCCAACAACAATTCTTTGCTATCTTTGGAAGGCCTCCAGAATTTGGAAAGGGTGAATTTCAACGCATCTATAAAAAACAATCCACTGCTCATTGACCTTGACGAACTCTCCTCATTGACCTATGTGCAGCACGAACTGCGGATTTCGGACAACCTGCAATTGCAAAATGTGGACAGCCTTCTTTCCTTGAATTTTGCCCAGACCCTCCGTATTACCGACAACCCCCAATTGGCCCTCTGCTGCGGCCTTTCCCCTATTTTAAACAATGGCGGGGTCATGTTCACCATTACCTTTTCCGGTAATCTGCCAGATTGCAACAGCCAGCAGCAAATCGCTTCCGCCTGCACCCCCATTGATGAGAAAATAGATTTGGAACTTAGCCTTGATAACCCTGCCGCAGCAGTCCCCTATACCAGCTACCCCGTTGTTGCTACCCTTGTCAATCAAGGAAACAGTGATGCAACTGGCGTGAAGGTTCATTTCCCGAAACCAGATGGGGTCGTCTATACAGGTGGCAATGAATATTCTGCTTCGCAAGGAACATTCAATACCCTGTCCACTGAAATATGGAACGTGGGAACAGTTCCTGCGGGCGGGTCGGCCTCATTGACCGTCAATTATTATTTGTTGCAAAACGACCTGCCCCTTGCTTATGCACAGGTGACAAAGGCCGACCAGTTTGACGTGGACAGCACTCCCAACAATGGTATGCCTCCTTCGGTAAATGAGGACGATGAGGCGAGTACGGCGGCACCTGTTCTTTTGCCGGACTGGGTTTTAACGGATTTGACCATTCCAAACCCCAGCTTGGCTTTAGGCGAAGACTTGCAATACACCTATTACATGGACAACCTTGGCAAAGACACTTTTATCGGCGACATCACCATACAAGCTTGGTTTTCAAACGATAACATTCTTAGTCCCGAAGATATTCAGGGCGGTTCAAACAGCCTCAACCTAGCACCTGTCGGCAATAACTTGCCGTTCAGTATTTCAGGGGTTTCCAGCACTGCTTCGGCCAGTCTGGGTACAGGTGATTATTTCCTCATTTTACACATCGACTCGTTTGATGATTTTGCTGAAAGCAATGAAAACAACAATGACATTGCCTTGCCTTTTATGATTGCAGAAAATACCTGCACCGGCAATACCACCCTCTCTTCTCAAGCCGAGGTAGATGCCTTTCCCAATTGCCCCATCGTCAGTGGCGACCTCGTCATCTCCGGCGCCGACATCTACGACCTTACACCTTTGAGCATACTCACAGAAGTAACCAATGCCCTGGTCATTCAAAACAACCCAAATTTGGCAAGCCTTACAGGCTTGGAAAATTTAACGACAGCAGACATTTTTGTGCTTTTTGACAATCCGCTTTTAACCAACCTCCAACCACTTGCAAATTTCAACAACCCAAATCTCACCTTATTAAGGGTAGAACGAAACAACAGTCTCACCTCCATTGCCGAACTCGGCCCTATCAACAGCGTTGTCCAATTGGAAGTGGTCAACAACAGCCAACTCCTAAACCTGATCGGCTTGGAGAACCTGACTACGGTTTCAAGCAGTTTCCTCTTGCAAGACAATAACAGTTTGATAAATATTGACGAGCTGTCCTCTTTGACATCTGTGGGCAACAGTTTCCTGCTCACCAATAACGATGGACTGGAGGACATCAATGGTCTTAGCCAACTGACCTCTGCCGGAGGACAATTTGTGATTGCCTTTGACAACCAGTTGACCAATTTAAATGGCTTGGAAAATTTGCATTCAGCGGAGGATTTTATCATTCAGGACAATGCCGTTTTGGAAAATATCGACGCACTGACCTCTTTCAATACCACTCAAAAATTGGCCATCCATAACAACCCTTCCCTACCGGCCTGTTGCGGCATTTATGATATCTTAAACAACGGCAGCATCAGTGGTTTCATCAATATCCAAAACAACCTCCCCGGCTGCAACTCCCAACAAGAAATCCTCGACACCTGCGCCCCCGTCGGCGGCAGCAACATTGACCTCGAACTGAGCATGGCCGGCCCCTCCTCCGCCCCCATTTACACCAGCTACCCCATTGACCTGAGCATCACCAATGCGGGCGACATTGCGGCCACGGGCGTCAAAGTCCACTTCCCGCACCCCAGCGGCGTGGTCTATACGGGCGGCAACGAATTCACTGCTTCGCAGGGTTCTTTCGCTCCGCTAAATGGCGAAGAATGGAATGTCGGCACCCTGCCTGCCGGGGCATCGGCCACCCTTAGGGTCAATTATTTTTTGCTGCAAAACAACTTGCCGGAGGCCTATGCCCAAGTGACTGCCGCCAACGAAACAGACGTGGACAGCACCCCCAACAACGGTACGCCACCTTCGGTAAACGAGGATGATGAGGCGAGCACAGCAGGCGGTAGCCCTGCCCTTCCCGACCTTGTCCTAGCCAACCTGAACATCCTGAACGCTCCCATCGGGGCGGGCGAAACCTTGAATTACAGTTTTGATATTTCTAATCTTGGCAGTGGTGCTGCAAGTGGAAATTTCAATGTAAAGGCATGGATTTCAACGGACAACCTCTTGTCGCCAGACGATATTCAGGACGGCACCGTACAGACGGGCAACTATGCGCCCGGCCTCACCCAAACGGGCATCCCTGGCGCTTCGACTATTCCCAGCGGGTTGGCCGACGGCAATTATTTTTTGATTGTAAAAGTTGATGCCGACGATGTTATTTCAGAGAGCAACGAAGACAATAATATTGTTTTTCAAAATTTTTCGGTCACAAGCCCGCAGATCATTTGCATCGGGGATGTGTTCTTGGAGTCTCAGGCCGAGGTCAATGCTTTTTCCAATTGTACCACCATTGATGGCAGCCTTGTCATCCGTTCACCTTTTGGGGCAGGGGGCGCATCTTCGGACATCACTGATTTAAGCCCTTTGCTCAGCTTGACGGAGGTGACAGGCGGTATCTCCATAGTGAACAACGATCAATTGCTCAGCCTGCACGGCTTGGATAACGTTACGGCCTATAAAAGGCTGGCTATTGTCGATT
>DROJ01000481.1 GCA_011321935.1 Bacteroidota bacterium | reverse complement strand
T
Source organism: Bacteroidota bacterium (assembly GCA_011321935.1). GTDB lineage: Bacteria > Bacteroidota > Bacteroidia > Chitinophagales > Saprospiraceae > UBA6168. The sequence continues at coordinate 29,417 of DROJ01000481.1, read as the reverse complement.
TTTCGAACAGTTCGTTCAATTCCTCTTTTATGTAAATGGGCACCGGGGGAAATTTATCCAGCCCATCGCAGACCGCCCTGATGAACAGCCCTGAACCTCCCGCCATTATTGCGCAATTTTTTTCTTTGAAAATTTCATCCAATAATTTTATTGCATCCCGTTCATAGTCACCGGCGCTGTATTCGTCTTCGATGCTCAAAGAATTGATGAAATGATGGGGCGCAGCGGCCAGTTCCTCAGCGCTTGGCTTGGCAGTCCCGATGTTCATTTCGCGGTAAAACTGCCGGCTGTCGGCCGATAAAATGCAAGTGCCGAAGTGCTTGGCCAATTCGATGGCCACCTCCGTTTTGCCGCTTGCCGTTGGCCCGCCAACCACTATCAAATATTTTTTTTTCATAAAAAAGGTTGCTATTGAAACCAAAGCGGACAGATGTGGATAATACATTTACATTTGCGCCTTCATTATTTTTCTTTCAAAATACAGCAGACCTGTTCCATGTTTTATCCTATTGCCAAACGTTTTGCAAAAGTAGCACTCGGCGTATATTTCCGTAAAATATACCTCGCCAATATGGACTCCCTCCCCACCGACAAGCCAATCATATTGGCGGCCAACCACCCGACTGCTTTTATCGAGCCGATCATCTTGGCCTGTTGGATGGACCGTCCACTTCATTTCCTTGCGCGCGGCGACCTATATGTGAGCAATTTGCTGCTCCGCAAAATATACGACTGGAGCCATATGACCCCCATTTTCCGGCTCGAAGATACCGGCTACTCCAACCTGAAAAGCAATTACGGGACTTTTGAAAAATGCTATGAACTGTTGGAAAAAAACAAAATACTGATGATTTTGGTGGAAGGCCGTACCTGCCACGAAAAGCGGATTCTGCCCATCCGTAAAGGCACAGCGAGGATTGTTTTTGGGGCTTTGGAAAAACACGGCGACATGGACATACATATCGTGCCCGTCGGTGTGAACTATACCAATTCCGATAATTTCCGCTCGGTGGCCATGATCGAATTTGGCGAGGCCATCCGTGCCACGGAATATACACAGCTATACAAGGAAGCACCCGCCAAAGCGGTAAAAAAACTGACCAACGAAATAGGGCAGCGGCTGAAAAAAAACGTGATCCATATTGAAAACAAAAAAGATGATGCCTTTGTAGAAAAATTATTCGGATTAAAAGAAAACGAAACCGACGGTTCTTTTTTGCCCGTTTCGTCCCCAAAAAACGACTTGCTCCACAGTCAAAAAAAGATAGCCGAATATGTCAATAAATTAAGCGACGGGGATAAAAATAAATTAAAAGAAAATATTAATTCCTATTTTGAAAAATTGAAAAAAAATAACTTGAGCGACTTTGGCCTGATGCACAAAAATTATTTTTCCTTAAAAAACACTATATTTTTATTGCTCGGTTTCCTGCCTGCTATATTTGGTTATTTGACGAATATACTGCCCGTATGGATCGGTAATTCACTGGCCAAAAAAATAGCCCCCGCTATTGAGTTCAGGGCAGCAACGGCCATTGTTTTCAGTTCTTTTGCTTATTTGATTTACGGGGCGGTTTTATATTTTACGGGATATAAGATGGGTTTCGGTTGGCGGGTGTTTTTATTGCTCTTGATTCCTTTGACAGGTTATTTTTATGTGTTTTACAGCGATATTTATAAAAAGTGGAAAGAAGGAAAAAAAGCCGCAAAATGCAAAGAGCGCATATTAAAAGAAATATTGGAAGAAAGGAAAATGATAAAAAAAATGGTTGCTGGATTATGATGAGATTGCCGGGCACATATTCTGCGCCCGGCAATTTTATCACTGGGCGATGGGACGCAATATATAACCCGTTTCCCCCCGTTCGAGGCCATATATGAGTTTGACCTGTTCGCCTTTTTCATTAGTAAATGTTCGGATTAAATTTCCCCTTTCGCTATACACCCTGTCAGAGTTTACCTTCCTGATTATGTCAGTATCTTTTACGATAATATCTCCGGCGCTCTTGTTTTTATAAGAGGTGATGCCCATGATGGTCAAATTGCCGGAGTCCCCGGTAGGCCGGACAATCAGGTACAGTTCCCAAAATTTATCTTTGTTCAGGTCGAGTGCAAATGCGTCTATTAATTGCCCTTCGACTTCATATTTTTTGTTAAATTCTTTTGCCGACAAACCCTCGCATTCCACATTGATTGTGCTCACTTCCTGGTTTATGCAATCCACTTTAAATGTAATGTCCCCCCGGTTGAATTGCTTGGTAAATCTTGAAGGTGTTTTGGCGGGCAGGTTCATATCCTTTTTAGGGACAACTGTTTTTTTAGGGACAACAACTTTAGGGGCTGCTTTTTCGGTTATTTCGCTGGCCGCAGCTTCATTGCTTTGGCCAGCATCCTTTTGGTCTTGGCCGCAGCCAAAAAAAACAATAAACGAGAGTAAAATTAATTTTGATTTCATGATGATGAATTTTATGGGTAGTGTTAATTTTGACGTGATTTCAAGCACTTAGGCCAAGCCCCCGTCTCCGCTGCTTTGTCATCCGCCTAAAGGCGGATGACAAAGCAGCGGAGACGGGGGCTTAAGTGCTTGGAAATCAGATAAACATGTTTCTGCCTATCACGTCAAAATTAACACTACCTTTTATGCACGTTCCGACAGCCGGGGATATACATCCTCGGTTTGTACGTTCAGGCCGCAACATAAAAAAACCCTTCGGGATATTAGCCCGAAGGGTCGAAATTTTATTTAAAAAACGTGGAATTTTTTATTGCCTTACAAACTTCTTGACCACTGTTTCGTCGGCCGTTTCGATGGAAATGATGTACATCCCCGGTGCGAGGTCGTCCACATCTATTTCGTAACTGCCCTCAAATGTTTTGACAGATTTGAGCAAAGCACCCGTCATCGAGAATACTTCCGCCGACCTGATTTCCTGCGCGGAGCGCAGGGTGATGAAATCGGAGGCAGGGTTCGGATAGATGGCGATGCCCTCCTCCTCGACCAAAGAGTAACTGCTTGGCATAGGAGTAGGTGTAAAAACAAGCTCTATCGTTTGACCGCTTTGCCCTGCTATGACCGCCCCGCCCGAAGTGCCGGTAATGGTAACGGCATCAATATAGATCTGGTCGGCATTGGAACTGGCATCGCACTGGAAACGGAACTTGGCATTGCTCGGGAAGTTGTAATTGGCATTGCTGATGGTGACCGTGGCCACATAAAAGCTGCCGTTGTTGAAACTTGTGCCGGAGGCATAGGCCGCCACCGTGTTCCACGCAGAGCCATCGTAATACCTGACCCAAAAATCTTCCCCGTATTCCATGCTGTTCGGGTAAAAATAAAACTCGATGTCCAACTGGTTGAAGCTGCTCACGTCATAGGTGGAGGAGGTCATAGAAGACTTGGTGCCGGAGTTGTCCCTGATCCTGATGGAATAATTTCCTTCCCATGAGCGCGACCCAGAATAGCGGTAACAATCGCCCCCGCCGTCAATCCAGCCGTCCCAGCCAGTTTCAAAATAATCGGCAGAAAGGGTCTGCGTCCCTCCTCCGCCGCCGCCTCCAGAAAGGGTGGTGACGCTGACCGATGCCGCAGTTGATTCATTGCCGGCGGCATCATAAGCAGTCACTTGCATATTGTAGGTAGTGGCTGCGGTCAGGCCGCTCACGGTGTAGCTCAAAGCGGTGGTGTTGCCGTTCAGCACGCCGTCCACGTAAACATTGTAGCCCGTCACGCCCACGTTGTCGCTGGAAGCCGTCCAACTGAGGTCGGTCGAAGTTTGGGTCGTGTTGCTGGCAGTGAGGCTGCCGGGGGTAGATGGGGGAGTGGTGTCCGCTCCGCCTCCGCCCTGTACGCAGAAGGCCGTTGCTTCCGAAGAGGCAAAAGAGCCGCCCGAAACAATGGTCACCCCGTTGCTGACCAGCGTATAAGAACCGGAGCCATATGCGCAGCAAATGCCGTCGCCATATGAATCGTGGATGGTAAAAGTATAGTCGCCCGCAGTCAAGTTGAACTGCTGGGTGACCGTGCCTCCGTTGGTGGAATAAGGCCCCCCGGAAGCGACCGTTGCCCCGCCCGCATCTTTCAGGTCCCAAGTTGTTTCGCTGGGGTAGTTGTCGAGTACGATGGTGAGGTCAACGATGTTGGTGACGCAGCCGATTGGCGGTTGGTAAGCGCCTCCGACGCCCACTGCATACCAGGCATCGGTAACGGCAATTTCTTCTGCCGAACCAGCGCCGAAGAGGTCAACGGCGGCTTGGATAGCTCCCGCACGGGCGGCCGCATAGTTGGAATTGGCATTCAAATAAACCGTCAAGTTGCGGTAGGCCACAGATGCGGCGTTGGCAATGCCGAGGCCGGTCACGCTGTAAGAATTGCCGAGGTCGTTGGTGCCCGTTTCGCCGGCCGTCAGTATGTAGAACCACTTGTTTTGCACGCCCGAATTGGTGTGTACGCCCCCGTTGTCGGCACTGCCGGTGTACCAATTGGTGCCGTTGTAAGTATCGGGGTCGCCAAACTCGTTGGGGTTGGCCATGTTGCGGAGGGCGCCGCCCGTTCCGCCTGCGCCGATCTGTTCGCCCATGCGCCAGTCATTGCTGCCCGTTGCGTAATTTTCTACGGCTTCGCCGAAAATATCGGAGAAGGATTCATTGAGCGCACCCGATTCATTTTGGTAAACGAGGGCAGCGCTGTTTTCGGTCACGCCGTGCGTCAGTTCATGGCCGCAGATGTCAAGGGAAACCAAAGGCCCGTAACTGGTGCCGTCGCCGTCGCCGTAGGTCATGCGGATGCCGTCCCAAAATGCGTTGACGTAATTGGTGGAGTAGTGGACATAAGATTTCAAAACAGAGCCGTTGCCGTCGTAGGAATTCCTTCCGTGCTGGGTCAGGTAATAGGAGTGCGTTTGTTCTGCGCCGTAATGCGCTTGCACGGCCACGTCGTCGCTGGTAAAATTAGTGCTGCTGCTGGTGATGTCGGTGGCCGTATTGTAATTGGTGCCGTTGTTGAGGCTGTAAGTTTCCACGCCGTTGCCGCTTGCGGTCTGGCGGAGGCGGTAGTTGTTGGCGCTCACTTGGTCGGCGGTAAAAGACACATTTCCGTTGTAACTGGAGTTGCCCGTGGCCGGCACATTGGCATCGTGGATACGGAGGTTTTCCATGATAAATTCGCCGGTATGGGCGTCCACAAAAACATAGGCACGGTAAAGTGGCTCGGCAGCGTAAATGTCGAATTTATAGGCAAGCCTCGGTGCCTGTTTCGCCTGCGGGTCGGCCACCACCACGAGCTGCCCCTGCGGTTCTTCCATTGTCAGCCCCAAAGTGTTGCCGCTTTCCCAGGCATATCTGCTGGCATTGACATGCGCCTTGGCCGCGTTCAGGGCACTCTTTCCAGAAAGGCTTGGTTGCACGTCCAGGTCCCCGATGGTCATGAACTGGCCGGACATGGATTTTACCAAACCGTCTTTTGAATGGACGGTATAAGTAGCCCCGGCCACTTCAATTCCTTTGTAATATTGCTGGTATTTTTCGTGATGAAAACCGAGGTGGTCGTCATACTGTTTCACGGGCTGCATTTTATCATTTGCCGACATTTCGATAAACGAATTAAAGACAGCAGCTTTTTGGTAGGCACCGATTTCGGTGGCAGGTTTGATAAAAGTAGGATGTGTTTTTCCGTACTCCGGTTTTGGATTTTGGGCGAACAACATGGCAATGGTCATCATGGCAAATGCCATGGTCATAAAAGTCTTTTTCATACTGATTCAGTTTTTAATAAAATTATAAAAAATGGTTAATCTCCCGCACGAGGCAGGTAGTTTTTAATAGATGCACTTATAAAAAAGGGTTTTAAAAAAGAAGGGATCGGGCGTTTATGAACGTATTTGATATTGCAATGTGCCGGACGAAAACAATGTTCGCAAATTTAATATTTTTATTAAAAAAATATTTTCGGGACATGCAATACGCACAGATATAAAGTTCGATTCCCTTAAAATCACAATCAACACAAATAGGGTTTATAGAGACAATCAGAGGTGGAGGTAGATGGTAAGTTTTCTTCGGATTCGTTTCGCCAAATTGGCCGAGGCTGAAAATTAAATTCTGCGGCAAAAGTAGAAGGCCGTTTATTATTTGCAAAATATATGACAATTATTTTTTGATTTTTTTGAAACGCAGACATGTTCGCCCCTTTTTTTTGGAAAAATATTGATGGCTTGCGGCGGCTTGGCAAAGGAGTTGGCGGGGACTGCCCAGACAGCAGGAGAAACCAATTTGTTTTATTTTTAAAAACAAATTCTTACCTTGCGGCGTGTACCGTAATCAAACTTTTGTTCATGCCTGATACTGCTGTTTTAATCGCCCTTTTATTGCTGGGTTTAGTGGCCGGTTTTTTGATCGGTTGGCTGCTTGCGAAATTGAAATTTGCTGACAGATACCTTTCCGACGAGGAAATAAGCGAAAAATATATCAGCCGGGAAATATACCAATCCATTGAAAACCAGTGCAATAGTTATAAAAAACAATTAAAAGAAAAAGGGGAAGACCAACGGGCTTTGGAAAAATCACTGGCCGTCAGGGAACGGGACATCCTCTATCTGGAAGAAAAGCTCATCAACTGGAAAAAGGATTTTGACAAGCTGCAAAACCGGGCGCACACCGAATTTGAAAATATTGCCAACCGCATTTTGGAAGAAAAAAGCCAGCGCTTCACTGCACACAACGAAAAAAAGATAAACGATTTGTTGCAACCCCTGCGGGAAAATATCAAGGATTTTGGGAAGGACATCGAGCGGCGTTTTACGGATGAGGCGAAAGATAAAATTTCCTTGAAAAAAGAAATCGAACAATTGCGAGACCTCAATATGCAGCTCAGTTCCGATGCCCAATTATTGGCCTCCGCCCTGAAAGGCGATTCAAAAATACAGGGCGACTGGGGCGAACTGCAACTGGAACTCCTGCTCGAAAAAGCGGGGCTTTTAAAGGGCACCCACTATAAGGTGCAGCCTTCTTTTAAAGATGAAAACGGCCGCGATAAACGGCCGGACTTTATTATTAATTTACCGGAAGGAAAACATTTGATTGTTGATTCAAAAGTATCGCTCACTGCTTATGAAAAATATTTTAACGCAAAAGAGGGGCATAAAAGGGAAAAATATTTAAGGGCACATATGGACAGCTTGCGCGGACATATAAAAGATTTGAGCAGCAAAAAATACCACCATTTATATCAAATCAATTCGCCCGATTATATGCTGCTGTTTGTTCCCATCGAACCGGCATTTTCGGTTGCCGTGCAGCACGACGCAAAATTGTTTTTGGATGCTTTGGACAAAAATATAGTTATTGTTACCAATTCCACATTATTGGCAACCATGCGAACCGTCTCCTATATATGGCGGCAAGAAAAACAGAAAAAAAATGTGTTGGAAATAGCCCGGCAAAGCGGCCTGCTATATGATAAGTTTGTCGGCTTTATTGATGATTTAAAAGAAATAGGAAATAAACTGAATGCAGCCCAATCCGCATGGGACGGCGCCATGAACAAATTGTCCGATTCAAAAAAATATGGGGACACCTTGATCGGCAGGGCTGAGAAAATAAAAAAACTGGGGGCAAAGGCGTCGAAAGATTTGCCGCAGGAATTGTTGGATGCGGGGTGAGCAGCATTGTTTATAAAAAAAAGGGTTCTTCGCCATTTTTAGTGGGTAAATTTTAAAAACAGACCTATAATAAACAGTTGAGCTGTTTAGTTTGACGTTGCTATTTTTTTGACAGGACTCCATCGTAGTCGGGGGTTTGAACCCCGAACTTCTTTTAAATTAAATATCAGTTCGGGGTTCAAAACCCCGACTACGATGGAGTCCTGTCAAAAAAGCAGCAACGTCAAACTAAACAACATAACTGTTTATTATAAGCCTGTTTTTAAAATTTACCCACTAAAAACGGCGAAGAACCATTATACTTAATTCAAAGCCTTTTCCTATAACTCTCCCTCCGCTTATATACCTCCGGTTTAAAATCTTTCCAAAGTGCCAGCACATGTTGGTTTTTTTTGAGCATCGGGTTTACTTTTATTTCAAATATACCGGCTGCGTTGAGTGCTTTAATTGTTTCGGCAAAAACAAGGCTGTGGGCGCCTTTTTTCTTCCATCCGTCTTTTACACCAATTAATGCAAGGTCGGCAAGTTTGCTCCATTGGCGGGCAGCGAGTATATGCAAAATGCCAAAAGGAAACAGTTTTCCGTTTGCTTTTTTAAATGCTTTGGTCATAGAGGGCATCGTGATTCCAAAGGCAATCGGTTCATTGTTTTTATCGGTTACGATGACTGTAAAATCTTTTCTTAAAAATTTGATATAATTGTTGATATAATCAATTTGCTGCTTTTTGGAAATAGGCACAAAGCCCGGCAGGGTTTTGTAAGTATCCAATAACAGGTCAAAAAATTGATGGCCCATTTTAATCATTTCTTTATTGTTTTTTGGTTTTATTGTTTTTAATTTATATCGCTTTTTTGCAATTTCGGTGAACCTTATATACCGTTCAGGAGGGGTCGGCGGAAGCGTAAATAATAGTTCCACCCATTCCAGGTCTATTTCAAATCCCAGTGCCTTTATATGTGCCGGATAATATTCGTAATTATAAATAGTATTGACCGTGCTTATAGAATCGAAGCCCTCGGTGAGCATACCGTTTTTGCCCAATTGGTTAAATCCGTATGGCCCTTTTAATATTGTCGAACCTTTTTCTTTTGCCCATTTTCCCACGGCATTTATCAATGCTTTGCTCACGTTTTTATCATCAATAAAATCAATCCAACCAAAGCGGGCATGTTTTTCATGGATATGTTCTTCCTCCAAATGGTTTATCATGCCGACTATCCGCCCGACCATTTTCCCGTCTTTCCAAGCGGTATATTTCACCGCTTCCGAATGTTCAAAAACGGGGTTTTTGTCTGGGCTTAATGCGGCAATTTCAGAACGTATAAGCGGCGGTATCCAATTAGGCTGGCCTTTGTACAGGGCAAAGGGATATTTAATAAATTGTATTAATTCTGCGCGGGTTTTTACTTCCCTTATTTCTATCGGCATTATTAGGTTTGTTCTTATTTGTTCCATTCAAAGGGCCTGTCTCAAATAAATTCTTCCTCACAGATTTTACAAAAATTAGATTTTGTATATTAATTAAAATATACAGTTTTATATGTTTACTAAATTTTAAAAATTATAGTAAATATTTCCTTTTGAGATAAGCTCAAATTAGTTGGCTACGCAGGTACTTTTTTCCCAAACCATATCACCAAACCTGCCAGCCCTGCCAGCCCCAAAACGAGCAGCACAAAACAAATAAACCACCCACCGCCAAGTAAAGTTGAAAGGAGGCATAAAACCAAACTCATCGCCCCGACCAGCAAGGCATAGGGCATTTGAGTACGAACGTGGTCAATGTGGTTGCAGTCAGAAGCCAGCGAACTCAAAATGGTCGTATCCGAAATCGGCGAGCAGTGGTCCCCCAAAACAGATGCGCCCAAAGTCACCGAAATCACGTTCAGCATCAGTTCAAAAGATATTTCAGGGGCGAGGCCAGCGCCATGCGAAACGGCCCATGAAGTCGGTATGGCGATGGGGTAGAGGATGGCCATCGTGCTCCAGCTCGAACCCGTCGAAAAGGAAATAAAAGCAGCCAGAACGAACACGATGACCGGCATCAAATACGGGTTGATCGAGCCTTCCATTGCCGTTGACAAATAAACAGCGGTATGGAGCTGCTCTGTGGTGGAGGCCAAAGACCAAGCAAGGGTCAAGATAATAATGGCCGGCAGCATGGCCTTAAAACCAGTGGTCATGGTGCTGACCGCCTGTTCGAGCCGCATTATTCTTCCCGACAAAGTCATGGCGATGGCAACCGCGACCCCCGCAAATGATGCCCAAAGCAGTGCTACGTAGGAATCGGCAGAGCCGATAAGCTCGCCGAGGTTGAAAAAGAAGCTCGCATCCTCGCCGTTCAGCGCATTGATGCCGCCCCAAATGGCACCCCAAGAATCGGAGGCGAGTGGGATATTGGCTTCTGCTATTTTAGAAGCGAGCGAAGTCATGCCCGTGTCAATCAGCCCAAAAAGGGTAACAAAAATGACCACAAAAACAGGGATGGCCGCATTGTACCATTTCAGCGGGGCGCCCGGCACAGGGTCGAGGTTTTCATCGTCCTGTTCCATGTCCGATACTTTCGGGGGAGCGGTTTTACCTGTTTTTCTTGCCCGTACTTCCGCTTTGTACATCGGGCCGAAATCTTTTTTGAAATAAATCAGCATCAATATAAAAGCGAGCGTCAAGGCGGGGTAAAACGAATATTTCAGCGAGCTCAAAAAGATGGCATAAGGCGTCACTTCCATGTCAAAACCATGCAGCAGTTTCAGCCCTTCGTCAATGTAGCCCAACTCTGCCCCGATCCATGTGGTGATAAAAGCGACCGCCGAAACAGGGGCCGCCGTGCTGTCAACTATATACGCCAGTTTTTCCCGTGAAACCTTAAACCGGTCGGTCACCGAGCGCATTGTATTGCCAACGATAAGGGTGTTGGCATAGTCGTCAAAAAAGATGGCCACGCCCAAAAACCAAGTTATGAACTGGCTGCTGCGCGGTGACTTGGCATACCTCGAAAGCGACTTCACCACACCTGCCATGCCGCCATTTCTTGAAATAACGGCCACCATCCCACCAATTAACAATGAAAAAACAATGACCGATAAATGCCCCGTATCGGCCAGCGCATTTATCAAATATTTCTCTACCACACTGAACAGGCTGTCGAAAAAATAATAAAAAGAATCAATGCGCAGGCCGCCTGCTATAAAGGCCCCCGTCCAAACCCCGACAAAAAGCGAAACGATGACTTCTTTGAAAATCAAGGCCAGTGCAATGGCCATCAGCGGCGGCAAAACGGAGAGCCAAAACGGGATCCTTCGGATGCGGCTGCCCCCGTTTTTAGTGGCGGAGAGGTGGTAGAGGCGGTGGCCTGTTTTTTTGTTTTCCACCAAAAGCAGCTTGCCCCTTTCATCCACTTTCAGGTCAATACTGGCTTTTCCATTTGCGAAAATGAGTTCTTTTTCTTTGCCGTTGAACGAAAAAACGGCCTTTCCATTGGCGGCCCCGCTCACCAAATATGCCTTTCCGTTTTCGATGGCAACGTGGTATTCGTTTATTTCAACGGGAGGGGGCGATTGGGCCTGGAGCGTTCCAAAACCAAAAAAGAGGAGGACGGCGGCGAGCAATATTTGGTATTTCATTTTGTTGCTATAATAAAGGTGTACGATGTTTTGTTTTTTAAAAAATGCCAATTTATCATTTGAAAGAAGTTAAAAAAAACATGCCCGCAAAAAAATGGTATTTGGGCTGCAATAGCGACCTGATTTTTGTTTTTTGAAAAATAAAGGAGAGTTTTGCTGACCAGTGAAATTGGATAGGATTGGACACTGATTCAACTGATCTAACTGATAAACACTGATTTCATCCGTGCAGATCAGTTGAATCAGTTCTATCAGTGTCCAATCCTATCTGGCATTTCCATTTCCATTCCCGTCATGTCCCAAATATTTAAACAGAAAAATATATTCTTTTGGCTGTCCGCCCTGTTGTTCGCCTCCGGCGGCATTTATCTTTTTTTTTATAAAAAACCCGAACTCATTCTTTTTTTTAATGAAAACAGGTCTGCCGTGGGCGACCTGTTTTTCAGGTATGTTACCAAAATGGGGGAGGGGACGGTTTATGTGGTTTCGGGGCTGGTGTTTTTGGCCATCCGCCTGCGCCACGCCTTATTGGTGATGTTGACGGCAGCCGTTGTGGCGGGGCTGAGCTTTGCTTTGAAAGCAGCCTTTGCCATTGACCGCCCCATCGCTTATTTCCGTAAAATGGGCCGTTTGGACGAAATCAATTTTGTGGACGGAGTAGATCAGCTTTCGGGGGCTACCAGTTTTCCCTCCGGCCATTCCATGTCCGCTTTTGCGATATATGGCCTGCTCGTTCTTTTGTTGCCAAATAAAAAAAGATATGCTTTTCCCTTGCTGGTTACAGCGGCTTTGGTCGCACTTTCGAGGGTCTATTTGGTGCAGCATTTTTTTGTTGATATTTATGCTGGAGGTTTTATCGGCCTGTCCGTGGCAGTGGTTTTATATGCCATTGACCAAAGGGTGAGGTTTAGGGAAGGGCATTTTATGGACAGGCCACTGCTTAAGTAACTCGGACGGAAGTCCGAGCAGGCGTACTTCGGACGGAAGTCCGAGCAAGTGGGTGCCTCGGACGGAAGTCCGAACAGGCATCCCGGACTTCGCCCGGGATGCCCGGGACTCGGACTTCCGTCCGAGTTACTTCAGCCGCTTCGCCCGTTTGCTGCCGATTTTCATTGCCCGCCACTCGCTCAGGTTGCTCTCCGAATGCTGCCTGTTCACCGCTGTTACGGCATAGGTATAGCTCTTACCTTTTTGGGTCGAGTCATCTTCTATCACCAGCGACTTCCTTCCGTCCAAAGGTATGATCCGGAAAATATTGGCCGGGTTTTCATAGTCGCCGGGCAGGCGGTCTTCGAAGCGGTAAACGACGAGGTAGTGGGCATTTTCGGCGCCAGCCGGCAGAGAGCATTTTATTTTTATTTTGCCTTTTTTGTATTTTGCTTTTGCCAGTTTTGGGGCAGGGGCCAGGGGCAGGTTCATGTATTTCATTTCCGGCCAAAGGGCGGGGTTTTTAAAATAATGGTAGCGCAGCGAGTCCGTCATGCCGAGCAGGTTTTTTTTCAGTGCGCTGGTATTGTAAAATATGCTGCCCTCCACATTTGGGAAGATGCGGTTGAGTGCGATCTGCCGGGGTATCTGGTCTCGTTTCCGCCAAGCGGGGTCGGTATGCACGCCTACTTTGTAAGCGGCGTGTCCGGCATAGACATTCCTTCCGAAAGCGTTTTTTTGCCACCAGTCCAAGAGCAGTTCATAGTCGGCCACACTGAAGCCGATGTGCCAATAAAGCTGCGGCGCCACATAGTCAATCCATCCTTTTTCGAGCCAGAAACGCACGTCGGCATAGAGGTCGTCGTAAGCGCCGATGCTGGCCTGTGATTTGGACCCGTTTTTTGGGTCAAGGCTGGCGTTCCGCCAAACGCCAAAGGGGCTGACGCCAAATTTGACCTGCGGGGCCACCGTTTTCAGCATCTCCGAAATCTGTGAAATCAGGGCGTTCACGTTGCTCCTCCGCCAGTCGTCAATGCTGAGGTAGCCGTAGCCGTATTTTGCAAAATCTTCTTGGTCGGGGTATAGTTCGCCGGCCGCCGGGTAGGGGTAAAAATAGTCGTCGAAATGGATGCCGTCCACGTCGTAGTCCATCACTATTTCCATCACTATTTCGGTGAGGTAGTTCCTTACTTCGGGCAGGGCGGGGTTGAAATACAACTTGCCGCCATACTGCACAAACCATTCGGGGTGGCTGTGGTAAGGGTGCTTGTCGGAAAGGTTGTCGGCGAGGGTGTCCATGGAGGCGCGGTAGGGGTTGAGCCAGGCATGGAACTCGATGTTTTGTTTGTGCGCCTCGTTTATCATAAAGGCCATCGGGTCGTAGTTGCTGCGCGGGGCTTTCCCGTTTTTGCCTGTCAGGTACTTCGACCACGGCGCTATTTTGCTGCGGTAAAAAGCATCGCCCGCGGGCCGCACCTGGGCGAACACGGCGTTCAGCCCGGCATCTTTGAAAAATGCCATCGTGGAGGCCCATTCTTCCTTGAACCGGTCTTCGCCGATACCGGGTTTTGATGGAAAGTCAATGTTGGCGACGGTGGCCACCCACGCACCGCGGAACTCCCTTTTGGGGACGATTTCCTGCGCATGATTTGTGGTAGCCAAAAAGCTGGAAAGGAAAAGAAAGCAAAGAAGTTGTCTGGTAAATTTATCCATGGACTTAGGTTTTGTTTTTTATAAATCAAAAATGATGCGGGGTGTGCAAGGCATCAAAGTTATACAAAAAGAACGGGACGGCAATTTAGCATTGCCGTCCCGTTTTTCAAACCTAAGTCCAATTTGGGAGGAAAAAAAGTAGTTTCTTTATTTCAGCTATTGGTACAAATCGTAATTAGCCAACCATTTAGTTTTTGGTTAAATGCCACATTATCAAGGACTTGGCGGACTGATCACTAATCAACTAATTACTAATCACTTCACTATGCCCTTGTGATGAGCATAACAGGTTGGGCAACCGTTTTGCCGTTTTGGCTGATGGTCAAGATCATGGTGCCGAGCGCCCCTGCGGTGATGTCGATTTTTTGCTTGTAATAGCCAGCAAAATTTTTGAGGTCTTCGCTGTGCACGACCTTGCCGTTTATGTCAACGATGCGCAGCAAAGTCGGAACGGCTTCGCCTCTGAACTCCACATTTAGATCACCAAAAGTTGGGTTTGGATAAGCCCTCAGTTCCTCCAATTGGAGGGTGTTGTCGGTGATTTTCAAATCTTCGTTCAGTTCGGGCAGCACCTCTTCGGTGGCCGGTTCTTTTACCTCGTTGTCGCGAGGGCATTCCTTGAAACGGGCGTCCACTTCGTAAATTTTTCCGTCGCGGAGATAGGTAAAAGTGAATGCTTCGCCCGGCTTGTGCTTGTCCCTTTCGGTTACCAGTTCGTTGTTGGTGCCGACGGGTATGCCGTCTATTTCGAGGATGCGGTCGCCTCTTTGCAGCCCCGCAACTTCGGCCGGCCAGTTGTTGCCTTTTACCAAACCGTTCACGCCGACCCCTTCTTGGCCATGTCCGTAACTGCCCACGTAAACGCCAAAAAATACGCGGCATGGGTCTCTGTGGGTTGTTATTCGAACCCTACTGTCCCTCGCTGTGAGTACCGAGGTGATGGTCATTGATTCGCCATTTCTCAATATTTCGACGGCCACTTTGTCGCCCGGCTCATATTCGGCAAGGGCATCGTGGAGGTCGGATTGGGTCATGATGGAGCGGCCGTCAATAGCGGTCATAAGGTCGTTTTCGAGCAGGCCGGCTTTCTCCGCCCCGCTGCCCCTGACGATGCTGCCTATCAGCACGCCTTTGTCGCTGTTGTCGGGGTAAACGCCCAGCAGGACTTTGTTTTCGTCGGTACTATAGGAGTAGGAATAGGAGTCGCCGGAGCTTTGTCCAAAGTCGAAATCCATTTCGGTAATGGCTTCTTGCCAGTTGGCATCGCCGTTCAGTTCAATGGTTTTGCCATCATTTGTTTTGATGAAAATGAGGTTTTCGTTGTCGCTGCCCGCCTCGTCGTTGTCAGTAGATTTGATGGTGACTTCCACGTTTTTGAAGTTCTCTGTGTCAAGTGTTTCGAGGAATTCGTTGATGGATTTCCCGTCTGAAAGCCGCTTCTTTTTTACGGTTGTCGAGCCATCGTCTTCGGTGATTTTGACTATCACAACACTGCTGGAAGAGCTGTTGTCGTTTTGTTGGGCCACTAAATTGACGGATAGGAACAAAGAGGAAAGCAAGCACAGGTAAAGGTAAAATCTTTTCATTTCGAGTGATATTTAATGTGAAGGAAATGCCCCGGCATTTGCCGGGAAGAATAAAAGATAGACGGTTGAACAGACAGCTAAGTTAACAATAACGTTGCTCGAAATGGGTAAAACGGGAAATAATTTTTTGTAGAAAAGAAGAAAGGCAGAATGATCCGATGGGGACAGTTCTGCCTTCTTCATTGTCTAAGGGCATTGATTAAATGCAGATTGTTTTTCAAAATAGCCTGAAAAATATGGGAAAATGGGAGGTGTAAGTTCAGTTGTTGGGAAAGGCTTTGTGTTTACAAGAAAGGTTTTAGCTGTTTGTTCTCCGCAAATTTAGGGAAAGGATTTTGAATTGCTTCTATGTCGGCACAATTAATTTAATGGTAGGTGCCTGCCGAGGTATTGCTTTAAAATGGCCATTTTTTAGATTAACCCGCGTTCCACCATCAAGTTCACTTTCAAAATGGACACCATCGCCAAAGCGTCTGTTATTGCTCCCCCCATCACCATTTCGACAGCCTCGTTAAGCGGCAGTTTTTTGATGGCCAATTCTTCTGTTTCTTCTGGTTCGGCTTCGCCAAATGAAAGGTCTTTTGCGATAAAAATAAGCCCCTGCTCATCGGTTACAGAATTGGAGGTGTGCAGCCTCCCCGCCTCGATCCATGTTTTGGCAGTGATGCCTGTTTCTTCCAACAGTTCCCGTTTTGCAGATTCCAGCGGCGGTGTCCCAAAAGCGCCTCCTCCCTCCGGTACCTCCCAACTGTACTCGTCCAAAGTATATCTGTACTGCCCTACCAGCCAGGTATTATAGTCTTCATCGAGGGGCACGATGGAAATGGCAATATTTTTAAAATGCACCACACCATATATACCACTGCCGCCCGAAGGGTTCAGCACCTTGCGGTGCGTGACCTTTATCCACGGGTTTTCATAGGCCGTTTTGATGTCGAGGGTCTGCCACGGGTTTTTCATTGTTGAATGGGTTGAATGTTTGAATGGCCAAATGGTTAATAAAAATCCGATGGGATGAGTTTCGCCGGATTTTTATTGACCGTTCGGCCATTCAAGCATCCTCAGTTCTCGTCAACTCTCACCAGTTTGTTTTTTCCTTGCAATTCAAAGTCGTCGGGCACAAAGAGGCGGATTTGCACATTTTCATAACACTCGCCGTTTTTTGTGCGGATGGGTTCGCGCTTCATTTTTACGCTCGACAGCCTGAAAACGCCGGAAGTGGAATCGGCCTGAATGGCATAGCGCTGATCTTTTTCAATGAAATGCTTGAGGATGGAAGGGGAGGCGTCGTAGAGTTCGATCTTTGTTTCGGTCAGGACATTGTTGCCGGCCCAGGGCACAATGACGGTGCTGTCGCTCACAAGGTCGAACGAAATGGCATTTGATTGGCTGACATCAAAAGTTTGGTGGATGGTTTTTTCCAGTTGGGAAAAAGAAAGGGTGGCTAAGCAAAATGAAAAGAATGCAGAAAAGAATATTTTTTTAGTCATCGTTGAGTGTTTCTGTTGGTACTGGTAATTAGAGGCAAAAACCGTGTCTTTTTAATAAAGGTCAAGCATATAACTGGACTTTTCGTAACTCTTTAGCACTCCTCGAATCCCTTCGGGATTTTGATGGTGCTGAACAGTTACGACATTTCAATGTTGAAAATTTTGTCGGTTTAGTCCCAACAATCAGACATGCAACATCTTTCTTGCTTTTTGAAGCTTTGAGGCAAAATGTTTTTCGATTACGGTTGGCTTTTCATCCTTTTTGAGATAGTCCATTATTTCTTTGTTCAAATCTTCAAAATAAATATTGGATTGAATCAAAAGGCCCAGCAACTCTTTATACCGTTTTTTCTTTTTCCATTCAATTTGAGTGATAACCGACTGAAAGACAGGGTCTTCCTTCACGTCAATTTTTTGGATTAAATTGCTAAAGCCCTCGATTTCTTCGATAATGGCCTTTATGCCGATCAGTGTTTTTTTATCCATTGAATTGAATTCTGGCAGTGTTCTTTTTGGTTGGGCGTAGATTTTCCAGATTTTTAAAATCTGTGAATATCGGGAGGAAAATCTTTGCTCACCTTGCCCACAAAAAAAGGCATACCGCTCTAAAACGCCATGCCTTGATATTTAGTTTTCACTTGATTAAAAAGATGGAACCGTTTTCTCAGCAACTGTTTCTTGGTTTCTTGATTTTACCAAAACGTTGCTCGGTGCATAGACTTCAAAATGGATTTTTTCCAAAAGCTCTTTGCCGCTGCGCAATTTTACCTGCCGTTCCAAACCTGGTGCAAAGACTTTGAACTGCGCCTCTTCTTCGGAGGAATCAAGGTTGTACCTGCCTACCTTGACCAGCGATTTCAACATGATTTCCGAGCCGTTTTCCAGCGCTACGGTCATGATGACCCGCATCTGTTCTTGGCCCCACTCTTTCACTTCTACCTCTGCATCCACATCGAGGAAGACCGTTTGGCTGCCTTTCAGGTTAAATGCTTTGACCAGGGTTTTTTCGGCTTGTTGCGCATGGAGGGAAAAAGAGACAAAAAGGGAAGGGACGATGAGCATTAGGATGTAGGCTTTCATATTGAGATGTTTTGTGGCAGGAAAGCTTGTGGGGCAATTCCCACCCAGTTTTTCAACGCATTAAAAGTAGGCATTCTTTGCCTGAATGTCAAGTTTAATGACGAAGAATGATCGTTTGGGGTTGGCTTGTTTTTTAAATATTGGCTCTTTGAGACCTGCCTGCATTACGGGGTCTCTTCAAGTGCCCCCGTAATTTTAAGCAAATTACCGGGGCGCTCGAAGCGATCCGCTAAAGCCGTAATTTCAGGCAAGTTAGCGGGGCACTTGAAGTGACCCGCTAAAATTTTGGAGGCAGGGCAAAGCAAAGAAATTGTCGAAAACAGAAAGAAGGCTAAAGGATTGGAAATGTGACACTTAAAGCAGTGCTTTTTTCAGCTTTGCCAATTTGGTGAGCAGTCCTTTGAGCTGGTTGAGCGGCAGCATGTTCGCCCCGTCGGAGAGGGCGGTTGCCGGGTTGGGGTGGGTTTCGATAAAAAGGCCGTTTGCGCCGGCGGCAATTCCTGCTTTGGCAATGGTTTCGATCATCATCGGTTGGCCGCCCGTCACGCCCGATGATTGGTTGGGGCGCTGCAAAGAATGGGTGCAATCGAGGACAACGGGCAGGCCGAAGGACTGCATGAGGGGGATGCCCCGGAAATCAACCACGAGGTCTTGGTAGCCAAAAGTAGTGCCCCGCTCGGTCAAAAAAACTTGCCCGTTGCCCGACTGCCTGACCTTTTCCACTGCCCATTTCATCGCTCCGGGGCTGAGGAACTGGCCCTTTTTTATGTTCACTGGTTTTCCTGTTTTTGCTGCCGCAACCAATAAGTTTGTTTGGCGGCAGAGGAAGGCGGGTATTTGTAAAATGTCAACATATCGGGCGGCCAATTCCGCTTCCTTTTCGGTATGGATGTCGGTGGTCACGGGGAGGCCGAAATGGCTGCCGACGGCCTGCAATATTTTTAGTGCTTTCAGGTCACCGATGCCGGTGAACGAGTCCAAACGCGAGCGGTTGGCCTTGCGGTAGGAGCCTTTGAAAATAAAAGGGATGCCCAGTTCCCCGCAGATATTTTTTATTTCTTTCGCTATCGCAAATGCCATTTCTTCGCCTTCGATGGCGCATGGGCCGGCAATGAGGAAGAAGCTTTGGTTGCCCTTGTCGGCCAGGTTTTTATATAAAATGGAAGTTGCTGGTTTCATAAAAAATATGGCGAATGAACGGGATTTGAAGTCCGACGATATTTACATTTTTTTAAAAAAATAGAAAACAAATACCGCTGTTAAGTTGGGCAAAAGTAGCGGTATTTAAATAAACAGAAAAAGCCCCGGCAAGCAGTGCCGGAGCTTTTTTCCATTGGATTGAATATGGTTTAGGTTTTGGTTTTAGGAGGCCGAGACCTGCGGGGTTTTTCTCCATAGGAGTCCCTTCGGGAAAAAACTTGGCAGGTCTAAACGCGGCTATTTTATTTTATAGAAAAACTAAGGCCGAAACTGACAATCGAAGTCCCGCCGCCTATTTCAGCGGTCAAGCTGGCAACATTGCCCAAGCTGTATTTGCCACCGACAAAGCCAGCATAAAAGGGTTGCCCCTTTGGGGCATCGGGGTCATAAGGGGAAGGAACGTTCCGTTCCCGGACTATTTTCTCTCCGCTATCAGCGTCCATTTCTTTTGTGTTGAAGGCCGAGTAGCCCAAAAGGATGCCTCCGTGAATGGCCAATTTGTCGGTCATGTCCCGGTGGAACGCGCCCCTGAGCGCAAAGTTCGCCGTCTTGTTTTCGACTTGCGAAACGATGCCGTCGGTCAGCAACCGCGGCTTGGAAGTGGCAGCCGTGTAACCGGCATAAGCGCCCAGCGAAAAATTGTTCGACAGTTTGTAATCAAGGTGGATGCTCAAAGGCGGCACCTCTGTTTTTACATTTTTGCCAGTGTAAGTAGGAACAATTCCGATGCTGGTAGAGATGGAAAGTTTTTTGTGAGATTGGGCGGACATGATGCTAATGGCCATGAGCAGGCATAGCATAGTGAGTGGAATCAACTTTGTCATAGTTTGTTCTTGTGTTATTTTAATGAGAAAAAAGAAGAGGGGAAAGTCAATTTAGACGGGAATAAATAAGGATCAATTGCGCTGTTTCCAAAAGTCAGGCCAATTAAATGGCTGAATGGTTAAATGGTTAAATGGTTGAATGGCTAAATGGTTGAATGGTTGAATGGTTAATAAAAAATCCGATGGTATAAGTCCCATCGGATTTTTTATTAACCATTCAACCATTCAGCCATTTAGCCATTCAACCATTCAACCATTCAACCATTTAACCATTTAACCATTCAGCCATTTAACCATTCAGCCAATCAATCACCCCGCGTGTCGGATAGCGACAACGGGGTCCATATTGGCGGCCCTCAATGCGGGGATGAAACCCGCAAGTACGCCCACAAAAACAGAGAGGCCGAGGCCATAGACAGAATTGTTGAAATCTAAATAGATGGGGAAGGGCATGGAGTCTTTCAGCAGTTCAAAGATAAGGAAAACCAATCCGAGGCCGATGATGCCGCCGATGATGCAGAGGATGACCGACTCGACGAGGAACTCCAATAAGATGACGCCTTTTTTGGCGCCGATGGCTTTTTTGATACCTATTATATTGGTGCGTTCCTTTACCGAAACAAACATGATGTTGGCCACGCTGACCATGCCGACGATCATGGCAAACACGCCGATGACCAGGCCGAGTATGTTAAGCATCCCAAACAATTGGTCCATCAGCCCGGCGAGGATGGAGAGGTAGTTCAGGGCGAAGTTGTTTTTTTCTTTTGGCTTCAACCTCCTTTCTGCCCGCAGCACGCCCGTCACCTCGTCTATCAAATAATCGAGCGAGTAGCCCTCGGCAGCTTTTACGTTGATGCCGGCGCCCCAAGCGAACACGTTTTTGACATTGGCGATGCGCTTGGCAAGAGGATAGGAGATGCCGATGGAGGGGTCGAAATTCATGATTTTCAAAATGTCTTTCCCCGATTTTTTATACACCCCGATCACCTCCATGTCCCTGCCCGACAATTTGAAATGCTTGCCTATCGGATCAATATCTCCAAAAAGCCCCTCGGCCACGGCATCGCCGATGAGCACCTTGTTTTCGCCGCGCTCGTATTCGCCCCGCGTATAGTAGCGCCCCTTTTGGAGTTCCACGTTGAAGATGTCGAAAAAGTCGTAAGTATTGGCGCCGACGTAAACCCGTTCCACGCTGTTGGAGCGCCATTTGGCCGTGCGCACACCGATAAACTGGTTGAAATTGACGAGGCTGGCAGATTTTACTTTCCTTTTGATGGCCTCATAATCATCGAAGTCGGGGCTGGGACGGCGGCGGTATTTCCAAAAATTATGGCCGGGGTCTTCGGCCCAGGGCATCTTGCTGATATAGACCACATCGTCGCCGAGTTTGTTGAGGCTGCCCATCACGTTGTCCTTCAGCGAATCAACTGCCGACTGTACCCCGATGATGCAAAAAATGCCGATGGTAACGCCGAGCAGGGAAAGAAGGGTGCGGAGTTTGTTGCCCCGCAACTGCTGCATGGCCTGTGCAAGGCTTTCGTATATGACCCGTAAAATGATGCGCATAAGAAGCGGTTTACTGGTGTAAAGGTTTATTGGTTTAAAGGGTGTTGGTGCTTGGGGTTGGAGTTTTTTTTGAAAATTGAAGGTAACCGCTTAGCACACCTCGAAATCCCGGAGGGATTTCGAGGTGTGGCAAGCAGTTACAATTTAAGAATTATGGTAGTGGTGAAAATTACCCCGTCAGTTAAAAGCTACCACTACCAGAATTATTTTTCAGCAGGAAGTCAGGGACAAATCTACTACTCCAAGTACCATCACCCATTAAACCTATGAACCGATAAACCTTACACCTATTTATCATAGCTTTGCGAAAATGGGAAAAAACGGGCCCTTGCCCATTTCCATTCGATAGAGTTAATGTTTTAATCTGCCAATGAAATCCATTTCTTTCAAAACCTATTTTGATACGGACGGGCGGCCTCCCTTATTGGACGTGCGCTCGCCTGCCGAGTATGCCAAAGGGCATGTGCCGGGGGCATTGAGTTTCCCCCTTTTTTCGGACGAAGAAAGGGCGGTGGTCGGCACCCTTTACAAGCAGGTTTCTAAAAATGCAGCGGTGATGAAGGGGCTGGAAATGGCAGGCGCAAAAATGGCCAATTTTGTAAAAGAAGCAAAAGAACTGGTGCCGGGAAACGAGGTCGCACTGCACTGTTGGAGGGGCGGCAAAAGGAGCAGCAGCCTCGCCACGCTGCTGGAGTTTATGGGCTACGACGTGCAGGTTTTGGAAGGCGGCTACAAGGCTTACCGAAATCTGGCTTTGGGCCATTTTTTAAATAAAAAACTAAAATTGCTGGTGCTTGGCGGCAAGACGGGCAGCGCCAAAACGGAGGTGCTGCACGAGATGGAAAAAATGGGCGAACAGGTCATTGACCTCGAAGGATTGGCCAACCACAAGGGGTCTGCATTTGGTGCTTTGGGCGAAAAGCCGCAGCCCACGGTGGAGCAATTTGAAAACAACCTTTTTGAGGTTTTCAGGAAACTCGATTTTGAAAAAAGGGTTTGGATAGAAAACGAGAGCAAGGCCATCGGCTGTATTTATGTGCCGGACGGGCTGTGGGCGCAGATGTGCTCGGGCATTTTGATCGAGCTGGAAGTGCCTTTTGAAAAAAGGATCGGGCATTTGGTGCAGCAGTACGCCCATTTCCCGAAAGGGGAAATAATAGCGGCACTGGAAAAAATAAGGAAACGCCTGGGCGGGCAAAACGTGAAAGCGGCACAAGAAGCATTCGAGGCCGGCGACATGGCAACGGCGGCTTCTTTTGCCCTAAAATATTACGACAAATCCTATCAGTACGGCACCGATAAAAAGGCTTTTTCTGAAAAACATGTTTTTGAAACAAGCCAAGATTCTTTTGTCGAAACAGCTAAAAATTTAATTCATTTTGCGGATAAACACAACTTCTGATGCAAGGCAACTCAGGTGTGATTTGAAAACAAGCACTGAATTATGGAAAAAATTTATCAAACAGGATTGGACACAGATTGAACAGATCGAACAGATTTTTACAGATTGAACAATACTGGATCAAATCAGTGAAAATCTGTTCAATCAGTTCAATCTGTGTCCAATCCTGTTTGATATGGATGCGGCAGGCTTATTTTTGTCTGCCGCCTAAAACAACATTTGCGGATGAACACAACTTCTGAAACTGAAAAAATCAAGCTGACGCAATACAGCCACGGCGCAGGCTGCGGCTGCAAGATCGCCCCCAAAGTATTGGACAAAATACTCCACAAAAACGGGCAGGCGGCTCATTTCAAAAACCTTTTGGTGGGCAACGAGGAGCGCGACGACGCCGCGGTCATTGACCAGGGCGACGGGACGGCCATCGTCAGCACCACCGATTTTTTTATGCCCATCGTGGACGACCCCGCCGACTTTGGGCGCATCGCCTCGGTCAATGCCATCAGCGACATTTATGCGATGGGGGGCAGGCCGCTCATGGCCATCGCCATACTCGGTTGGCCTATCGGCAAACTGTCGCCGGAGGTGGCCAACGAGGTCATCAACGGCAGCCGCAGGGCATGTGCAGAGGCGGGCATCCCGCTTGCCGGGGGGCATAGCATTGACAGCCCGGAGCCGATTTTTGGCCTCGCCGTTACGGGCAAAGTGGCCATCGAAAACCTGAAAAAAAACGGCGGCGCATCGCCCGGCTGCCAGTTGTTTTTGACCAAACCAATCGGCGTCGGCATCCTTGCCACCTCGCAAAAAAAAGGAAAACTGAAACCCGAACATGCCACCCTCGCCCGCGACAGCATGTGCCGCCTCAACAACATCGGCGAGGTGTTCGGCACGTTGCCGCAGGTGCAGGCCATGACCGACGTGACGGGTTTTGGGCTGTTCGGGCATTTGACCGAAATGTGCGAGGCATCCGGCACGGGCGCACATATTTATTTCGATAAAATACCGCTGCTCGACAAAGCTGCCCTCGATTATTATTTGTCTGAAAAATGTATCCCCGGAGGTACGCACCGCAATTGGGACAGCTATGGGCATAAAGTGGCGGCGGTTTCTGATTATCAAAAATATATCTGCTGCGATCCGCAAACGAGCGGGGGATTGCTGGTGGCTGTTGAGCCGGAAGGGGTGGCTGCTTTTTTGGAAATAACAAAAAAGGAAGGGCTGGAATTGGAGTGTTTGGGTGAGATGAGGGAGCAGGGGGAGCGGTTGGTTTATTTGGAATAAATAAAATGTGGTTTCTCATCCGTTTAAAAAGAAGAAACTCCATTTATTGTAATTCGAGAAAAATGGTGCTAACTTTCGAGGTGATTAACAGCGATTATAATTTCAAAAAAATGTGTTGATATGGAAGCATTGCAAATAGTAGATGTTATTAAACAGTTGCCTTTAATTGAAAAACTGTTCATTGTCGAATTGATTTTTAAGGATATTCGGTCGGAGGCACTAAAGGAGGAAGAAGATCTGAAACAGCGGAGGGAAGCTGCCGAGCTGCTTTTGACTGACTACCAAAACGATAAAGAATTGGTTGCCTTTACGGCTTTGGATAAAGAAAATTTCTATGAAGCGAGTTCATCAGTTTTAAGAAACTGAATAACTTTTTTTATAAAAAAAACATATCGTCATATTTACCAAATATTTATTTTATGCATGATTACATGTGTAAATAAAAGATTAATAATGTTTAACCCGACACGTAGAAATAGAAATATAGGGACGGCAAAACAGGGGTATGGTCAGGAAAATAAAATGGTAATACCTTGGCCAGCTATTGCCATGAAATCATTTTACGAAAGGTTGACAGAATATAGAGTAGAATATAGAACAATAAATGGAAACAGATTTGAATTTATTATTGAAAAAACAAGAAAAAATTCTGAACATGCTTGCACAGTTGAGGATTTATCAGAATTAATTCGACATATACGGCCAGAAGACTATGGAAGGTTAAATTTGATAATACTCAGGCAACCTAAAAGAAAAGAAGAAATACTTTCATCCGTTTGGGGAAGGCTTATTTATTCTTATCAATATAAAAATGATTTTCGGCCTGCTATTATTTTAGAAGCCATTGATTATTCAAATAAATTAAAATGGCCAAAAAACCTTTCACCAGAAGGCCAAAAAGAATTGAACAGGTTAAAAAATGATGGCCATAATTTAAAAGAAGAAAAACGATTCCATGTAGCTGAGTACAAGTTAGATAATGTTCGGAATACACAGTTATATAGGACTTTACCACATGAATTTGGACATTACAGACATTATCTTGAAATTGTTGGTGAAATAGAAGATAACGAAGATGAAGAATACGAAGAATTTGAAAAACGGGAAAACCTGTATTTTAAAATTCCAACGGCAGACAAAGAAAGGTATGCTCATAGATTTGCAGATAATTTGGAACTAATGCTGAGAAAATGTGGCGCAATACCATTTGAGAGAATTGAATGAGAAATCAGTTGGATAGCAATAAATGTAAGGCCATGCTATCACAAATGAAATGAAATTATGACTAACTACTGACTTGTTATTTTTTGAAGAAACCATGATTAACCTTTATTTTTACAAAAATATAAATACAAGAAACTTTCCCCTTGTCATCTTGGAAAGACCTGTTCACGTTAGGTATCTGCCATGAAAGCACTACTTACTTGAACAGCTCTTTCCAAGATGACAAAGACGGTGCGAAAAATAATTTTTATGAAAAAAATATATATCGTCGCATTGGCCATGATCGGATTGGCCGTCGGCATGTTGATGAACGCAGCCGACGACATGAGTACTTATTCCTCTTTCCAAGTCGCCGAGGATACGGGCAACAAAGTCAAAATTGCGGGCCAATTGTCGAAAGACAAAGAGATGCAATACGACCCAAAAGTTGACCCCAATTATTTTTCATTTTATATAAAAGACACCGAAGGCGCGGAGCGCAAAGTAGTGCTGCACGGCGCCAAGCCGCAGGACTTTGAAATGTCGGAACAGATAGTGGTCACGGGAAGAATGATGGGCGATGAATTTGTCGCCTCCGATATTTTAATGAAATGCCCCTCCAAATATAAGGACGAAGAGGTGTATATTAAATCGGCGAAGAAGGGTTGATTTTTATCAAAATGAAAATGAAAACACCAAATATCTAAAACCAGAAGCGGGCGTTTTTTCATTTTTATTTTCATTTTCATTTTCATTTTCATTTTCATTTTAATTTTGATGGAAGAAATACAATATATAAACGAACACTTACTTTATAAAAACCTCGGGCATTTTGCCATTATACTTGGTTTTGTGATGAGCCTGCTGGCCGCAGCGGGCTATTTTTTTGCGACGCAAAACAGAAAAAAAGAAAGTTATATATCATGGCGGCGGATCGGGCGGGTTGCTTTTTCAATTCATGGCCTGAGTATATTTACAATTATAGGCTTGATTTTTTCGGCCATGGTCAATAAATATTTTGAGTACCAATATGTGCAGTTGCATGTGTCGGAAGATTTGCCGATGCGCTATATTTTTTCCGCATTTTGGGAGGGGCAGGAGGGGAGTTTTTTATTGTGGATGTTTTGGCATGCGGTGCTGGGTTTTATATTGATGTGGAAGGCAAAAGAATGGGAGGCGCCGGTGCTTTCAGTGCTTGCGATGGTGCAGGCGTTTACGTTTACGATGATATTGGGCATATATATTTCGGGGGAAACAAAAGTGGGCAGCAACCCGCTGATGTTGCTCCGCGATGTGATGGATATTCCGCTTTTTAACAATGCCGATTATGTGAGCTTGTTGCAGGGAAACGGGCTGAACCCGCTGCTGCAAAATTATTGGATGACCATACACCCGCCGACTTTGTTTTTGGGTTTTGCCTCCACCGTTGTCCCTTTTTGTTATGCCATAGCCGGGCTGTGGACGGGGCGGCACAAAGACTGGCTGAAACCTGCGCTGCCCTGGGCATTGTTCAGCGCGGCCATATTGGGAACGGGTATTTTGATGGGCGGTGCATGGGCCTATGAGGCGCTCAGTTTTGGCGGGTATTGGGCCTGGGACCCCGTTGAAAACGCTTCGCTCGTGCCGTGGATTTTATTGTTGGCGGGCATCCATGCGCACCTCATTGCGAGGAATACGGGCTACTCTTATAAGAGCACTTATTTGTTTTATATTTTCACTTTTATATTGATTTTATATTCTACTTATTTAACGCGCAGCGGTATATTGGGCGATAGTTCGGTGCATTCATTTACAGAGATGGGGCTGGAAACGCAGTTGGTTGCTTTTATGGTTTTTTTTACGGGACTTGGGTTGATATTGTTTTTTAAAAGAAGAAAAGAAATACCCGATATAAAGGAGGAGGAAAAACTTTTTTCGCGGGAATTCTGGATGTTTATAGGCTCCTTGGTATTGCTTTTTTCGGCGGTCATAATTACGGTTTCCACCTCGCTGCCGGTAATCAATAAAATTATCGGCGCATTTAAAGAAGGCTTCGACGGCTATACTATCAACGACCCGATAGCGCATTATAATAAATACCAATTATGGATCGGCGTGTTTATCGGTTTGATGACGGGCTTCGCCCAGTTCCTGCGTTACCGCGGTATTAATTGGGAAAAAAATGCCGCTAAATTTTGGAAAAAAATAAGCATTATATCGGTGGCCGCTATACTGCTGACAGTGGCCACGGGTTTTTGGATTGATTTGGTGGCATGGCAATTTTGGTTGTTGGCATTTACTGCTTATTTTGCAATTGCTGGAAATATTGATTATTTGTTTTCTGCCATGAAAGGCAATTTAAAAATGGCGGGTTCGGTATTTTCGCACGTCGGTTTTGGGATAATGCTAATCGGAATAATTGCCTCCGGTTTAAATAAAAAACATATATCCTCCAACCCCGTTATGCAGCGCGGACTGTTGCCCGAAGAAATGCTGCAAAACAATGTTTTGCTATTTAAGGGAATGCCTATGTTCATGAGCGGTTACCGCGTAACCTATGAGCGCGACACCATGATCGGCAACTTGCGGGAGTTTATTGTAAAATATGAAAAGATGGACGGGGAGGGAAAAGCAGTGGAAGAATTTACCGTTGTGCCGACGGCTACCTATGATAACAAAGTGGTAAAAGTGAGCGCATTTAACCCGTCCACAAAACATTATTTACAGAAAGATATATTTACGCATATTGCAAGTTTATCGCCGAGGGAAAGGGATTTTTCATTGGCAAAAGAAGAGGAAGACAAACTCGATTACCGGGCTTATATTTTAGGGAAAAACAATCCGGTCATTATTCTCGATACATTGAGAAATTCTTCTGCTAAACCAGTTTTGCCAACAAAAGTATATCTCGTTGATTATAATAAAAACCCGGTTCACCCTGATTATGAACCGCAGGAGGGCGACTTTGCTTTTAGTTTAAAAATTGCTTTTGAAAAAGACGACACTACCTTTTATGCGGAGCCGGTTTTGGTATTGCGGCAGCAATTATTATTTACTTATCCGGTGCAGATAAACGACCTTTCTTTTAAGGTCAGATTAAATGAGGGGACACTGAACATGCTGTTTCCGATGGAAGAAAATTTGGGTTATAAAACTTATAATTTCAAACAGGGCGATGCCATTCAATTAAATGGCCTGAATATTAAATTCACGGGTTTTAATAATAAACCAAAGCATCCCGATTATGACAGGCAGGAGGGCGATATTGCCGTGGGGGCTATCTTCGAGGTAAGGGGGAAAGGGCTTTCGGGTACATATAAAGCGGAGCCGGTTTATCTTATACGCGGCACTTCGCCATTTAATTTAAAAGATGAAATCCATGATTTGGGACTGCATTTTCGTTTTACGGGCATTGACCCAAATACGGAAACAATCGAGGTATTGATTGCGCAGCGGAAAAACGAATTGGAAAACATACCTGTCGAAATTGCCAAAAAATCTTTCCGCTCGGATTATATTGTTTTGGAAACAATTGTTTTTCCGGGCATTAATTTGTTTTGGTTGGGGGCATGTTTGATGATGGTCGGATTGGGGGTGAGCATAAAGAGAAATAAAAATTAAAATGAAAATTAAAATTAAAATGAAAATGAAAAATTCCACCTGTTGTATGTTTTAATATCTGTTAAAGGCTAAAATATAAAGCCCATGGAACGGGTGAAATTTTTCATTTTCATTTTCATTTTAATTTTCATTTTTTCATTTTAAAAAAATGAAAACCTATCCCGCGATATGTTTTGGTTTTGATAAAAAGCGTGAATACAAAGCATAAGGAACGGGTGAAATTTTTCATTTTCATTTTCATTTTAATTTTTATTTCTAATTTC
>DROJ01000480.1 GCA_011321935.1 Bacteroidota bacterium | reverse complement strand
GGCAGAGACTTTTCGGACAGGCCGGATATATAAGTCTGATTAATCTCTCTTAGGGGATAGAATGACAAGGCATTCTTCGCCAATATGCATTTTTGCAAGGATCCGACCCGGACTAGACTAAACACAGGGCTTGGTTAGCACCAATGTAGGAGAGAATCTCTGACCGATCCGCCTTCTGCCAGGTTAAAAATGGCAAGATAAGGCGCTGCTCCTGTTTTTCAAGCATTTTTCAAAGAACTCCTTGGATGGAGACTAAGCAGTTACTTTTTTTCAAAAAATTGACTTATGAGACAGCCTCGGAAAGGCCAAATTACACTAGGCAATTGATTTTAACAAATTGTCCATCCATGACTGGTCTTCGTCAGAAAACGGCGGCGGCGGCGGGCTTTGTTGGTAATCAATGGAGAGGTGGTAGAGGTTGCGTTCGTAAATGGTGCGCAGGGCTTTGCCGAGGTCAAAGGTGACATCCGGGTCGGGGCTTTTCAAAGGGACGGGGAGTACCGGCAAAGCCTCCTTGATATCAACGGCCCATACCTCCGTTTTCCAAGAGGCAGAACGGACAAGGGTGACGAGGTAATGGGCCTTGGGCAAGTAGGGATAGGCAAAAGGGCGCGTGCCGCGGCGCAGCAGGTCAATTTCCAAAAAATGCACCCCTGCTTCGACAAGGTTTTTGCGCTTTGCGCGGTAAGGTTCAAGGCCGGGCTTGCGCTTGTTGACCGGAGAAAGGATTTCGATGGCGGTGATGAGTTGGTTATTGTCCCTGTCCCTGATTTCTATCACAGGGATGCGGACTTCCACAGAAAAAACGGCGGGAATGGTTGTCGTCGCGGGGGTTGCTACGGCTATGTCTGTATCAAATGACAAGGGTTCAGGTGGGGGGCTTTTTCTCCGGCGAAGTACTTCTACATCGGGGTACATGATGCCGACATCTTCTTCGGGGGAGGAGTCGTCAACGGTGTAAAGTTCTGTTCTCGCTACGTATTTTGGGCTAATTAGAGGGGCGATAAACTCTTTTATAACATTGGCCAAACTGCCATGTACATCGGGCCAAAGGTAGCCTTCCAAGAACGGATCCATGCCGGGAAAAGGAGTGGTCATATAAATTTCATTTTATCAAAGTTAGGCAATTACCGTCGAACTGGCAAGGACTCAGAGTTTGCCCAAAAAGAAGCCTTCATGTCGTCAAGGGATTCACATCCCTCGCAATGACCTGCCGTCCCTGCGGGACTAGGATGGGAGGCACCATAGCCCTAGTCCCGCAGGGACGGCAGATCATTGCGAGTGTCGAGAGACACTTGACGTGCCTAGTCAGCATTACATCAAATGCACCGCCTCTTTTTCTTCCAAAAAACCAAACCACTCCCCCACCTTCTTTTTCCCAAAATCATCCTCTCCGTTAAAGACATATTCGTTCGTTTTGTTGGAATAATGATAGTCCTTGCCCCATTCTTTGTGGTGCAGGCAAAGGGCCTCGATGGCCTGCATCAGGTATTCGATTTCTTCGTCCGTCATGGTCGGGTGGATGGACATCCTGACCCATCCGGGCTTATAAGAAAGGTCGCCCTCGTTGATGTGTTCGGTAATGACTTTTGAGTCTTGCGGCGATACGTGGAGCAGGTAGTGGCCGTAAGTGCCGGCGCAGGAACAGCCCCCCCGCACCTGAATGCCGTAGCGGTCATTGAGCAGTTTCACGGCGAGGTTGTAATGGAGGTTGTCGATGTAAAAAGAAATGACGCCGAGGCGCTTGCGGTGCATATGTGCCAAGACGTGGATGTTGGGGATGTTGTCGAGCCGGGGCCATATTTTTTCCAGCATTTGCTCCT
Organism: Bacteroidota bacterium; assembly: GCA_011321935.1. Lineage (GTDB taxonomy): Bacteria > Bacteroidota > Bacteroidia > Chitinophagales > Saprospiraceae > UBA6168. Next base: position 1,417 of record DROJ01000480.1, on the reverse strand, counting down.
CGCGTTCCATCATTTTTTCCACGTCCATTTTTTCTTTTAATTTAATGGAAAGCCCTGCCCGGATGGCCTGCAAAAAACCGGGCGTGCCGCCGTCTTCGCGCGCCTCTATTTCCTCGATATAGGCATGGCCGCCCCAGGGGTTGGTCCAAGCGACGGTGCCGCCGCCGGGGTTGTCGGGGATTTTGTTTTTGTACAGTTTAGAATCAAAAACGAGGATGCCGCTCGAACCCGGCCCGCCGAGGAATTTATGCGGCGAAAAATAAATGGCGTCCAGGCATTGCCCCTCTTTTCCGGGGTGCATATCAATGTGGATATATGGCGCCGAGCAGGCAAAATCAACAAAGCAGAGACCTCCGTTTTGGTGCATGATTTCGGCTATTTCATAATAAGGCGAAAAAAGCCCGGTCACATTGGAACAGGAGGTGACGGCAGCTATTTTCGTTTTGCGGCCTTTGTATTTTTCCAGCAGTTCTTTTAAATGTTCCAGGTCAACCAGCCCCTCACCGGTCGGCCTGATGACTTCGAGGTCGGCGATGGTTTCGAGCCAACTTGTTTGGTTGGAGTGGTGCTCCATGTGGGTACAAAAAACGACGGGGCGTTCCGCTTGGTCGAGGTGCAGGCAGTCCTGGAACCTTTCGTGGATTTTCAGCCCGAGTATCCTTTGGAATTTATTGACCACGCCCGTCATGCCCGAATTGGAGGCAATGATAACATCGCTTTCGCTGGCGCCCACATGCTGCTTGATGGTGTTCAGGGCTTGGTGGTAGGCCAATGTCATCATCGAGCCGGTGACGCTGGTCTCGGTGTGGGTGTTGCCCACAAAAGGGGCGATTTCTTTTTGCAGCAGGTCTTCGATGGGCCCGTATAGGCGGCCGCTTGCCGTCCAGTCGGCGTACAGGATTTCCTTTTCCCCGAAGGGGGTCTGAAAACAGCGGCCGGTGCCGATGATGTTTTTGCGAAAAGTTGAAAACCAGGTCTCTAGCATAGTATGGTGTTTTTTATTTTCAGTAAAAGTAACTACTTACCACTCCCCTCGAAATCCCGGAGGGATTGAATATGAATAGCCCCGGATGCAATCCGGGGATGTGCGATGGAGGGCCGGTGACAACCCCAGAGGGGTTGAATGTGAATCCAGATGGCCAACATTCAACCCCTCCGGGGTTGTTTCCCGTCGTTACCCCCCGGATTGCATCCGGGGCTATTCATATTCAATCCCTCCGGGATTTCGAGGGGGGGTAGGTAGTTACCATTAAAAATATAAATGCGCGGCAGAGGGCAGGTTGCCCTGCAAAGTTTGAAAAAGAATGGGGAATAACTGGCAAGGTCGGCTGTTTTTTTTCAAACTTCCCAAAGCCCGCTTTACCAACAATTTTTTTTAGAAAAAATAAAATGATACGGGCAATAGTATCATTTTAAT
>DROJ01000479.1 GCA_011321935.1 Bacteroidota bacterium | reverse complement strand
CGTGCCCTTCCGAAAGAGGGGGAATTAATTCCCCCTCTTTCGGAAGGGCACGGAGACGGGGCAAACATACCGTACCTTGAAGCATTTAAAATGCTACTTTTAATTTTAGGCAGTGTTCGACAATATTAGGGTGGCTCAATTTTCCAGATTTCTAAAATCTGGAAAATTTGTGCTTGCCCAAAATAAAGGAATTAAATTTTCCAAATTTCAAAAATTTGGGAAATTGGCCGCTACCCTAATATTGTCGAACAGTACCTAATTTTACATCTCAAAAAAGCCGATGCTCCCGCCCACCCAAGTTTTGCCTTTGTTATAGCGCACGCCGACCATGTCCCCTTTGCTCAGGCGCACCAAACTAGTGAGCACTTCCGGCCTTTCCGCTCCTTTTTCCCAAGCCATCATCATGCGTATTTCAACTTTGGCCAGCCCGTCGGGCGTCTTTATGATGGGCGCGTATTTTACTTTTTTTTGTAAAATAAAATTGCTGCGCTCCTTATCGGGAATAGCGTTTATATCTTTTTGCGTAGGGTTGAGGATGACCCCTTGGCCAGAGAATGAAAACAGTGGTTTGAGCACGTAATTCTCTAAATCACCGGGAAGGCCGTTTTGGTTGAGGTAAAACGAATCGGGCACAAATTCACTGTCGAACAGCGGCAGGCTGTGCTTGCTGATGCGGACAAACCAGTTGGGGTGGCTTACCCATTCGATGTTGTATTCATTGCCAAAAAGGAATTCCCTTTTCAGGTCGGTACGTTTTATCAGTTCATCAAAAATGACGCGGTTGTAAATGCGCTCGACGGCTGTTTTTTTACCGTTTTTATCAAAATAATAAACGTCTTTGCCTTCTGTTTTTAGGTCGGCCACACAAAGTTCTTTTATGCCGAGCGCATTTTCTGTTGCGATAAAATCAATCCTCGTATTCTGTGTTTCGGGTTCGATATCTATCATCACCACATTTTCGGGGCGGGAGTTTCCGAGGATTATTTTTTGCAGTTTCTCCTTATAACCTTCGGAGGTCAAGCCTCCAAAAAGGTAGTTCAGATGGCCAGGTATTTCAAAATGGCCGTGGTAGGCGGCGGCGCAAATTTCTTGGTAAAAAAACAAAGAAGGGAAGCCCTGGATTTCGATCAATTGCGGAGAGAGTGTTCCGTTTTCATCTTCGCAAATGCCAAAGTCAACGGAAAGGAAATCGGTGTGCGGGGTTTCGTTTGGCACATCGTACTCCGGCAAAACAGCACCTTTCGACAGCTCCGCAAAATCGGGCCGACAGATCACGTCCACCAGCTCATCACAGGCCTGCAACAGTTGGTCAGTCAATTTTTTTGGAACAAAGACCGGCGTCTCGGCAATGGCAAAGGGCGCCTTGTAATTGACCTGTTGCTCAATATCTTTGAGGAAAGCTTGGTACTTTTTTTCTGTAAATGAAGAATTAAAATCGTTGCGGTGAGAGGAGATCATTTGAAATGAAAATTAAAATGAAAATTAAAATGAATGTATCCCCTCAAAACTAGGCAAATTCCAGCATATTTTCCCTCACCCCCTGAATGGCTTTGTGGAGGAAAAAGGGCAGTACGATGTGGTGTGTCTTTTCTATTTTATCGGGGTGGTTCAGGTCTCTGACCATGGATTCGAGCTTGTCTTTTCCATACTCTTCCATGATCGCAATCACTCTTTCTTTATCTGTAAAATAACTGCGCATCCCGTTCGGGTCGGCTTCGGGGTGGAACTGCGTGCCGACCATTTCATCGGAAAAACGCACCGCCATCATCGCCCTGTGCAGGTCGGCAGAGACCCTTTCCTTTTCGATCAAAAGCAGCTTTGCGCCGAGTTCTTCCATGCGGCCGTAATCTGGGTCAATGACTTGGTACTCCCGGAAATCGGCCACCCAAAACGGGTCTTCCAATGCCTTGAACAGCCACTCCTTTTTGCCCTCATCTGTTTTATAGACCGGAAAAGTGCCGAAGGACATCTCCCTCCGGCGGGTAATGGTGCCGACCCCAAAATGATGGCAGGCCATCTGGAAAGAGTGACAAATAAAAAAGCAGTATTTTTTGCCGCCTTCCCCGTATTTGTTGAACTGCCAAAGCTCGTCAATTAGCTTGTGGAAAGGGCTGAGCCATGCTTCGTCCCCTTTTAGCGGATTGCCCGGGCCGCCCGAAAAAATGTAAATATCATAGTCGAGGCCAGGCACCTGCTTTTCGCTCCTCACGTCGAATATCTCGTACTCCACATAAAGCGAAAACTCTTTTACGATGTCCTGGATGTTCTGCATCCCCAGATTCTTGGTGCCTTCGTACAGGTCGAGGATCGCTAATTTTATCGGTGTATTTTCCATATTTATAAAATGGTTTAATGGTTAAAATGGCTAAATGGTTTTTCCCGCAAAGCAGGTACACGCCATGCGGGAAAAACCATTTAGCCATTTAGCCATTCAATCATTTTTTCTTTGTTGTTGCTCTTTTTTTAACGGGCGGTTTTGGCATCTTACCTGCGATGCTCTGTTGCATGAAAGTGCCCCAGGTCAAATTTTGTTGCCCTTCCTTATGCTCCCTTGCCCGTTCGATGGCATAGTTGGCCATATTTTCTACCACCCATTCAAAATTCTCTTTTCCTACCGAATCAACATTTGCATCGGGGGCAGGGTTGCAGAAATCAATGGCATAAGGGATGCCATCTTTTATGGCAAATTCCACCGTGTTGAAATCATAGCCGAGGCCCTTGCAGAGGCGCAGCACATAGTCCTCCATCAATGCCAGCATTTTTTTCGATGGGTTGAAGTCGGCCACATAGCGCAGGTGGTGCGGGTTGCGCGGCTCGTAGCTCATGATGCGGATGTATTTCCGGCCAATGCAATAGCAGCGGAAATAGCTGTCGAAATCAATTGTTTCCTGGAACATCATCACCAACTGCTCGGTCTCGTGGTAGGCTTTGAAAACCTCCGTCCAGTTGTCAACTTTATAGACACTCTTCCAGCCGCCGCCAGAGTGGGGTTTCATATAAACCGGAAAGCCGCCGACGTACTCGGCCATCGCATCCCAATCGAGGGGGTATTTCAGGTTGGTAAAACTTTCGGAAGTGGTGTCGTCGGGATGGTCTTTGCTCGGAAGCAGGACTGTTTTTGGCACCGGCACACCGATCTGTTCGGCCAGCACATTATTAAAAAACTTCTCGTCGGCGCTCCACCAAAACGGGTTGTTGATGACCGCCGTGCCGGTGGCCGCTGCGTTTTTCAGGTAGGCCCGGTAAAAGGGCACGTCTTGCGAAATGCGGTCAACAATGACCGCGTAGCCGCAGGGCTTGTTCATCATCACTTCGTCCACCGTCACAAATTCGGCCTTGATGCCTTTTGGGGCTTTTGAATTGATGCGCTCAACAAATGCTTTTGGGAATGTCCGTTCTTGGCCGAACAGGATGCCGATTTTTTTCATGGTTCTGATTTTGATGTGTAGTTATTGCTGCTGGAGCAGCATGGAATTAAGTTTTACTACATTTGCCGACTTCGGATAACTTGTTGTTTTCGATTCGGCAAAGCCTTGTTTTAAATAGGCCGCAAAGCTACTCCCATTTCCCAAATGGAAAAGCATCGGACATTGATTTTTAAAAATAAAAAGTGTTGCTTTACGAAAATTTCCAAAGCCCATGTTTTATGAACACACAAACTAAATTATGGAGGACATTGCCAAATTGCGGAAAAAATGGGGTTCTGTTTCGACGGAGGTGAAAGATGGCATCACTGTGCATTACATCCGGCAGTTCCGTTCAGTTTTTTTGGACACCTTATACAAGGTGGATGTTTACCTGCCGCCCGACTACGATGCGAGTACAAGGAGCAAATTGCCGCTCCTTTTTTTCAACGACGGGCAGGACATGGCGCAGGTCAAATTGACCAAGACGCTGCACCGTTTATTTTTGGAAGAAAAAATACCCTCCATTATAGTAGTGGCCATTCATGCGGGCGACCGACTGCATGAATACGGCGCTGCCCGGCAAGCCGATTACCGGAACAGGGGCAACAAAGCGGGGCAATATTCGAGGTTCGTCACGCAGGAACTGCTGCCGTTTATCCGCCATCATTACCCTTGCCACCCGCACCCGTCACAGGCTGCTTTTGCGGGTTTTTCGCTCGGCGGGCTCTCTGCCCTCGACATTGTTTGGAACCATCCGCAGCATTTTAAAATGGCCGGTATTTTTTCGGGGGCACTGTGGTGGCGGCATTGCGATTTTACAAAAGACAACCCCGACGCCTGCCGCATCATCCACGAAATGATCCATGCCGACAAGTACCGGCCCGGCCTTAAATTTTGGCTGCAGACCGGCACCATGGACGAAAAGGACGACCGCAACAACAACGGCATAATTGACGCCATTGACGATACACTCGACTTGATAAAAGAATTGAAAAGCAAGGGCTACAGCGATGCCGATATATATTACCGGGAAGTGGAAGGCGGCATCCACCACCCATATACTTGGGGGCAAGTGTTGCCTGAGTTTTTGGAATGGGCTTTTGGGAAATAATGGCTGGTTGTTGATTGCTAATTGTTTTTACTCACGTTCTCAAATTGCTATCAACAACTAACAATTAACAACTAATATCAATGAAAATAATAATCACAGGCGCCACCAAAGGCATTGGCCGGGCTATCGCCCAAAAATTCGCAGCGGAGGGTTTTGACCTCGCTATATGTTCCCGCAATAATGATGACCTTAAAATATTTAAAAAAGAATTGCTGGCCGCAAACCCGAATATAGAAGTGCTGACCAAAGTGGCCGATGTGCGAAAAAAAACGCAGGTTCTCGCATTTGCGCAGCATATAAAAAAACATTGGAAAGAGGTGGATATATTGGTCAATAATGCAGGCCTGTTCATTCCCGGAGAAATAAGCAAAGAGGACGACGGCGCATTGGAACAAATGATCGAAACCAACCTTTACAGCGCCTACCACCTCACCCGCGCCCTGCTGCCGGTGATGCTAAAAAAAGGGAGCGGACATATATTCAATATGTGTTCGATTGCCAGCCTTATTGCCTATCCGAACGGCGGCTCCTATAGTATTTCCAAATTTGCTTTGCTGGGTTTTTCAAAAGTACTGCGGGAAGAAATGAAAAGCAAAGGAATTAAGGTAACGTCTATTATGCCGGGCGCCACTTGGTCGAACAGTTGGGCCGGCGTTGACCTGCCGGAAAGCCGTTTGATGCAGGCCAATGATATCGCGATTGCTGTTTGGGGGGCTTGGCAGATGAGCCCCTCGGCAGTGGTGGAGGATATTGTTATTCGGCCGCAGTTGGGGGATTTGTGATTGTTTCAATGTAATCTTCTGTCCAAAATTTATAATTCATATCCTCAGTGAGATCAAGAATACAAGAGTCTCCTTGTATTAAATATTTATGATTTAACACACCTTCTTTTTTAAGTTTATTATTTGTGTAAAATAAATAGAGAGTGTCTTCGATGATTTCATATGTGCCCCTTTCCTTGACATTGCCATAATGTCCTTCTGCCTTCCAAATAAATTTCCCGTTTTTTTTAAATTTGTATTCCCAATAGGTTTCGCCCCAATACGAAATGTATTTTTGGTTTAGCCGTCTTCCTCTTTCATTGTTTTTACAAGCAGGAATTATTATAGCGGCTATAAATGAAAGAATTATTCGAAATTGCATTTGTGTTATTTTTTTAGGTTTAATTAGACAGTATGGAAGTTTTATTCGTCAAAACATATAATATTGTTGAATAAGGTGCAAATAGAAAGAGGTCTTTAACCAATTGATTAAAGACCTCTGTTTAAAAGAAGCGACCTGCGGAAGACGTACTTACAGTACGTTTAGGATAAACTATAAAGAATATAATGGCTCTTCTCCCTTTTTAGTGGGTAAATTTTAAAAACAGGCTTATAATGTATCATTTTAAATATCCGGAGTAAATACACAAAATGCTCACTCGGCTCCACTGTTTTTTGTCATCCGCTTTAGCGGAACTGCGATGTCTGGTGTGTGTGGTGTTCATGGCTTCCCTCATCACGTTGCAGTTCCGCTAAAGCGGATGACAAAAAAACAGCGGAGCCGAGTGAGCATTTTGTGCATTTACCCCAGGTATTTATAATGATACAATTTTTCATTAAATGAGATTTGTGCGCCAATTGTAATAACAATACATTTGCATTGCACCCACTAAAAAGGGAGAAGAACCAATATAATTCGTCCCTTCTTGGCAGGAATTTTTAATTCTTCTGGTGCAAATGTAAGCATTTTGGCAAAATAAACAAAGTTCGTTGCAGCGGTTATATCACTTCAATATAACCAATACTTCACTACCTTTGAAGATAATATATTCTTGAACCGTTCCTTTGGGAACGCAACTTTTCATGAATTTTAGGTTTATCTAAAAACAATAAAAAAACAACCAAAAATATGAAACCAAATATCATATCCATCTTCATTTTCGCCCTCGCTATATTAATCCCCTCCCGCATTTTTTCCCAAAACACCTCCCCTCCCGAAATCGGCCTCGTCCTCGAAGGCGGCGGTGCGCTCGGCCTCGCACATGTCGGCGTGCTGCAGGTATTGGAAGAACTGGAAGTGCCCATTGACCGCATCGGCGGCACGAGCATGGGCGGGCTGGTGAGCGGCCTATATGCCATCGGATATACGCCGGCACAATTGGAAGAAATAGTAAAAGATATGGATTGGTCGGTACTGATGGGCAATGATATAGACCGGACAAAAGCCCCTTTTGCAGTAAAAAGCGCAGAGAAACGTTTTATCTTTTCTGCACCGCGGAATGGCACAAAGGTAGGCTTGAATGCGGCCCTGATAGACGGCACCAATATTTACCAAAAATTTCAGGAACTATGCGCACCCGCTGCCAATATCCGGGATTTTGAAAAACTGCCCACCCCGTTTTTTTGCATCGCTGCCGACCTTGATTTTGAAGAACAGGTCATATTGGACAAAGGGTATTTACCCGATGTATTGCGGGCCACTATGTCCATCCCCTTAGTATTTAATCCCGTGCGGATGGACGGTATGGTATTGGTGGACGGCGGCTTATTAAATAATTTCCCGGTGCGGGAAATGCGGGAAAAAGGCGCAGACATCGTGATAGGCGTCCGGCTGGTCGAAGTGGACTCCGCTGCCGGAGGGGCTGGCCTTTTTGATGTGATCGGACAAACATACGAAGTGGTCATGACCAAGGTGAGGTGCGAATATGAGTACGACCCCGATTATTTGATAAATGTTTATTTGCCCGGCCTTTCGGCAAGTGATTTTGACAAGTCGGAAGAGTTTATAAAATTGGGTAGAAAAGCTGCCGAAAATATAGCCGACGAATTAAAAAAACTGAGCAGCGACAATTATGTAAAAAGAAAAGAACTGCCCATTGTTGACCCAACAATAAATATTACTGCCATAAAAATAAACGGGCAGCAACATATAGAGGCCGATAAAATAAAAAACATATTGCAGCTCCCGCTAAATGAGGATATTCCTTTTTCCAGGGTGCAGGAGGCAATGGAAAAATTACAGGCAAGCAATTTATTTGAAACGACCCGCTATAAAATAAATGAAGAAAAAATACTGGATGTATATATTGAAGAAAAAAGCAATAATTTTTTGAACGTTGGTTTGCGCTACGATAATGATTTTGGTGCATCCCTTTTATTAAATTCTACCTTCCGGCATATCCTGACCGGGGGCGATTATGCTTCCATTGAAGTGCGGCTTACGCGCAACCCTTATTTTAAAACAACTTATAGTTACCGCTCGCTAAGGGAGGCAACCCCTTTTGCCGACCTTAATCTAATTGGGGATGATTATTTCCGTTTTGTTTCAGATAAAGATTACGAAGTTTTTCAGCACAACCAAGTTGAAGTAAGGGGCGGCCTCCGCTGGACTCCCTCCAATAGCCTGCAAATAAAAACAGGTTTGGAATGGCTGTGGTACGGCTTTAATGAAAACGCAGACCAGGATATATTTTTCCCAATCAATACGCAACTGCTCAGTTATTTTATAAACATATATACCGACCACCTGAACAGGCCGGAGCATCCCTCGGAAGGCTATACCTCGTATCTTGTTTCCAAATTTATCACCTCTTCTATATTTGATTTTAACAATGCCGGTAAACATATTTGGCTGTCTGCGGGGCATAGCCATTATATCCCTTTTTCAAAAAAAGCAACCGGGAAAATAACTGGGCAAATAGGTTTGAGCACAGATGTTATTGACAGGCAGTTTTTGTTTTATCAAGGTGGCATGTACGACCATTTGCGGCCTAATTTTATTTTGCAGGCAGGCCTTCCGATTATGCGCAACAACGGCACAAATGCCGCTGCACTTGGTTTTGAAATACTTTTTGAATTAATGCCCTCGCAATATGCTACGGTAGGGTACAATGCTTCCAATTTAAGTGGGAGGGTAGATGGGCTGCTTTCTGCACATTGGCAGCAGGGCGTATTTTTGGGCTATCAAATGGGTACGGTGATAGGGCCTTTAAATATTAAAATAGGTACGCCTACCGATGATTTTGATTTGGAATTTTTTATATCGGCAGGGCATTATTTTTAAAAACATGCTGGATATTGATACTTGTCCCTCAATGGAAAAATACAGGACAAGTAATGCCACAAAAATACCGAACGCACCAAAAGCTGTCAACTCTTTGTGCGCAAAGACCACTCAATATTTTATTTTCCAAACAAATTCCCCAATGCGCCAAGCCCTCCCGGCATCATTTGCGAAAGCATTTTTTTCGATTCTGCCGCTTCTTTTATGGCTGCCTTTTCGAGGGCATTATTGATAGCGGTCAGCACGAGGTCTTCCACCATTTCCACATCGTCCCAGTCGAGTTTTTCTTTGTCGATTGCGATGTTCAATATTTTGCGCGAAGCGGTCGCTTTTACTTTTACCGCCCCGCCACCAGCATCGGCTTCCACGGTGATGCTTTCTAATTTAGCAGCCATGTCTTGTTGCTGCTGTTCCAGGTTGCCTAACATATCTCCGAACATAAAATAGTGATTAGTGATTAGTAAAACAGTGATTAGTAGATTAGTGATTAGTAGAACAGTGATCAGTGATTAGTTGATTAGTGATTAGTGGTTAGCTAAACAGGATGCCTAATTACTGGCCACTGCTTTACTAATCACTAATCACTAATCACTAATCACTGTTCTACTAATCACTGACCGCACAAATATATGCGCTTTCTATTTCTTTTAAATTATTTTTTGGAATAAAAGTAATGCAGTCTGTTTCCGCATTTTCGACGGGGTGGAGGGCATATAGTTTGGCGATTTCTTTTTCGCTGAGGGCACGGTCATATATCCGCAATTCGTCGAGGCCGCCTTTATAGCGCACGGCGCGGCCGGTGGAGAGGCAGGCCGAATTGGAAAAAGAAAGCAGGGCCTCGTTGCCAATGTCAACGCCGCTGCACCGGCGGCCTTCCCGGCGCAATTCTCCATTGATATAAGTATAGGCATGGATGCCCCGGCGCACGAGGGCAAAGTGCATCCAATCAGTACCGGGCATTTCGGGAGATATGTTTTTGAAATATTTTTCGGGCGTTTCGTACAGGTCGGTTTTTATTTTCCGCATATTTATATCAAGTTGGAAATCGAGCATATTATATTGTTCGAAATTTTCCCTTTTTGAAAAAAGGCTTTGTTTAAAAACACTGTATTTGCCCGGTTTTATATAAAAGCTAATGGTGAAATCAGTGGTATTAAAACAGCGGTTTACAATGCCCGGAAATTCGATATAATCATCAAGGCCGTCGAGGAAAAGGGCGTTGCCTTCCACGCCGCAATGGCAGCCGGGCTTTCCGAATATATTGCCGTCGGGGCAGTTTTTTGTCTCATCATTTACGACACATTTATTAAAAGTATAATGTGCGACGAGGCCGTCCGCAAGGCTTTGGGGCTCAGGGTCAATATATTTGAGGGAAGAAAATATTGATGCAATAAAAAACAGGGAAAGAAAAGAAGAATAATATTTCATGGCCATATCTTTAGTGAAGACTAAAGATATGGTTTTTATTTTTTTTAAAGAAATTAATTTAGGGAGTTTGTAATAAATACCGTTCTTTTATTATATTGACATGGTGCAGCTCATGCCCTGCTATAATAAAGCCGAGTGCCCGTGGCGAGGCCGGGCTATCACTGGCTATGCCAATTCGGCCAATGGCTTCGTCGTCCATATATTTAAACAAATGCAACGTTGATTCCCGCACGGCTATATATTCTTCGATCAAAGAACCGGGCGTCCGCAAGTTTGCTTTTGAGGCTGGCGTATATTTGCTCTCGTCAAAAGCGGGCAAAGGCGTCATATCGTTTCTGGCGATGCGCAGGGCACGGCAAGCAAAAATCCTTTCGGCATCTATTATATGCAGCAATAATTCTTTTATTGTCCACTTATCGGGAGCATATCTATGTTCCCATTTACCGGCAGGTATATTTTTATAAAATGCAACAATGGAAGTAAGGGCATCGGAGAGGGCTTGGTAAAAATCGTCATCTTTTACTTGGTCAATATAGCCCTTATAAAAGGAGTTATATTCATTTGGCTTGGGTCGGGAGTCGGTGAAGTTTTTCATAAAAAAATAAGGTGATTTAATTTTATTTATCAAATAAAACAGGAGATGAAAGTTGTCTCAGTCATCCAACAACTTCTCAACGCTTTTTGCCAGCGGTATTCCATCATTCAAAAGCGGGTCAGCTTGCGGCGTTCCATATGTTTGTTTAACCGGCAGGACTCCCGCCCATATCGGCAGATCGTAATCTTCTTTTTCATCGCCCGGTGGGCCGGTCCTTGTTTTTGCGGAAGCGCTTTCGATGGTAAGGCAGAGTACCGTGGTCGCTTTTAATTCTTTTTTATTGGGCACTCTCGCTTCGTCCCAACGGCCTTTCAATATATTTTCAGAAATAATAAAAAGCCCTTTTTCTTTTTCTTTGCCTTCCACCTTTTTTGCTGTTCCAAAAACAACTGCCGAGCGGTAATTCATGGAATGGTGAAAAGAAGAACGCGCCAACACCAGCCCATCCAAATGGGTGACAGTAATACAGACCGGAATACCTTTTTCCATGCCCATCATCATCCTGCTTTTGGAAGAGCCGTGCAAATATATTTTATCCCCCTCCCGCCCATATGCGGTCGGAATTACAAACGGCTGCCCGTCCACCACAAAGCCGATATGGCAAAGGAAAGCATCGTCCAATATTTTATAAATGGTCTCTTTGTCATATTGCCCCCTTTTGGGGATGCGCTTTATTTTGTTGCGCCCAGTTTTAGGAAAGTCTTGCATGTTTTGACGGTTGACGGTGAACGGTTGACGGTGAACGGTGAACGGTGAACGGTTGACGGTTGACGGTTGACGGTGAACGGTTGACGGCTTGGAACCTTGGGGGTGACTGTGGACTGTGGACTGTGGACTGCGGACTGCGGACTGCGGACTGTGGACTGATCACGCCGGATATTCGACAAAGTTCCGTTGTGTCTCGTACAGCCGGACGGCAAGGTCGTATTTTTCAGGTAAATGGGAACGGAGTATTTTCCAGATGACGTGGCATATATTTTCGGCGGTGGGGTTGAGGTTTTTAAATTCTTCTGTATCGAGGTTGAGGTTTTTGTGGTCGAAGCGCTTTTCTATTTCTTCCCTGATGAGGTCTTTCAATATTTTCAAATCTATCAAATAACCTGTTTCTGGATCTACCTCGCCGCTTACTTTTACTTCCATTTCGTAATTGTGGCCGTGGTAGTTGGGACGGCTGCAGAGGCCAAATATTTCCTCGTTTTTTTCATCCGACCACTTGGGGTTGTGCAAGCGGTGGGCAGCGTTGAAATGGGCTTTTCGATAAACGGCAATTCTCATTTTGATACTTGTTTGATTGTAGGAGGCAGTTCAGTGAAGTGTGTTTTTTGAAAAAAAAACACACTCACAATCAACCACTTAGGTTCAGGGCGACACAGATAAACGAACAGCCCCGGTTGTAGCTTGACTAACAAGGCAGTGCGGTGAAAGTTTGGACAGCAACTGTCTTTGCGCCGTCTTTTTGTTTGGCCTTAGAGTAGCTGTTCAGACAAATCAAAACACAATAAGGTCACTGAACCGACAAAACAATATTTGGAAAGAGTGCATGGAAAAAGCAATGTGTTTCATTACCTTTGCCCTCCCCGAAACATCCTTCCTGAAAACAGATAAAACTCTAAACACTAACTATCAAAGTTGGCGCTAATAAAAATAGTTTTTTCGCTTTTTCAAGTTCACATCTCTTCTTTTTTACATTTATAGACATTGCGGTTTATTGTCAAAGGTTGAAGCCTATTTCGTCAATTGATGAGCTTAAAAAACGATTTGCTTTTTTCTGAAGCCCAATCACTAAACTCAATTATTATGAAAAGATTTTACTTCCTGTTTTTCTCCTGCGTTTCCATGTTCTTGGCCACGCAGGGCAATGCTCAATCACCACGCATGGCATTCATCGAAGAAGCCACGCAGGCCTCCTGCCCACCTTGCGCATCATTGAACCCTGGCCTCCAACAAATGGTCAATGCCAACCCGGATAAGGTCATTTTCCTTGCTTATCAGGTTTGGTGGCCTGGCTTCGACCCTATGTTCCTCGACAACCCGGAGGAAGTGGTAGCGCGGGTCAGCGGCAACGAGGGCTACTATGGCTTTAGCTTTGCCCCCCAGATCGTCATGCAAGGTTCTTTTGTCACAGGCGGCGGCGACCCCGGTTCGTTGGGCAACCTCACACAGCAGAAGATTGACGACGTGTATGCCGATACCTCCGAGTTCGATATCAGTTTGAGCGCAGAGATCGTGGACGGAAAGGTAAAGGTAACGGGCAGCCTCGATGCCACTGCCGACGTTTCTGGCTACCTGAGATTGCGCATCGTCCTTGCTGAACATACCATCCTTGCCTCCGACGCACCGGGCGGCACCAATGGAGAAACAGAGTACCACCATGTATTCAAGAAGTTTTTCAACGGACCCGAAGGTACTGCCCTCGCAAGCACTTGGACTGCCGGCGACACATATACCATTGATCAAGAATTGAGCTTGGCCGACATCAAGGTTTATAATTACGACGAACTCGAACTGATCGTTTTTGTGCAAAACGACGACAATAAATTTGTCCACCAAGCAGCCACCGTGGAAGACCTTCCGGTAAGCTGGACTATTGCCGACAACTCAAAAACAATCGATATCAGGGAAATCCCTGCGGCAGTCTGCATCGGCGAACAAACGGTTGCCCCGACCATCGCTTTCCAAAATTGGGGCGGTAGCGACCTGACATCTGTTGACATCGCCTATAACATCAATGGCGGAAGCGATGCTACTTACCAATGGACCGGCTCGCTGGCACCTTTCGAATCAACTACCGTTGTGCTGGATGGATACACTTTTACTTCCACGGGAGAGAATACGGTCGAGGCCACACTCAGCAACCCCAACGGCAACATGGACGAAGACCCAAGCGACGACAGTGCCACTGCCACAATCGGTCAGGGCCCCGACGTTTACAGGGAACTGACCATGACCATTAACATGGACTGCTGGGCAGAAGAAATGAGCTGGGAAATAAAGAACTCCGCCGGAGACGTCGTTGCTTCCAAAACCTATAATTCAGCGCAATCACAGTCGGAGGTCATTGAAAACATATCGCTCGAAGTAAACGAATGCTACACTTTTTTCTATCACGACAGCTATGGCGACGGCCTGCACGGCGGTCAGTACAGCAGTTGCCCTGTTGATGGCAACATCACCATCGAAGACTTGGCCGGAAACGAAGTTTATTATTATGATGGCTCGTACAACCTGCCAGATGACGAAATTGCATTTTCAACAAGCATCGAAACATCTGTGAACGAGCGCGGACTGGAAGGCCGGATTTCTTTGTCGCCCAACCCGACCAGCGGACTGGTCAATGTTGGGATGCCTTCCGACATCCGCGGCAACATGGACGTGCAAGTATTTTCAATTGACGGCAAAGTGCTGCTGAACAGGGAGTTTGAAGCTACAGAAACTACGCTCGATTTGTCGAATTACGAAAACGGCGTTTATCTAGTTAGGTTCGTCAACGACGAAAAAGCAATCACCCAACGGGTGACCTTGCATAAATAAGTGCAGGTTTAAAAAAAGACAAACAAGACGCCCCGCAAGTTTTAGAACAAAACAGTGGGGCGTCTTTTATTTCAGCGAAGGATATGAATCCCTCGAAAAAAAACATTACATCTGATACACCGCCTTTCATTTTAAAAAAAATCACGGACTACCTCCTTTACTAGTTAAGGTTATGGTAAATAACTTGACAATGAGGCAGGGATTGAGCATTTTGGCAAAAAGTTTTCCTGCATAGCAGTGTAATTTAGGCTAAATTTGCAGCCACACTAAAATAAACGATATGAAGCGACTCGTACCTTTTTTATTTTGTTTGTTCATTGTCTTCCAGTTGGAGGCACAGGACATTACCATCAGCCCGAACCCATTTACGGGGACGATACAGGTTGACCTGACCGATAACTACGCAGAAGCCGTTTTTCACGCAACACTTACCAACAATTCTGCGGACACCATGAAACTGAGGTGGGAAGTAATCACTGCTGATGCAGGCTGCTCCAGCAAATGGGATTTCCTTTTTTGCGATGAAAACCAGTGCTACTCTACCGGTGTCATCTCGAATATAAACACAAACATGCCAGGGCCAAACATACCTTTGGTGGTCGCCCCCAATGGCGGGACTTCTTTGTTCGACCTGCATATACGGCCCAAAGGAACGACCGGTTGCTGTTCTCCCAAAGTGACCGTCAGTACGGTTGACGCCCCCAACGACATTTTGGCTACCGCTGAATATGATCTGTGCATAGATGGCTTGACGCCCGTCAGCGAAGCCCAAAAAGCAAGGCTGCGAATTTATCCAAACCCGAGCACCAACTACATATCATTGTCGGAAAACAATTTTGTGAAAAAACTTTGGATATCGAATATCCTCGGCAAACGGGTCAAAACTTTTGACACTTCTTATGCCAACAACTACGATGTCTCCGATTTGCCCGACGGCATCTATCTCGTGAGCATGGTCGGCGAAGAGAACAAAGTCTTGAAAACAGTGCGCATCAGCAAGCGCAATATCAGGCCGTAATATTTTTTTCGGAAAAACAAAAAGCCCTGCAAACGCTTTGGTTGCAGGGCTTTTTGTTTTTGAAAATATTGATTCATGAAAGCCATATTTTGCGATTTCAATCATCATTTTGCGATTTCATTGTCAAAAAAATAATTCCCAATACTTGCGCCCCACTGATAATAGCCCTATGTTTGCCCCCACAACAAAGAAATTTATGAACCTGCATCTGAACAATTATTTTTTTAGCTTTTACTTTTATGCCCAAGCATAAGGGACGGCTGAATTTTTGTTCATCAGGTTTGAAGATAAAAATTGGAAGTCCCGCAAGCGGGGCTTTTTTGTTTTTGTCCTTTTATAAATTTTCTGGCCATGCAACCTAACCAATCATTTTATTCATTTTACAACTTTTATTTTTATGGCTTCCCATAAAGGGCTTTGGCTGTTTTTATATTTATCGAATAAATCGAAACAACTAAAGTCCTGCACCGTCAGGACTTTTTTTATTTCATAAAAATATAAAATACCCAACATGGACACATTGATCGGTACGACAATAAATAAAGGCAAGGCCAGCAGCACGCAGGTCGCCCTGAAAATAGCGATACAAGGCTACCCCGGCGCCTTCCACGACATCGCGGCGAGGCAGTTTTTTAAAACCCGCGAAGTCGAGATAGTCCCCGGCGACACCTTCGACGACCTCGTGCAGGCCATCCAGAACAAGACCGCCGACCTCGGTCTCATGGCCATCGAAAACACATTGGCAGGCAGCATCATCGGCAATTATTACCGCCTGCTCGAAAACGGGCTGGAGGCAAGCGGCGAGATATACCTCCGCATCAAACAAAACCTGATGGCACTGCCCGGCCAGAAAATAGAAGGCCTCCGGGAAGTCTATTCCCACCCGATGGCCATCGCCCAGTGCAAAAAATATTTCCAGCAACACCCGCACATCCGTTTGGTGGAAGCAGAAGACACCGCCCTCAGTGCCAAACATATCCGCGATAAAAACTTGAAAAATACCGGTGCCATCGCAAGCACCCTCGCTGCCGAAATGTACGGCCTCGAAATATTGGCCCCCAGCATCGAAACCAACAAACAGAACCACACGCGCTTCCTCGTTTTGCACCGCGAGGGAGATACCGATGTGCCTGCCGGCGCCGACAAAGTATCGCTCTGCTTTTCGGTGAGCCATTCGGTCGGCAGCCTCCACAAAGTACTCAGCGTGATGGCTGCTTATGAACTCAATTTGTCCAAAATCCAATCCATCCCCATCGCCGGAAAAAAATGGGAATATTTCTTTTTTGTCGATTTCATCTGCGACGGGCAAGTGCAGTGGAGGCAGGGCATCGAGTCGCTGCGGCCGCTCGTCGTTGACCTGAAAATCCTGGGCGTTTACCGACAGGGGGAGCATATTGAAGTTTAATGTTGTAACCGGAAGGGAACTTCCGGCCAAGATTTTCATCCCGATTTAATCGGATGCAAAACCTAAGTAGTGATAAAATGACCAGCAATACCATCATACCACCGGCCACCCGGCTCAACGCCGTTCAGGAGTATTATTTTTCAAAAAAGCTCCGCGAAATAGCTGCCATGCGCAGCGAGGGCAAGGACGTGCTCAACCTCGGCATCGGCAGCCCCGACCTGCCTCCGCACCCAAAAGTAGTCGCTGAACTCAATGCCCAAAGTCAATTGCCCGACACCCATGCTTACCAAAGTTATAAAGGTGTACCTGAACTGCGGGCTGCTTTTGCGGCTTGGTACGGGCGTTTTTTTAAGGTGAAACTGAATGCCGATAGCGAGGTACTTCCGCTCATCGGGTCAAAGGAAGGCATCGTCCATATTGCGATGAGTTTTTTGGAAAAAGGCGACCTCGCACTGGTGCCGAACCCCGGCTACCCCGCCTACTCTACGGCCACAAAATTGGCAGGGGCAGGGGTCATGAAATATCCCCTTTCTGCCGAAAATGGCTGGCTGCCCGACCTCGATATTTTAAATAAAAAAGACCTGCAAAAAGTGAAAGTGATGTGGGTCAATTACCCCAACATGCCGACAGGCGCAGGCGCCACAAAACCTTTTTTTGAAAAATTGATTGCTTTCGCAAAAAAGCACCGCATCCTCGTCGTCAACGACAATCCTTATAGTTTTATATTAAATAAAAACCTCCTCAGCCTGCTCTCCGTTGACGGGGCAAAAGGCACCGCCCTCGAACTCAACTCCCTCAGCAAATCGCACAACATGGCAGGTTGGCGGGTCGGCATATTGGCAGGCCATGCCGACCTCATCCAAACAGTGCTGAAGTTCAAGAGCAACATGGATTCGGGCATGTTCAAGCCCGTTCAGTTGGCTGCGGCAAAGGCACTGCAATTGCCCCAAAACTGGTTTGTTGATTTAAATAAAATATATGCCAAGCGACGGGAAAAAGTTTTTGAATTATTACAAATGCTCGGCTGCGAATGGGAGGAAGGAAATGGCGGAATGTTCGTTTGGGCGCGCGTGCCCGAAAGATATAAAGACGGCTATGAACTCTCGGGCGAGGTGCTTTACGGTGCGCATGTTTTTCTGACGCCAGGGGGTATTTTTGGGTCGCAGGGCGACAGGTATATCCGCGTTTCTTTATGCGCGAAAGAGGAAATATTTGAGGAGGCCATCGGGCGGATAAAATCAGGAGGTGACTTGAAGTCACCTCCTGATTTAACCGATCACATCGTTAAACCACCAAATTCAATAGCATGACCATCACAATCATCGGAATCGGGCTTATCGGAGGGAGCATGGCCATCACATTAAAAGAGAATGGTTTTGCCGATAAAATAATCGGCGTTGACCAGCATCAGGAGAGCCTCGACAAGGCATTGCGCCGCCGCATCATTGATGAGGACATGCCCCTGAGAGAAGGGGTCGAAAATGCCGACCTCATTATCTTGGCGACTCCCGTGGATGCCATGCTGCAATTGCTGCCGCAAATTTTGGATATGCTGACCGATCAGGTTTTGATAGAAGTCGGCTCGACCAAAGAAAGAATTTTAGAAAAGGTGAAAGACCATCCCAAGCGCAAAAACTACGTGGCCACCCATCCCATGGCAGGCACCGAATATTCAGGCATAGAAGCGGCCATCCCAAATTTGTTCGATGGCAAATTCACCGTCATCTGCGATGGACAGGACAGCGATCCGGCAGCCGTCGAATTGGTGGAAAAAATGTACCGCTCTATGAACATGGAAATAGCGCGGATTGATGCCAAAAACCACGATGTCCACGCGGCATATGTTTCGCACATTTCGCACATCAGTTCCTTTGCCCTCGCCCTCACGGTGCTGGAAAAGGAGCAGGACGAAAAGCAGATTTTTGAACTGGCGAGCAGTGGTTTTGCCTCCACCGTGCGCCTCGCAAAAAGCAGCCCCGACATGTGGACGCCCATCTTCCGCCAAAACCGCGACAACCTCCTCGACGTGCTCGACGAGCATATAAATGTGCTATCGCAATTCAGGAGTTTTTTGATAAAGAACAATTTTGATGGTATTCACCAAGCAATGGAGAAGGCCAATCGGATTGGAGAAATTTTAGATAAATAATGTTGTTGCCTGCCTGCCGGCAGGCAACAGCCATAATTCATACACCATGCAATTTCAACCAGTTTTTGAAAAAAAAGAGCGACCCATCCTCATCGCCGGCCCCTGCAGCGCCGAAACAGAGGAGCAAGTTTTGGAAACGGCCCGCGGGCTGAAAAACGTCGGCATTGACCTTTTCCGGGCGGGCATATGGAAGCCCCGTACCCGCCCCGGCGCATTTGAGGGAGTGGGTGCGCCCGGCCTGAAATGGCTGCAAAGAGTAAAAAAAGAAACAGGCCTGAAAGTGACTACCGAAGTCGCCAATACCCAGCATGTTTTTGCTGCCATGAAGCACGGCATTGATGTGTTTTGGATCGGGGCAAGGACGACCGTAAACCCCTTTTCGGTGCAGGAAGTGGCCGATGCTTTGAGCGGCCTCGATGTTCCTGTTTTGATAAAAAACCCGATCAATGCCGACCTCAAACTTTGGATCGGCGCCATCGAAAGAATTTACAAAGCGGGCATCACGAAGATCGGTGCCATCCACCGGGGCTTCTCTTTTCACGGCGAAACGAAGTACCGCAACAACCCCCTTTGGCAATTGCCCATCGAACTCAAACGCCAATTCCCCGACCTACAGATCATCTGCGACAACAGCCATATCTGCGGCAACCGCAACATGCTGCAAAAAGTAGCACAGCAGGCACTCGACCTCAATTACGATGGCCTGATGACCGAAGTCCACCCCACGCCCGACAATGCTTGGAGCGACGCTGCACAGCAGATTACCCCCCACCGCTTTGGGGTGTTGGTAAAAGAACTGGTCGTCCGGGAACAGACGACGGAGAATACTTCTTTCCTGAAAACGATTGATTTCCTGCGCCATGAAATTGACGAAATAGACGCGCAATTGATGAACCTCTTTGGCGCCCGCATGAAGCTGTCAGACCAGATCGGCGAGTATAAAAAGGAAAACAACATCGCCATCCTGCAGCCTTCCCGCTGGAACGAAATCCTCGAAAAGGCATTTGCCGAAGGCGAAGAAAAAAACCTGAGCAAGCGTTTTGTCGAAACGGTTTTGAGGGCCATCCACCAGGAGTCTATTTCGCACCAAACGAAAGTGATGAACGAGGAGGGCAGTCGGCAGTCTTCAGTCCAACAGTCCGCAGTCTGAGTATCGCTTTGTTTGTCACCTGAAGTCTTACTCTATAGATGAATGAGATGACTGGAAACAAGAATATATAAGCACAAGGGAAGTAGTTGATAGCCGTCTCCGTGCCCTTCCAAAAGAGGGGGAATTGTCCCCCTCTTTTGGAAGGGCACGGAGACGGCCTAACAGATTTGAATTCTTTTCACAAAAAAAGCCCCCAAGTTCAACCATGAACTTGGGGGCTTTTATTTTTCAAAAAACCATTTTTATTACTCGAACATATTATCGTAATCGTTCCTTTTTTGCTGCCGCCGTTCCATTCTTTCCAGCCTCGGCAATTCGAGGGTTTCTTCTTTTTTGGGTTCGCTGCTCACCTCTTCGTAATCCACAAATTCGCCCTGCTGTCTGTTTTCAAAATCTTGGGTTACTTCTTTTACTTTTTTCTTGAAAAGTGCTTTTGCCAATAAAAAAGGGAACACCACCATATAACCGATAATGGTAAAAACAATGGCCCCGATACCAAACAAAGGATTGGATTTTACAGTGTCGATCAGCCATTTGACATAGCCGGTCACCACGGAACGGTCAATGATAAAAGCGGCAACCAACATCACGGGCGCTACCCATTTCAGTACCCAAAAAATACCGGACATGATGAAAAAAATACCGACAAAAAAAGCAACCAAAAGGACAACCCCGAGGATGCCGTTGAATTTAAACTGACTGGAACTATGACTGGACATGGACATAATAAAATATAATTGACAATTGCTATTGGTTGTTTGCCATTGGCTATTAATGCGGATAACGGGTAAAAAAAACTACTGATTTTCAGGCAGTTACGTTTACTAAACTTTAAAAGTTTAGTAAACGTGGAGCCTAAACCATTGATAATCAATACTCGAAAAATTTAACCCGTTATTCGCATTATTAGCTAATTCAAATAGGATTAAATCTTGAATATCCGAGAGCTGTCTAACAGCCAATAACTAAATGCGATAGCTAATTAAATGGAATTAAAAACACTTGTCAAATAAATTAACTTATAAATGAAGGAACAAGTTTTTCAAAGATACTTTATTTTGACGGCAAGCAGGGTTTTTTCGGCAAACGGCAAACGGCGGACGGTGGACGGTGGACGAGAGACGGGGATTGGAATTCTTTCTGGGCGGCAGGAAAAAATTCCAAAAAGATAGAATCAAGGCCTGCTTTCCGTCCACCGTCAACCGTCTCCCGTCAACTCCAGCAGTTCGCTCAGCATCATGGCCGTAGCGCCCCACAGGGTTTTATTTTCCACTTCGTAAAACGGGATGTTTTTCAGGGTCAGCAATTTGTTGATCGGGATGTCGGTGGTGCGCTGTTTTGCCGCCTCGTTTTTCAGGTGGGAAATAGGCACTTCCAGCACTCTGTAAACTTCTGCTTCTTGGATATTATATATTGGTTGGAAATCGAGATAGCCGACAAATGGATAGACATTAAAATTGCTGACGGGGATATATACCTCGCTCAATTTCCCCAGCACTTTTATTTCTTTTTGTAAAATACCGACCTCCTCCTCCGTCTCGCGCAGTGCCGTTTTGAGCATTGTCCCGTCGTGTGGTTCGGCCTTGCCGCCGGGAAAACTGATCTGCCCGCCGTGGGTGTCGCGGTCGTTCGGGTTGCGCTCTATCAGTACCACATGCCACTCTTTGTTTTTGGGGAAAAGGGTAGCCATGACGCCTGCTTGGCGCGCGTTGGCGGGGGCGGCCATGTATTTGCGGCGGGAGGTGGGCGCCATTTTTAATTGAGCGGTGCGGCCAGGGAGCGGGGCTTGGAGTTTTTGTTGGAGTTTATGAATGAAATCTGACATAATTTTAAAATAAATTCAATAAGATATTGGGAGGAACGGACGAGGGAGGAAATGGTTGAGGGAGATGTTTTCTTCTGGTCAAGTACCTCGTATTGAATAATGCCCACCTATTCTATCCCCCATTTTGCCACCCCCTACTTTTTGCCTAATTTTGCAACACCGTATTTCCCACATCCACTTTAGGACTTTCTCACTGCCAATTCAATTTCGGACATCTCACCACCACACTTTTGGCTACTTGGTTTTGCAACAAACAACCCGTTTCTAAGGTATAGGTTTATGTATTTGCTTGCCGCAAAGGCATGGCCGATTTACGCACAAACGAAATTCAACACCCATGCGAATATCAACACTCATAGCAGCCCTATTGCTTTTCCCTTTTCTGGAAACTTTTTCCCAATGCGACATCCTCAACGACCTCGGGCTCATTGATGCACCGAGCATCTCCCTGCAGGCCAATGCCGAATGCACCGACGCCGATGGCTGGACTCATTATTACAACAGCAACGAAAACAAGCTCATCCTTTCCATCAAAAAAAACGGGCAGGACATCGGCACATTGGGCAGTGGCCTGAGCATCGAATCGGGCACGAGGGCCGACTATGGAAACATCGGCTTCAACCTTTCGGATGCCGATTATATCAACTTTGATATTTGGATGGTCGCCAACCGTTCGTGGCAGATCACGGGTGCAAACCCCATTTCCTCTCCCATCAAAATAAGGTCTTATTTTAATGCCACCGATACCAGCGACATCAACAAACTGAACGAGGCGCTCGGCATTTTTTTCAATTATGATATTCCTGAAAAATCAGTGATATATACCATCGGCCAGGGCGGTGGGCTCGGGCCATATGAAACACAGACTCAGCCCACAGGTGCGGTCTTTGGCTTTTTCAATTCGACCTCTTCGCCCGCAGCTACTTATGGCATCCTGAACGGTTTTTTTTATGGCGAAATTGAAGAAACCTCAACAGACCTTTCAGGCGGGACGGGCCTTTTGTTTTTTGCGGACGCACCCAAAGTGGCCATTTTTGGAAAAGTGGAAAAAGCGGACAACTCCCCGGTCCCAGATGTTGATATTGAAATTCCCGGAAGGTCTGTCAGGGGAACAGATGTGGCAGGCAATTATTTTTTCCCAAATATTAATACCAATCTGGACTACGAAATCATCCCCCAAAAAAACACCGACCCCCGCGAAGGCATTTCGGTGACAGACCTGATACTCCTCTCCAGGCAAATACTCGGGGTGGAAAATTTCACGTCCCCTTTCCAATATATCGCTGCCGACGCCGACAATAATACCGATATTACCGGCGACGATGTTTTTGAAATCCTGGATATTCTTTTGGGCGAGACATCTGAATTTCAAAACAACAGCTCTTGGCGTTTTGCGCCGCAGGCTTATGTTTTTCCCGACCAGAACGACCCCTTCACGCCGCCCTTTCCAGAAAGCATAATTTTAACAAATGTGCCGGACACCATGTTCAACCAAAATTTTACGGGCATAAAAATCGGCGACATCGGCGAGGCATCCAACAATCCGCCGCCTGCCTTGAACACTACTTTTTTGTTTTCAAATGAAGGTGCCTGCAGCGCAGGCGAAGAAGTCGTTTTTGACCTAACTGCTGCGGACTTTCAGGGCATCAGGGGATTCCAGTTTACCCTCGATTGGGACAAAGACCGCATGGCCTACGTGGCCGTTGAAAACATCAACCTGCCCGGCCTGAGCATGCAAAACATCGGCGAAAGCGCTGCCCCCGACGGGCAACTTGCTTTCGCTTGGTTCACTTCTGCATCGGGCGGGGCTACGATGTTGGACGGCGAGACCATTTGCCAGATCCGTTTTGCCACCACTGCAAACGTGAGCAGCATAACGCCGCTTTCTTTTTCTGGAAACATTGTCGAAGACAAAGTAGTCTATCAAAATTTAGCCGAAGGCGTACCCTCTTTTGTGAACGGCAGTTTGGATGTTTCCAACAATTCAGACATCGTTGCGGAAGCATTTATAGAGCAGGCCGACTGCGACGGCACGGCCATCGGCAGCATTGACCTGACCGTTTCTGGGACGACGGGCAACGTGAATTTTAATTGGAGCAACGGAGAAACGACCGAAGACATCAGCAACCTCGCCCCAGATATTTACACTGTCACCATCACCGATGCCTCCGGCAATTGCCCCAAAGTGGCTGAATTTGAAATAGTGCCCGGCGGGCAATTCGACATTATCGGCAACGTGCAGGACATGACCTGCCCCACGGTCATTGACGGCAGTATTGACCTCGCTATCGGCAACGGCGCAGGCCCCTTTACCTTTCTTTGGAGCAACGGCGAAACGACCGATGTGATTGACGGCCTTTACAGGGGCACTTACGAAGTAACGGTCACCGACGCAGCAGGCTGCACCCAAACGGCTTCTTTTGAAGTGAAAAACAACAACCGTATTTTCCCGCAGGTCACAGTGCTCAACTCCAGCAACACGGGCACTTCCAATGGCTCGATCATGATAAACGACATCATCGGAGGCAGCCCCCCGTTTACTTTTCTTTGGAGCAACGGCGCTACTACGCAGTCCATTATGGACGTGCCGCCGGGCGACTACTCGGTCACTATTTCCGATGGCATCGGCTGCGGCCATGTCTTTGGCTACCTCGTGCACGACCTCATGGTTGCGACGGGCGAAGTGAATGGCGTGTCGCTCAATATCGGTATTTTCCCTAACCCCGTCGTCTCTGCCCAATCTTATACCCTTGCCGTCGAAAGCCCCGTGAGTGGTCAAGTGCAGGCGGCTGTTTTTTCCACAAACGGGCAATTGATTTATAAAAATGAAATGACCCTACAAGAAGGGATGAACGAAAAAGAATTGCCTGCCCCCGGATCGAGCGGCCTTTATTTCATCCAAATTTTATGGGAAAATGAAATAGTGGGGTGGTTGAAGATGGTGGTGAGGAATTGAATGGTTGAATGGTTAAATGGTTTGAATGGTTAATAAAAGACCCGATGGGATGAGTCCCATCGGGTCTTTTATTAACCATTCAAACCATTCAAACCATTTAACCATTTAACCATTCAACCATTCAACCATTCAACCATTTAAGAAAGATACTTCCCCACAATCGGTATCCGCCTCCCCATCCCGAATGCTTTTGGAGAGACCCTTAAAACAGGTGCGGCCTGATAGCGTTTGAACTCGTTCATGTTGACCAGCCGCAGGGCGCGGCGCACTGTTTTTTCATCAAAACCCATTTTGATTATCTCGTGCGGGCCTTGCTGTTTTTCGATGTATTGCAGCAAAATGGCATCGAGTATATCATAAGGCGGCAGGCTGTCGCTGTCCTTTTGGTCGGGGCGGAGTTCGGCGGACGGCGGCTTGGTGATGGTATTTTCAGGGATCACTTCGCCGTCCTTGTTCATATAATTGGCGAGTTCATAGACCTCCGTTTTATAGACATCGGCGAGTACCGAGAGGCCACCGCAGAGGTCGCCGTAGAGCGTTCCGTAGCCGACGGCCATTTCACTTTTATTGGTAGTGTTCAATAAAATATGCCCAAATTTATTGGAGATGGCCATCAGCAAAAGGCCGCGGGTGCGGGCTTGTATGTTCTCCTCCGCCACGTTGGGCGGGCTGCCCCAAAAATGGGGTTTTAGGGTTTGCAAAAAAGTGTTGTAGATCGGCTCGATGGGCACAATGTCATATTGCAGGCCGAGGTTGACGGCCAATTGGCGGGCGTCGTTTACCGAATGGTCGGAGGAGTATTGGGAGGGCATGAGCAGGCCGCGCACATTGTCTTCGCCCAAAGCCCTTGCCGCCAATACGGCCACCACCGCCGAATCAATGCCGCCCGAAAGGCCGAGGATGGCCTGCTTGAAACCGAGTTTTCCAAAATAGTCTTTGATGCCCAAAACGAGTGCGTCGTGGATGAGCGGTATTTTATCTTTTGCCTGCAGCACCGTCTGCGTATCGGCGCACACATCGTCAAAATCAAAGGTTTTGACCATCTCCTTCCAATAAGGCATTTCTTCATAAACCGTCCCTTTTGGCGAAAAGGCGATAGAGCCGCCATCAAAAATAATCTCCGTTTGCGAGCCGACTTGGTTGACATAAAAAATGGGCAGGCCATAGCGCTTGGCATTTTCGCGCAGCACATGGATGCGCTCCCCGGCATGTGAATAAGTGAAAGGCGAGGCCGACAGGTTCAAGATTAGGTCAGGTTTATGAACCATCATTTCGTCCATCGGCACGATGGTGTAGAGCGGGTTTTCGTTGCCCAGGTTCCAGAGGTCTTCGCAGATATTGAGGGCGATGCGCTTGCCTTTGTATTCAACGATATTGAACTCAGTGGCCGGCTCAAAATAGCGGTACTCATCGAAGACATCGTAGGTCGGCAGCAGTGCTTTGTGCTGCACATGTTTTATCTGGCCTTCGGCCAAAAAATAGACCGAATTGAAAAGGTCTTTGCCCTCGATGACGGGGTTGCGGCTCGGCGAACCGACCGCTATCGCAATGCCTTTTGCGGCTTTCGCCAAATGGTTGACCGAGCCTTCTGCCCGGCGGATGAAGTCGTCAAATTCGAGGAAGTCGCGCGGTGGGTAGCCACAAGTGGCCAATTCAGGGAAGCAGACGAGGTCGGCGCCTTGCTGTTTGGCCTCCTCCGTTGCCCGGAGCATTTTGTTGAGGTTGCCGTCGAAGTCGCCGACAAAAAAATTGAGTTGGGCCAGGGCTATTTTCATAATTTTATAGATAATTTGATAGTGCCTTCAAATAGTATTTAAGTAACTGCTTACAACCCCATTCTGAGAGTTGGTTTCACTAACCCCCGACTTCCCGCCTACCGGCAGGCAGGCAGTCGGGGGTAATGGCTCAAAACTTTACTGGGTTTTAACCCAAAAAAATGTTCATGTATTTTGGGTTAAAACCCAGATTTGTTCATTACTCACCCCCCGACTAAAGTCGGGGGTTAGTGAAACCAGTAGTCTTGAGGGGCGGTAAGCAATTACGTATTTAGGCTTAACTCGAAACGTCCGCAAGCGCTTTGGGTTGTGCTTTTCTTTTTCCGCCTTCCGCCTGTATTCCGGTTTTTAAAATACTCTTTTCCCACAAATACATATTCCAAAAATAATTTTGCACAAAGCCGAAAATAAAACAAACCGCCCCTTTTGCAGAGCAGGCATTTTTACTGAAATTATTGTATCCCCTCAAAACCGAATGGTAAACATGTTTTTTTTTGAAACACATAGAAACATAGAACACATAGTTTTTCCGCCTTCGGCGGAAATTAGGGTGCTGATTCCGCCGAAGGCGGAAAAACTATGTGTTCTATGTTTCTATGTGTTTCAAAAAAAATGTGTTTATCTGCCATGCAATTTTGAGGGGATACAAATTATTTTTAAAGCATGTTTCCCCATTTGCTGGCGCAATATTAATTTTTCGTTACTTCTAAAAAAAATGCCGTCTTACCCTTTGCTTTTAAAACTACTTACCTCTTGCACGTAAACACTTTTTTTAATGCAAGATTAGTGGGCATTTTAGTTTGAATATCTGATTTCCGTTGATCTTGTTCCATTCATTTATATATTTGGCAATCGTATCCTGATAGGGAAACCCGTCTGGTTACGATTGCTTTATTTTTTCATCAAAAACATTCCAATCATATGTTCGACTTTATTGACATCGAAAAATTATCAGGGCTTGCCACCACTTATGCACCCAAAGTAGTGGGCGCCATCCTTACGCTCATCATCGGCCTTTGGATCATCGGCAAGATTGTCCGGGTACTTGACAATACCCTTGCGAAAAGAGGAGTGGACGATACCCTTCGCCCCTTCTTGAAATCACTCGTCGGGGTAGGCTTGAAGGTACTCTTGCTGCTCAGTGTGGCCGGCATGTTCGGTATCGAGACCACTTCTTTTATTGCCATTTTTGGGGCGATGGCTTTCGCTGTCGGCATGGCGATGCAGGGCAGCCTCGGCCACTTTGCGAGCGGTGTGCTGTTACTTGTTTTCCGGCCTTATAAAGTAGGCGACCTCGTTACGGTGGGCGGCGAAACAGGCACAGTGACAGAACTCCAGATTTTTAATACCGTACTCGCTACCCTCGACAACAAAAGGGTCATTGTGCCAAATGGCTTGGTGACGGGCAATGTGATAACCAATATTTCTGGGCAGGAAAAAATAGGGGTGGAACTGACTTTCGGCATCGGCTACGGCGATGATATTGACAAAGCAAGGGCTATTATTTTGCAGGTAGGAAAGGAGTGCCAATGGATTTTGGACGACCCTGCGCAGGGCGTCGTGGTAGCTGAACTGGCAGACAGCAGCGTGAACCTTGCTACTCGCCCATTCTGCAAGAGCGAGCATTATTGGGACACCTTTTTCTATATGCAGGAAAATGTGAAAAAGGCATTTGACAAAGAAGGTATCAGTATTCCATTTCCTCAAATGGATGTGCACAATCCTAATTGACCGTATTTTATATTTTGAAAAAAAGGCGTTCTGGGCAACCGGGACGCCTTTTTTGTTTTAAAAAAATAGCAGTTTAAAGACCAATGCACCGGGGAGATATTTTCCGAAAGGGACAAATGCGTAAATTTGTGTTTATTTAAAAATAAAATCCATCAGTATTTACTATGAAAAATATCCACCTGACTTTCCTTTTTTTCGGCCTCCTTTTTTTTGCTTCCTGTAATAAGGACGACGCCCTCAGTCCTACAGACCAGCTCAAAAAAGATATTCAGATCATTGAAGAATACTTGGCCGACAACAACCTTGTTGCCGACTCGACGGCCTCCGGCCTGCGCTATATTATTGATGTGGAGGGCACGGGCAACCACCCCAATTTGAACGATAACGTGACCATACATTACAAAGGCTACTATACGGATGGCGAAGTGTTCGACCAGACCACCGGCTCTCCCCGTACCTTTCCTTTGAACAACCTTATCGAAGGCTGGAAAGAAGGGCTTCAACTGTTTAAAAAAGATGGCAAAGGGGTGCTGCTCATTCCCTCGGCACTTGGTTATGGCTCTCGGCCCCCGGGCGGTATCCGCTCCAATGCCGTTTTGATTTTTGATATCGAGGTGGTAGGGTTTTAAAAAACGGGCGTCCCCCAGGTTTTTGGGGTTTTGGTAGCACAGCGTTTACGCTGTCCTGGAAAACGACGTTTACGTCGTTCTCTATTGCACAGCCGTAAACGGCTGTGACCAGGACAGCGTAAACGCTGTGCTACCAAAACAGGACGCAGCACAAATGAGATCAAAAAAAAAGCCTCTGAAATTTTAAAATTTTGGAGGCTTAAAATTTACACATGGCCCAAGCCCACAAACTTACCGTTTCCCGCACCGCCCATTATTACACCATCGGCAAACCTTCTAAAAAAATAAAACGCTTTTGGATCGCCTGTCATGGCTACGGGCAGTTGGCCAAAACATTTGTCCGCCGTTTTGAGGGGCTGGACGATGGCGAAACATTTGTGCTCGCACCCGAGGGGCTGAACAAATTTTATTGGGGGCAATTCACGGGAGACCCCGTGGCCACTTGGATGACGAGCGAACACCGCCTCGATGAGATAGCCGATTACTGCAATTATTTGCAAAAACTCTACGACCACTACCTCCCCCTCCTCGCCGATGATGTGGAAATAATATTGCTCGGCTTTTCGCAGGGAACGGCTACCCAATGCCGGTGGGCCATGCAAAACTTTCCCCGTTTCGACCACCTTATTTTATGGGCGGGCCTGCTGCCCGACGATTTGGATTTCAGGCCGCAGCAAAGTTATTTTTCCGATAAAAAATTGCATTTTGTTTATGGAACAGAAGACCCGTTCCTGAAGGAAAAGCGGCTGCAGTGGCAGCTTGATTTTGCGAAGAAAAACTTATTGGATTTGAATGTCTTTACTTTTCCGGAAAAGCATTTGGTGGACAGGGATGCGCTTTTGCTTTTCAATAAAAAACATATCGAGGGGTAAAATATTTCAGGCAATGCCGTTCCTAATTTTGCAATACCCGCCTGATGCCGAGGAACAAGAAGAAGGCCATTATTCCAAAAATATATAAACCCGCGCTGTGGTCAAAATTGCCGGACATGCCGCTGATGAATTTTTTGCCGAAGCCGAATATAGCGCCGAAAATCAAGACAAAACCGATTACTTTTTTTGCGTTCATAACTGATTATGTTTAGGAAAAGCAGGTAAACAACTTTTAAACCATTTTGGATTAATCAATTCTTTTTTTCTTTCCCCGGGCTTTGGTTGATTTTCGGTTCTTCGCTTTTTGTGGCGCCACCAAAAACCATGTCCGTGCTTTGGTAACTTGTGCCAAATGTCTCTGCCAAAACGGCCACCTGTTTCATCGCATCCACCAATTGAGGCTCGTACAACTCCTTCAGCGGGTGCGTGAAAACGCTCATCACAAAACCTTGATAGACGCTGTATTTTGCATCGAGTGCGGAATCGAAATTGGCCGAAAGCATTTTCTCTTTTTGCCCGGGCAGCAGGTCTTTGGCTTCCATGATGGGCGTGAAAATACGCATCCGGTTGGCATCCGTATCGGTAACCACGAGCAGTAGCCGCCCCCTGTATGTCATGTGCCAAACACCTCCCTGGTCTTCTATTTCGGCAGCTTCTTTTTTGAAAATAGCGCCCATTTTAGCGACCGTCATGTCTTGCGAAAAAAGGGAAATGGAAAGGTAAAAAGTGAAAATAAAAATGAGGTATTTCATGGCTTCATTGTTAAATTGTTTGCGGCCTATCGGCAGACAGGCATTGCTTCATTTTCATTGATGGATGGCTTTTAGTAAAAGCAAAATAGCGGCCCTAAGTTTAGCCATTGCCAAATTATTTCAATTTCAATTAAATCAAAAAATTCTTCACCTCAAATGTCCCCTTTTTGACTGCCTGCGGATTTATACCTTTGCCCCCCAAAGTTGGGCAAGCCATTTAACCATTTAGCCATTCAAACCATTTCAGCCATTCAACAATGAATACAACACAAATAGAAGCAGCCCTTTCTGGGCTTTTTGAAAAGTGGGCGGGCGACCGGCCTGAACTGATGTTGCCGCTGGCGCCTTCGGCCTCGCCGCGCATTTATTACCGGCTGTCGAGGGGCGACAAAACTGCCGTCGGGGCATACAACGCCGACAAAAAAGAGAACATTGCCTTCCTCCATTTTTCCAAACATTTTAAGGAAAAGGGGCTGCCCGTCCCCGAAATTTTTGCGGAAGACCTGGAGCGCAGCGTCTATCTGCAAGAAGACTTCGGGACGACCACTTTGTACAGCTATCTGTTGCAGGCGGGCAGCGGGCCATTCCCCGATTACCTCGTCCGCATTTATAAAAAAGTGGTGGAAAAATTGGCTGTCTTGCAAGTGCAGGGAGGCGATGGTTTGGATTATGGCGTCTGTTATCCGCGCGCTGCTTTTGATAAGCAGAGCATGCTTTGGGACTTCAATACTTTCAAATATTATTTTTTGAAATTGGCCAAAATCCCTTTCCACGAAGAGGCATTGGAGGACGATATGCACCGCTTTGCGGAATACCTTTTGACGACGGATTGCAGCCATTTCATGTTCCGCGATTTTCAGACGAGGAACATTATGATTAAAAACGGAGAGCCGTTTTTTATTGATTATCAGGGAGGCCGGAAAGGGGCTTTGCAATACGACCTCGCCTCGCTGCTCTATCAGGCAAAAGCAAATATCCCGAACGACATCCGCAAAGATTTGGTAAACCATTACCTCGATGCTTTGGAAAAATTGGTCCCCGTGGACAGGGAGCGGTTTTTTGAATATTTCTACGGCTATGTGCTCATGCGCAGCATACAGACCTTTGGGACTTATGGCTTCCGGGGGCTTTTTGAGCACAAAGAATATTTCATAAAAAGTATCCCTTTTGCCATCCGCAACGTGAAATGGATTTTAGGCAATACAGCCTTCCCGGTGGAAATGCCCGAACTGAAAAAGGTATTGCGGAGCATCGTCGAGTCCAAGCGTTTTGAGCCATTCGATAAAATAAAAGCAGCGTCGAGTTTGCTGCACGTCACCGTCAATAGTTTTTCTTATAAAAATGGCGTCCCGGAAGATGCTTCGGGCCACGGCGGGGGCTTTGTTTTCGACTGCCGTTCCATCCACAACCCCGGTCGGTACGGCCCATATAAAAGGCTCACGGGCAGGGACGAACCGGTCATCAATTTTTTAAAACAGCACTCGCATATCGCGGAGTTTTTGAACCATATTTTCCTCATCGTTGACCCTGCGGTAGAAAATTATATCGAAAGGAGCTTTACCAACCTGACCGTAAATTTTGGTTGCACGGGCGGGCAGCACCGCTCCGTTTATGCCGCCGATCAATTTGCCGTGCATGTGCGCGAAAAATATGGCGTGGAAGTGAAGCTGACCCACATCGAACAGGAGAAGAAAGATTGGAAAAATTAAAACAGCTTGGGCAGGTCTTAAAAAATGCCGAACTTTCGCTGTCAAACTTTTTAACCAAAAGACATTAATAATGAGCAAGTACAAAATCAAAAGCGGCAAAGGCGAACTCATTTTAAAAAAGAGCAAAAGCCTCGTTGGCCTAAAAACCAAAAAAGAAAAAGACCTCGAAAAAGCGAGGTTTGTCAAGCAGCAGCACCTGCCCTACCTCGGCGGCTTCAAGGTCGTTTCGCTCAACAAAAAAGACGTTTCGCTCAACGACATGCTCGACGAAGTGAGGCAAAAAAAAGAGGTCGAACTCGGCACCCATGTCTATTATGCCGAAGGCAGCAACCAACCAATGATACCCACCGGAGAGATTATCATCACTTTTCAAGCGGAGGTAGATGAGGAAGAACAGCAAATGGTTTTGGATGAATTCAATTTGGAATTTTTGGAGCGGCGAGCCTCCGATATGCTCATCGCACGGGTGACAAAAAAATCCAAAAACCCGATCAAAACGGCCAGCCTGTTGCAGCAGGTTTCGATGGTAAAAACGGCCGAACCCGACCTCGACATGCTGCTCCAAGAATATGACCTCACCCTGCCCAACGACCGCTACATGTCGGAGGAGTGGCACCTGAAAAATGATGGTTTTATCGAAATAGCCAGCCACCGTACCGTTGCAGGTGCAGATGCAAAAGTGATAGATGCCTGGAACAGGATGGGCAACCTCGGCTCCTCCAAAATAGTGCTGGCAGTGATTGACAACGGCTTCGACGTGAGCCACCCCGACCTGAAAAACAAAGTCTATCGGCCTTATGACCTTTGGACGCAGTCCGACCGGCTTACCGAAGGCGACACTTCTTTTACCCACGGTACGCCCTGTGCCAGTTTGGCCATCGCCGCTTCCGATGGGAGGGGCATGGTGGGCGTTGCGCCGAAGGCGAAATTCATGCCTGTGAGCGGCACGTCTTACAGCACGCGCGCCACCGAGCGGATGTTCGATTATTGTTTGAAAAACGGGGCGGATGTAATCAGTTGCAGTTGGGGCACTACCAATGCCGGGTATGCGCTCAACACTTTGAAAGAGCAGGCCATCGCCAAAGTGGCAAGGGAAGGGAGGAAAGGAAAAGGTACGGTCATCCTATTTGCCGCAGGCAACGAAGGTTATGATTACGTGAATTTTTATGCGCAGCACCCCGACGTGATCTGCGTGGCCGCTAGCGACAGCAAAGACAACTATTCCAGTTACTCCAATCAGGGCATGCAGGTTTCGGTTTGCGCCCCGTCGAACGGGGATTGGCCATTGGTGGCCGCCCGCGCCTATTGGGATCCCGGCACTACTTTCCGGGGCGAAGGTGTTTGGCGTTATTGGGCCGATGGGATTGACAGGCCAGGGCCGTACAAACACTTTGGCGGAACGAGCGGGGCAACCCCGATAGTGGCGGGCATCTGCGCATTGATGCTGTCGGTAAACCCCGATCTGACAGCCAAAGAAGTAAAAGACATTTTACAGAAAACAGCCGATAAAATCGGCTCGCCGAGCGAGTATGTTAACGGGCATTCCCGCAAATATGGCTATGGCCGGGTGAACGCCGACAAAGCAGTGGCCGAAGCCATCCGCAGGAAAGACAATGCCTCGGCAACTACCCAACCCGTGGAAGTTGAGCCGAACGTGGCCGCCGGAAAAGGGCTTTTCCGTTTCACCGTGGAGCGGCAAAAGCCGAGCGGTTGGGGGGTGCAGATGGGCGTTTTTGCGGAGTACGGAAATGTGCTGATCGCCGCGGAAAAATTGCAGCGCCAGTTTGCCGAAACTATCGTGGTGAACATCAATGAACTGAACGGCAAAACGGTTTACAAAGTCATCGTCGGGGCTTACCCCAACAAGCGCGATGCCTCCAGTTTGTTGAAAGATATGAAGGCGGCGGGGATCAATGGGTTTATCAGAAACTTGAAAGTGTTTGCATGAGGAGCGGGAATTAATTCCCCCGCTCTTTTGGAAGGGCAAGGAGTCGAACGGCCAGATTCGATCAACTGCTCTGGGCGATTAAAATGATACTTTTCCGAATGTCCGAAACTTTCGAGAAGTGGGATTTTAACGAAAAAAGAAAAGGCGTTCCGATTGCTCGGAACGCCTTTTCTTTTTTGATGAAACTTTTAAATCACTTGTCAACACCTTCCCCATTGAATGCCCCAAAGTCGAACAGGAGGGAAAAACGGAGCGTATTGTCAAGCGGGTTTCTTTGGTTGGTGGTCGGTACGAGGTAAGAGAAGTTGAGGCCAAAAATATTGTACTTCAAGCCAAGTCCAACGGTAAAATAATGGCGGTCGCCCTTAGTGCGGCTTTCGGTAAAATAACCTGCCCGCACGGCAAACTGCTTGTCGTACCAATATTCCAGCCCGAAGGAATACATCAATTCTCTCAACTCTTCTTCAAAGCCGCCCGGTGCATCACTAAAAGAGCTAAAGATGCCCCCTATCGGCGATTCTTCCCTCCAGTCGGGAATATTGTTCCCGTCAGCATCACACTCGCTTCCCGGCTCGTC
Source organism: Bacteroidota bacterium (assembly GCA_011321935.1). Taxonomy (GTDB): domain Bacteria; phylum Bacteroidota; class Bacteroidia; order Chitinophagales; family Saprospiraceae; genus UBA6168. The sequence goes on along the minus strand of DROJ01000479.1, from coordinate 11,597 downwards.
ATCATTTTCAAAACAACGGGTAGGCACGAGTAATTTGTTGACATCGGCAGCGACGGTCAAGCTGTTGTAGTTATCAAAATTGAGCTTCCATGCACCACCAATTCCGAGGTTGGTTGGCAAGAAGTCCTTTTGTCCAGAAGAGGCATTGGTATATGTAATTTTTGATCCGATGTTGGAAATAGCCAAACCCAGCGTCAGGTCACTTGGGTTGCCGTTGGCTTCTATTTCAGTGTCGTAGGTAAAGGAAATGTCGGCTGCTCCGGCAGTACCTGCTTCAATGACCGTTCCATCTACCTCTTGCCCAGAAGCAAGGTTTGAGTAAATGAACTTGGCACCGATTGCTGCCGAAAATTTTTCAGACAACTTCCTGGAATAGGCCGCTGTCACCTCAAATTCGTTTGGTCGCCCTTTGCCAATGTTATTGCCGTTTTCGTCGGTGTACTGAATGTCCCCGAGGGCAAAATACCGGAGACCCAAGCCCACCGCTTGCAGGTCGTCCAATTTTTTATAACCGGTCAGATAAGCGAGATAGACATCGTTGAGACCAAGTGAACGAAGCCATGGTGTATAGGTAGCCGAGACTCCCAACGGCTCATCGGCCAGCACCAGTTTTGACTGGTTGAAGTGCATGGCATTTGCGTCGGCAGAAATACCGATTCCAACATCGCCCATTGCACCAGAACGGGCATCGGAAACGATCCTTAAAAAAGGGACTGCTGTTAAAATGGTATTGATACAATCATTTCCATCTTGGCCGACAAGCACCCCTTTGTCATCATAAAGGCACTGTGCAACGATTTGGTGGGGACTAGCCCAAAGACCAAAAGCAACGATACAAGAAATTTTCAGTAGTAAATCTTTCATGAGAATAGATTCGATTTTTTTAAAAAAGTTTGCAAATATAGGGGTTACAAATAAATGGCTGAATGCTTAGGCGGATATAAAACCATTTAACCATTCAACCCTGCCTACCGGACAGGCAGGCATTCTGTTTTTATTTCAAAATAACCAGTTTTTCAAAATCGCTTTCGCCCTCTATGACGGCCTGGCCAATACCGGGGTTTTTTATTTTGACTTTATAAATATAAACCCCTTTTGCGAGCGGGTCGCCGTAGTCGTCGCGGCCGTCCCAGCGAATGCATTCATCGCTCCCTAAACGCCCGCCTTCAAAAATTATTCTCTCTTGCAAAGTTTTTATCAGGCGGCCAGAAATAGTATAGATTTGAACCTGTGCGTCTAGCTCTATGCCAGTGCGGTTGGGGTTGAGTTCAAACAGGAAACAGGTGGAGGAGGTGAAAGGATTAGGATAGTTCAAAACGTGTTCGAGCGCTGTTTTTTCAGAGGAGACCACAACAAATTCAGTGAAGCCTTCTGCCGGGTTGTTGGCGATGTCCCAAGCGGTCACTTTTATTTCATGGCGGCCTTCCGGAATGTCATTAAGCGGGAACTTGACCTTTCCTTTGGTGTGGTCGTTGAGGGCGGCTTCGTAAAAATCATTTAAAGTGTAACTGAAATTTTTCGAATTGTTGTCCAATATCCCGATCAGGTCGTGGCCGATTGCATTACCTACTACATTTATGCCATTATCGTCTTCTATGTTTACCAGCAAGAATGGGTCGGCACTTGTGATGCCCCCGAACACAAAACTCTCGTCGTCCATGAATACCTCCACCTTTGGGCCTTGGTCGTCGGCAAGCGCATTGGGGTCAGTGCCGCCAACAATGATTTCTTGGTAATTGCCTGCGGCATCTTCCAGTGCGGCTTCGTTCGAGGCATAGTAGCTCACCTTGCAGGCACCGTAATCATAATTGATGTCTTTTGGCACAACGAAGGTGAAAGCAAACTTTCCGTTGGCCACGCTGGCGCGGCCTTTGAAGATGATATTTTTTTGCAGGTCAAAATTGAAAAGCGGGCTGCCCTCATCTTGGGCGAGGGTCTGGTAGGTTACTTTTTTGTCGTAAATAGTTGGATAGACGACCCCGTTGAAACTGGTCAATAAGTTGCCAAAATCGTCTTGCACCTCTCCTTCGATGGTTACTTTCTGCAAAGAACGAATGGTATCAATGACCGCCGTTGTGATGTCGTGCCCATTGATTTTAGTGGTTGCAACTTGGTAGTTTGGCAAGGCCAGTTTTTGGGCGGGGTCGCCGAGGAGCAGGAACTTTCGCGAGTTGGATGCGCTGCCCACTTTGTTTTTGCTGATGCGCAACACCTCTCCGAGAGTAGGTATTTCAGTACCAAACTTATAAAACAAAGTATCAATAGAGGCCCTTGTCAGGCGCTCGTTGGCACTCGCAAATACTGGCCGCACAGTTGTATAAAGAGCAACGGCACCTCCTTTTTTATTTAAAAAGCACAACTCGCCAGCAGTGGTAAACGCGGGGTTGTCAAAACCGGAAAAAGAACAAGTCGCCGTGATGATGAGCGGCATCCGGTCCTTGTTCGCCCAGCTTACGATGTCCTCTATTTTCAATACCCTTTCTTGCGCCCAGCCTTTGGTGCCGCCATGCCCGAGGTAAACCATTGCCAGTATCCCTTTGAACATGTTGTTGTTGAGGGCATCTGTGGCCAGCGGCACCCTCGTTCCCCCGGAAGTGGATACCTGAGGAAAGGCATCCAGGTAAATTTTATCGACGTTCAAATTTTTGTTTTTACCACCAATAAAATCGGCAATCTTATTGGCATCTCCAGTATGCCGGTTACCGTCTTCATCATCGGCGACAAATAATATACGGTTTCGCCAGTCCCTGAAACTGCTTGGCGTCATATCGTAACGGATTATTTTATCCACAGCTTCGCGCGCTTCCTGGATGTCTTTGACCGGAAGCCTCCCAACACCAACGTCCAATGAGCCTAGGTTGATCTCTGCTCCTTCGCCTTCGCTCAAAAGGCCAAAAAAATCATCGGAAGGGTATGAATGGATTGGGCTTAAAGTTTCTTCGGTTTCATAAACGGGGATGAAGCCGCCTCCTAATTTATAAATATCCCTTGAATCAAAAGACCCGTCACCAAAGAGTAAAAGAGACTTGAATTCTTCAGGGCTGCGATCAAAGAGCATGGCCGCAAAGTCCCGGATGGCCCCGGCGTCTTTCCTGCCAGAAGAAAATTCGTTGAAAAGTTGGTTCACTTCGACCATTGCTACTTTGAGGCCGCTGAACTCGGTGCGGTGCTGCGCCAGCCTTTCTGCTTCCGAGCGGAATTCTTCTGGATAAACAATGACCATGTTCACATCGTCAAAAGCATGCAGGTTTTGGTTTGGTATTTTTTCTTTGGAAATGGCTTCGGCAGAAAGGTAGCCACTACTGTTGAAGGCAATGAATTCTTTTAAAGTGCCTGTACTTGTTGCAAAAGAAATTTCAGACCCGGAAATATCGAACAATTGCTTGCTTGGGTGGAGCGGGTCCGTGATGTCCCATATTTCGGTACTGCCGGATGCGTTCCCCAATTTAAAAGTACTGACAGCATTCCCAAGCGTTTCGGCATCTCTAAAAACCATCTGGTCACCTGTCATTAATAACCGGCGGCGGAAGTTGATCTGGATATAATCGAGCCAGCCTTCGTTGAAAGGGTCGTCCCCTTTTTCAAATTCGAGCTGAATGTCGAACGGCCCGTTGGGAACAAAACCGGCATCAATAATCCGTTCTTGCGCATAGCTATCGACCGAGCCGCCGGGGGTTGGTGTAAAATTGCTGCTAACGAAAGTGTTCCCGTTGGCCTTTATTGAGTATTTGCCAAAAGACCCACTTTTGATGCGCCCAGCAAAAGCCGCTTTCAGTTTTGCCGGAGCATCCTCGACCAAATTGGCAACTTGGAAATCGCTGCTGTAATCTTCTTCGACCTTTACCTTAAAAAAATCACCATAAAAATGACGCCCCGAACCTTGTCCAAAAGACCAGTCGTGCTGTAGGTTGAAGATTTCTTTCTCGTAGCGGATGAAGTCATTAAAAGAAGTTGAAGTATAGGTACTGCCCGCGAGCGATTGTTGGTCGCTGATGCGCAGGCCATTGCCCGTGCTTATTTTTATGAAATAATAATTCTTGGCATCGTAATAATTGGTGGGCATATCGAACACGCCATTCCCTGCGTCATATTTCCAGATGCTTGCCCCCTGCCCATAAAAAAGGATATAATCGCTTTCGTCAAATTTCCCATCATCTTCACCTATTATTTGGATAGCATTTTCGACCAGATCATCCGCCCGTTCGGCTTCAACCAACTCCGGCAAAACGCCCCCCCCGTTGCCGAGCAATTTAATAGTCCGTGGATCAACATTGTCAATGTCGATCCCCATTTCTGTTTTCAAAAAATCATAATCCAATTTATATACCCCCGCCCTGTCAACTGCAAACTTGTAAATATCCCCTTCGGAAAGCACAGAAGTATAAGTATGCCCCCCCCGCGCCCTTACCGGGGCAGGCTGCAGCCGATAAGAAAGCCTTATTTCAAAAGATACCAAACGCTCGTACCGGCCAGGGCCAGCAGTGCGGATAGGGATAAAAGAAAGCCTCGCAAAATAGTCTGACCGGTCTTTTTCAATATCAACCTTTATCTTCACTTGTTCCGATAAATAGGCATCGTCAACAGAAGGGCTTTTCTCGTAAGGCTCATAAAGCGTATTGAAAAAAACAGCTTCGACCTCACTGTACGAGTCCAGCAAAAACCGGTTGACATAGAGCGGGAGCGTTGGATATAGCTCATCGTAATAGGCCCCTTCAAAATGGCTTATATAATAGGTGTCGGCATCTTCTGCAGGTTGCAGTGTTGTTTCTTCTGACCACTTTAGGTTTGCGGCAATCTTAGTTGGAGGATCGGCATAAGCAGCCGTGAGCAGGAACAATGTGAGGATGGATGTCGCAATTTTTTTCATATATTGTGTTGATTGAAATATAGAAGGAAAAGACCCTAGAATTTGAAAAAAAACAGGCCGGTTATTTTAAGAGAAATTAGAACGTTAAGTGAAAACAGCTATGATGCCGTCTTGTTTTTTAACACTATAAATGTCTTGGCACGACAAATATTGTTTTCAGGAGAGTCGGGTACCCGCAGGTTCGATTGGCCATTGTTTTGACAAAAGATAAATTTCCGCTTCCGCTTCAACTCAAAACTATTACCTTTGGACAATAAGACCCGGCATTTTTTTATTGTATATCCAACTATTCCGCACCTATATCTAAAATGGGGATTTCGAAAAAGAAAATTGCAAAATAGTTATCCTTGCAAACTTAATCCTTTTGTTTTATTGAAATGCAACCATTGAGGTCAATGAAAAGACAAATACTTAGCTTTCTGCTGTTCGGCTTATTTTCGGCCACGGTCATTCAGGCACAAGACCCTGTTTTCAGCCAATTTTATTCCACCCCTTTGGCACTGAACCCCGCATTTGCGGGAACGACCTTTGCGCCGAGGATTTCGGCCAGCTTCCGCAGTCAGTGGCCAACTGTTGCCAATGTTGGCGTAGCCTATACAACTTATGCCGTATCCTATGAGCAGTTTGTCCCGCAAGTAAACAGCGGCATCGGCTTTACCGTATTATCCGACAATGCTGGAGACGGCCTTTTGAAAATGACTGATTTCCATGCAGCTTATGCCTACAAGATCGAAGTGAATGATGAGCTTCAAGTAAAGATTGGGATAGAAGCAGGTTTCAGGCAATACAATATAGACTGGGACAAGCTGGTCTTTTTTGACCAACTGCACCCCATAGAAGGCCCTGTCAACCCTACCAATGAAATCCGCCCAGATGCTATTTCCAACACCATTTTTGATGCTGGCGCAGGCTTGTTGGCATATAGCAGTGTCTTTTATGGGGGCATTGCCCTCCACCATCTCACCACTCCCAATGAAGGTTTTCTGAACGTAAACAATGGTTTGGTGGAAGGGCTTCCGATGAGAGTGTCCCTACATGGCGGCGCCCAATTTATCGTTAAAGAAGGCAATAAGCGCCAACCGGCATCGTTTATCTCGCCGAATGTCCTTTTACTGAAGCAAGGCGACCAAGGGCAATTGAATATAGGGGCATATTATAGCATGGGGCTGGTCTTTGCCGGAGGTTGGTACCGGCACGCCTTCGGGAATGCAGACGCTGCCATAGCGATGGTCGGATTTTCTTACGATGTTTTCAAATTCGGCTATAGTTACGACTTCACCTTATCAAACCTTGCCCCTACCGGAGGGGCACATGAAATATCGCTTGTACTTAATCTCGCCAACAGCGAGGGGCTAAAAAGGAAACGTTTTGCCGAACGGTACAATGATTGTTTTAAAATTTTTCGGTAAATGCCTGATAATGGGCATCCGTAAGTTAAATATCAAAGACAATCACTATTTTGACACCTACATTCTTATATTTGCAGGCTTAAAATTTTAAAGTAAAAATTCATATAAAAAAGCAATGACAAATTTGTTGAAGTTTAGTTCTGTTCTTTTCCTCGCTGTACTCCTGTTCAGTTCGTGTGGTAAAAAAGAGAGATCCTCTACCACTGGCTGGAAATACAATGACACAAAATGGGGAGGTTTCGAAAAACTTGATTATGAAGGCCAAGCCACCGGCTCAGGCCTCGTACTGATCGAAGGTGGCACTTTTACGATGGGCATCACCGACCAAGATGTTACCTATGACTGGAATGCGATCCCCCGTAGGGTTACCGTATCTTCCTTTTATATGGACGAAACAGAAGTCGCCAATATTGATTACCGCGAATACCTTTACTGGATCAATAGGGTATTTGGCGAATCTTACCCTGAAGTTTACTTGAACGCCCTGCCCGATACCCTGGTCTGGCGGGAAGAATTGGCTTTCAACGAACCCTTTGTTGAAACTTATTTCCGCCACCCTTCTTATGATAACTACCCTGTCGTCGGGGTGAACTGGATTCAGGCCAATAACTACGCGCAATGGCGTACAGACAGGGTCAACGAAATGATCTTGATCGAAAAAGGCATCCTAAACCTGAACATAGAACAACGGGACGAAGACAACTTCAATACGGAAGCATACCTGGCAGGCCAATACCAGGGAGATGTCCGCAAAAACCTAAAAGACCTCCGTACTGACGGAGAACGCTCGGTCCGCTTCGAAGATGGGATCATGCTCCCTTCTTACCGCCTCCCTACCGAAGCCGAATGGGAATACGCTGCACTCGCACTTATCGGAAATATCGTTTCAGAAAAAGATGAACGGATTTCTGACCGCCGGATCTATTCTTGGAATGGCAACACCCTTCGTTATCAAAAGAGAAACAAGTACCAAGGTGAAATACTTGCCAACTTCAAAAGGGCAAAAGGAGACTACATGGGCATGGCAGGCAAGTTGAACGACAATGCGCACATCACGGCTCCTGTCCGCTCTTTCTACCCCAACGATTTTGGGCTTTACAACATGTCGGGCAATGTGAACGAGTGGACAATGGATGTTTACCGCCCATTGACAAGTTCTACTTTATCTGATGTTGAGCAGCAAGATTTGAACTCTTTCAGGGGCAATAAATTCCAAACAAAAGTACTCGACGAAGATGGCAAGCCCGTTGAAAAAGACAGCTTGGGACGCCTCCGTTACCGGTATGTCGAAGATGATGAAGTCGCTACCCGCGAAAACTACAAAGTTGGCGAAGCCTATGATTTCCTTGATGGCGACAAACAATCAGAAGCATTTTATGATTACGGCAAAACAACCCTTATCAGTGATAAGGCACGCGTAATCAAAGGCGGCTCTTGGCAAGACAGGGCATACTGGCTGGCACCGGGCACCCGCCGTTTTAGGGAAGAAGATAAATCCTACCGTGATTTAGGTTTCCGCTGTGCCATGACCCGTACAGGTGGGCCTACCGGAAATGAAGACACCGGGGGGATTACTTTCAAAACTAAGCGCAGCAAAGTAAAAAGGCGCTATAAGTAATAGTTGGCTTATTTATAAATAAAAAAAGTCTCCAAATTCCTTTACCGGGTTTGGAGACTTTTTTTATTGCCACTGCACCAAATGCAATGCTTTTTCCGGCTGGCCTCACGACACTCAGAAAAAAAGCACTGCATCAGATACACCGCTTTTTTATTTATCATTGCAACCATTTTCGATTTGAACCTTTCACCGAATGCATTCCCTCCAACAACTTTATAAAATTTATTTACAGCATACGAATGTCATCACCGATAGCCGGAAGGTTGAACCTGGCTGCCTATTTTTTGCATTAAAAGGGGAAAATTTTAACGGAAACAAATTTGCTGCGCAAGCCATTGAAAATGGAGCAGCCTATGCCATTATAGACGAGGCGGATTTCCAGCAAGGAGAGCAATATATTTTAGTGGAGGATGTGCTTTCTACTTTGCAAAAATTGGCCCGGCACCACCGACAACAATTCCCTATCCCCGTCATTGCAATTACGGGCAGCAATGGCAAAACAACCACCAAAGAGCTCATCAGTGCTGTCCTTTCCAGCCATTATAAAGCCCATTGTACAAAAGGCAATTTCAACAACCATATTGGCGTCCCCCTGACCCTGCTCGCCATGCCGCCCGGTACCGAGGTAGCCGTTATTGAAATGGGGGCCAACCATAAAAACGAAATTGATTTGCTTTGCAGAATAGCTGAGCCCACGCACGGCCTCATCACAAACATCGGAAGCGCCCACCTGGAAGGCTTTGGGAGTATAGATGGGGTGAAAGAGGCCAAATCAGAGCTGTACCATTATCTCGCCAGCCACAAAGGGGTAGCATTCATCAATCAGGACGAAGATTTTTTGACCGAGCTGGCCAAAGGCATCAAATGGAAAATTTTTTATAAAAAAGGAGAAAGCCCCCTCTCCGACAGGCTACCTTTTGAAGTGCAGCTAATATCGGATACGCCATTTGTAAAAATTGCTTTTGCCTCCCATAAAGGGAAGTATATATCCGTGAACAGCCACCTAATAGGTGCCTATAATTTTAATAATATTATGACAGCGGCAGTGCTGGGGACTTATTTTAAAGTGCCCGGCCAAAAAGTGAAAGCGGCAATCGAAAAATACGTGCCCGCCAACAACCGTTCGCAATTACTTTATATCGGAACAAACACCTTCATCCTGGACGCTTATAACGCCAACCCAACCAGCATGGGAAATGCACTTTCTCATTTCAGTAAAATTGCAGGGAATAAAAAAATCGCCATTTTGGGGGCAATGCGCGAACTTGGCAAATATAGCGAAGGTGAACACAGAAAGGTTTTAAGACAGGCCCTCCAATATGGTTTTGAAAAAATAATTACCGTGTGCGAAGAATTTGAAGTAGGTATAAACGATAGAAAAATAATCCATTTTAAAAATGCACAGCAATTGAAAAAGTGGTTTAAAAAACAAAATTTCAACAATGCCCATTTTTTGATAAAAGGCTCGCGAAGTGTTGGCTTGGAAATATTAATGGAGCCATAATTAGTCAGAGTCAAATAGACTTGTTCAAATAGACTTGTTCGGAATTGATAATCAATATAGTTATAAAAAATAAGGCAAACTCTATATTTTCAATTAATTTTAATAAATTATTTATATAAAACTGAATAACAGTATTTTACAAATAAAATTAAAAATTAATTATCTTATTGGTCGAAATGCCTTTTTTTTTATTAATAAATTAATCACATAACTCATTGATTATCAAAAAATTTAAAGCCGAACAGGTCTAATAATTTATCCCAAAAATTCCGATATATTAGTTACAATGGCCTGCCCAGCCCTTCCCCGTAAATGTATGGTTAGGTAGCATGTAATTAACAATGAATGCCGTCTTATCTCTAAAAAAAACGGAGCTGACAGCACGGACGGAGTGCGGAAAAAACAGGGGAACGGGCAAGCGCCCATATTTTAAGAGCAATGAAATAGAATAGCCAAGTGGAAGTGGACAGGCAACCAAAATGGGGGGCTGCCACATGCAGGGGGAAAACTGGATAATGATTGCCCTATCCACTTCCATTTGACTATGACCTGCTGACCGAGTTGCTTTCCAATCGTTCTGCTACCCAATTTGTAAAAGTTATAATGCCTCCGCCGAGGAGAAAAGCACCAAGAGCTAACTGAAGGATTAACATAGCTTAAATCGTTTTCGAGATGAAGAAATAATTTAGGGCTTATTGGGGATTTATATAGTGAAAAAGTGTCCGCCTTTTGGCGGATGAGAGAGTTTATCCCGAATTTTCGGGAAGGCGAAAAATTGGAAGCATAACTTGTCCCGAACTTGCTTCGGGATGACCGATTTTTCAACAAAGCCTGCCGGTACATCCGTATGGACAGGCAGGAAAGGGGCACTTTTTCGCCGGAATATAAATCCCAAACAAGCTCTTAAGTACTTGGCCAAAGTTATGTTCAAGCACTTAATTTGCCAAGCGGCAAATCCACCCTGCCTATTTCTCGGCATCTTCTGCATTCTTTTAAAAAATACAAAATGAGCGTGGACCGACCACAATCACGACTAATTCTTTAATGGATATTGGATGGGAAAATCTTAACAGATAGGAAAAGAAACCCCACACACAATTCCATTGCCATTACAGGCACAAAAGCCCATTGATGGCAGTAAAATCTTTGAAAAATGTTGCATGGGAAAAAGTATTCTAATAAATGTCAATTTATGTTCGCCTCTGGTAGTTTATTGGATTTATGAAATAAAATCATTTTATATAAACTACTGTAAAAGCGCTAACTAATGGGATACTCCTAAGAATCCAATTATCTTGCCAAAACAATAATATAATTTAATTTATATTTTAAATAAAACACTTTGTTGTGCTAAAGCACTGATATTCAATTTATTTGAAGAAAGCCGTTTTCTAAAAGTACTGGGCGCATTTCAAAATTTCAGCCTTTCCGCCGCTTGGCTTCTCAGTCCCCTGTGGGGGAAGCCATCCCTTACCGAAATTTTGAAATGCGCCAAAAAGGCCAAACCAGAACGACCGAACTATTGCAACAGCCCAAATACAGGAAAGCCGTCACTCCGTAATCCACGCTGTTTTTTCCGAAACAGGTTTTCTTTCTCTCGGCAAGTCAGGCAGGTCATGGTGTCCCATGTAAAAGAGGCCGAGGCAACGTTCCCCCTCTTTCAAGCCCAAAAACTCACCTGCTTCCAGTGCGGGCCTTGGCGTGCTCCAGAAACAGCCGATGCCATGGGCCGTACAGGTCAAGTACATATTTTGCACAGCACAGGCAACGGCTGCCATTTCTTCCCACTCCGGCAACCGTTCTTCCGGGTCGCGCTTCATGCAAATGGCAATGATGCAAGCAGCCTTTGGCGGGTTGTTTTTTAGTTTGTTGAACTTCACTTCCGAAAACTTTTCCGGCGGCATTGTTTTTTTATAGTGGCTCGACAAAAAACCGCCCAAACGGACCAAGCCCTGCCCGGTGATAACCTTGAAGCGCCACGGCTCTGTTTTTTTATGGTTGGGGGCCCAATTGGCATTTTCCAAAATTTCACCGACAACCTCTCTGCTGATGGGTTTGCCGTTATAAGTTTTTGGGAAAACGGACCGTCTCTTGCGAATAAGCTCGCTGACTTGTGAAGGTGTAATGTTCATTTTAAACAACAATAATGCGGGCAATAACAGTTGGAAAAAATATGCACCAACGGTTATTTTCCAAAAT
>DROJ01000478.1 GCA_011321935.1 Bacteroidota bacterium | reverse complement strand
CGTTTTTGGTGATTTTTCCAGAAAGAGCAAGGGGTGTCCAACAAGGTGTTTCCAAGAGGTTGAGTGGTGGGTCATGTTGATCGAACTGCCCCAGGCATATCTGATCGAATTGATGAAAAGCTGGTCTTGCGCGGTGAGGTTGGGCACGTCCCCTTTTTGCAGGCGGGAAAAAGAAACGGCCCGGCCTTTCAGCCAGCCACTCTTGCCATAGGTCTGATGCCTGGCCTGCACATGCCCGCTTTCAAAATTGACGAGCCAGGCGATGCGGTCGGTTTTGCCATCGCCCGAAGCGGACTTTTTGCCACCCATTTTGAGCAGCACGTTGAGGGCATTTTCCCACTCTTCGATGCGGGGCAGCACCTTATGCAGGGGTTCGCCCCCGGGCATGGGTATGCCGGGCAGTTCCTTTCCCATTTTGCGCAGCAGGGCGTTCATTTCGCCGGCCAGCCAGTGGTAGCCTTTTTTGTGGGCATTTTTGCAGGCGTTGGTAAGCGACCTGATGCTGACGAGCGATTCGCTTACCCAATAACAACAAAGGTGGTAGAATAGCCCGAACATGGGAGGGGCGAAGTAGTTTTCCAGTTCCCGCTCGGCCAGTTTGCGGTTGTTTTCGAGAAAATGCACCACGCCGTCCAGCCAGCGGAAGAGGACAGAATAGGTGGGGTTCATCTTGTTTGCCTGCTTGATGTGGGTGCGTATTTTTTTGTAATATTTGGGGTCCCTCGTTTTCAGATAGGTAAGGATATGAAAGACGCCGGCCATGTTGTGCAGCACTTCGCGGTTGTTGCCGGTATTTTTACGGAGCTGCTTTTGTACCAGCATAAAGGTATCGAGGGCCTTGTCCGTTTGGCCTGCTAACAGCAGCAGCGAGGCCGCATAGATGCCCTGCGATATGGGGTTGAGGTGCGGCGATAACTGCTCCGGTTTTTCCCGGTCGCCGCGCAGCAGGCTGAGCAGTGCCAGAGAGTTGGCCATTGGCGAGCGGTCTTTTTCGGGCATTATGGCGAGCCGTTCGGTGGCGTAATCGGCGTAATCGTTGAGCCGCTCAAGCTGGAAGATGCCGCTCGATATTTTTTGGGCAATGAGAAAGTTGCGGATGCGGGGAGCGAAAGTTTCCAGTTTTTCTGCGTCGAAGGTCTCTCCCAGCCAGTAGGTGAGCAGTTCTTCTATCGAATAACCAGAATAGCTACCGGCCACAGCGATGAAATACTTTTCAAAAAGTGCCCGGTCGCCCGTGTACAGGCCTATCCTCATTTCCCTGAAATCGCGGTCGGGTTCGCGGTGAGTGTACCAATAGGTATGGATGGGCAGCTTCTGCCGTATGGCTTTTGCGGCGTCCCCGAAGTCGGGGTCGGAGCTGAAATATTGCTGGCAGAGGGCTTCGGCCAGGGGCTTGTTGCAGTGGTACTGGTTGCCGTACCGGAGGATGAGCAGGCCCTCGTCCAGCAGTTTTGCCAGCCTCGGTTTCAGCTCTGTGCCATAAATGTTTTTGCTCCTGCCCTTGAACTTGGCGGCGTTGAAAATCTCCATTATTTTGGTCTGCGACACCTGCTCCCAAAGCACGGCGGCAATTTTCATTATCCTTTGGTCGGTGGTCTCCAGTTTTTCGTAAACGGCGAGGAGTTCGCTGACCGGACGGGCGGCCTTTTTATTCTTGGTGCTGTTTTGTTTGCAGGAGCCGCCGGTGCGCTCCCTGATTTTGAACAGCATGGCTGCCAGGTGTTTGCAGGGGCCGCCCCAATCGTATGGGCAGTCGCAATCGAAATCGGTAACCTGCCCGTTGGGTTGGATGGACACGTACAAATCATATATGTCGCTGGAGCCTTCTACCGAGGCATACCAGTCGTTCGGGTCATCAATGTCTCTTTCGAGGTCTTCGACTTTGTTGCGGCGGTAGAGGTCTTTGCCGCGGCGCAGCACGGCGGAGGAGAAGCTTTTCTCAAAGTTGTTGATGTTCATAGAGTCCCTGCTTTTTTGTTGAAAGGCCGGAATGGCAAAAGTAAGATGCCCCCCCGATAAGTTTTGGAGATTTGCAGCGCCTGGCGCAAAAATTTTTGGACAGGGCAGGTTTTTTTAATTTTTTTTTACCTTTCGGCTTCACATTAAACATCGGGGAAAACTTTCAACGAAACGACCTTGCGGGGGGGGGGATTTCGGGGGAATAAATTCCCCCGCTTTTGGAAGATTTTGGGGGAATAAATTCCCCCGCTTTCG
>DROJ01000477.1 GCA_011321935.1 Bacteroidota bacterium | reverse complement strand
TTCGAGACGTTTCAGGCATTTTTCGATCATCGTGATACCGAAGCCGCCCCGCCTCGCCTCGTTCGATTTCACCGTCGGCGGCAACTGAAAAGGGTCGCCTGCCAACACCACTTTGGAACAGCGGGCAATGGGGATCCAAGTGGCAGGTTCGAGCGCCTGCGCCGCCTCGTCAATGACCACGGTGCGGAAACGGCGGTTGCCAAGCACCTTGTTGGCCGACCCGACGAGGGTGCAGGTGATGACCTGTGCGCCGTCGAGCAAGCGCTCCAAAAGCTGCTCTTCGAGCCGCCTCGCCCATCCCGAAAGCTGCCCCGCCTCCCGGAACATCTCTCCCCTCCCCCGCCGCTCTTCCCCTCCAAAACGCCGCTTGAATTTCATGGCTTTCCGCCGCGTTTCGACCGCTTCCTGCCGTACTTTTTTGATGGTTTTGCTGTCGGGATGGGCGGCTATCTGCGCCTCCAAAGTATGCTGAACGATCTTTTCGTCCACCCGCGAAATATTGCCGATGCGCAGCACCCGCAGCCCTTCGTCGGCAAGCCGCTCGGTCAAAAGGTCGGTCGCGGTATTGCTCGGGGCGCAGACAAGCACCGTGTTTTCAACGAGGCACAACTGCTTGACAGCCTGCACCAAAGTAGTCGTTTTGCCGGTGCCGGGCGGGCCATGCACCACGGCCACGTCCTCCGCTGCGAGTATCTGATTGACTGCTGCGTTTTGCGGTTCATTTAGTTGCGCCAACTGCACTTCCGGCAACTTCGCAAATTGGGCGGGCTGTTCGCCCAAAATGATGCGGCGGAGTTCGGCCAAGCGGTTGCCCTTTGCCTCTTTTGTTTTTTTTAGCGCCTTTTCCATTTCCCGGTAAGTGCGTTCGTCAAATTCCAGGTCAACGCCGAGCGAACCCGCAGTGAGCCAGTCCGGCAGGTCTTTGCTGCTCAAAATGACCTTCATCCGTTTCCTCGTGAGCGAGTGGATGACCCCCGACTTTTCTGGCTTCGTCACCTCATCGGAATTGGTAAAAAACCGCACCGGCTGCCCTGCCCGGAACTGGTGCTGCAGCTCCGTTTTTTTTGTCCGTTCGAGGGTCACATAGGCGCGCTCGCCATAGGTGTAGCCCGATTTGGCCACCTGCACCGGATACCAGGCATAGCCCTCGGACACCCGTTCGGACAGGGGCAGGCTCTGCACAAATGCGCGGAACTGCTCGAAGTCTTTTTGTTTTTCGATGGCCAATAGTTTGGAAAGATGTTCCAGTTCGGTCAGGTCGTCGTTCATGCGAAGGGTAGTTTCGTTTGGAAATTTGGCAAAGGAAGGAAAGTGGGGGGAATGAGAGGGGATTTTAAGTTGACAAAAAAGAAATTGGAAGATGAGAAGTGTAAAACGTTTAATATTTGGAAAGCTATCTTCTGTGGTTAAAAAAAGCTCCGTGCCCTTCCGAAAGAGGGGGGATTAATCCCCCCTCTCTTGGAAGGGCACGGAGACGGGCTCATTTACCTTGGATAAATAAAAGCAAGGTGTCGGACGCCTCGGAGGGCGTCCGACGTCAGACACCAATCAGTGCCTCCCCCACAACTCCACCGTTGCCCGCCGACCAGAAAAATTCTTGGTATCATAATAAAAGACAACCTTCGTGATGATGCGCCTATTGCCCTTCAAATCAAGGGTTTGCGACTGTCCACCCGCAGGGATTGATTGGTGGGCTTTTACCACTTGGTTGGAGCCGTTGCCATAATGGACGACCACTTTGTGGAGGTTGATGCCGCCTTTTTTTACATGGATTTTCAATTTCGTAAAAAAGCCGTCCCGTGCCGTCACCCATATTTCATCGCGGTCGAGGCGGTAGTTGACTTTGCGCGTTCCGAGTTTTTCCCAACGGGGCGGAACATTGTTTTTTTCGATTAAAATCGGTGACTGAATGGAAGGGGCTGCCTGAACGGAAATGTTGGCCGAAAATGCGAAAACAAAGGATAATGCGATTGCTAAATTTTTCATTTGATAGCTGTTTTGTTGATGATAAAATGTTTTAAAAACGGCCATTTGACGGAGGCGGGAAAGCGGCGTTTAAAAGGTGGTTCTTAAAATTTTGCTAAAAAATTATGGAGCTATTTAAATAAACAATGAATGGTTTTCTTATCAAATTTCGACCGCGGTTTTGCCCAGTTCCATCTATCACATTTAACCTTTATTCCAGAGCGGCGGCGTTCCCGAGAAATCGGGACAAGTCTTGAACGCCGCACTTTTTCCAAAATTTGAATTTGATTGGAATGCGGCGTTCAAGACTTGTCCCGATTTCTCGGGAACGCCGCCGCTCGTAGTCCTTTCTAAAAAATAGTGGGAGTCATATTTTAAATATCCAAACTCATTCTCTCCCCCCAAAAAACGAAATTAAAAGGCAACTAACAGAAGGGCTGTTCTCAAACTCTCATTCTCTCAAATTCTCAAACTCTCAATCCTCTCAAACCCTCTCCCCCTTCTCCCTGATCCGAAAAGCCGAAGGCGTCATACCGATTTCTTTTTTAAAATACCGGTTAAAAGAAGCCTTGTTGTTGAAGCCCGCCTCGTAAGCGATCTGGATGATGGTAAGATTGCTGTTGGATGGGTCGGCCAACATGCGCTTCACATACTCCACCCGGTATCTGTTTATCAATTCAAAAAAATTGACCCCGTACTGCTCATTGATGACCTGCGACAGTTGGTGGCGGCTGATGTTGAGGTAAGCGGCGAGGTCGGCCAGGCGCAGCTCGTTTTCTTTGAACACCTGCTCCTCTACCAGCAGCCGTTTCATGCCGCGTTTGATGGATTCGCTTGCGCTGTCGGTGAGGCTGGAGGTCTGGTATTTTTTTACGGGCAAAAAATGGCCGATGGGCTCGCTGCTGAAAACCCGTTTCTGCACCAGCCCCATATAAGCGACGGCCAAAATGCCGAGCGACATCACCAAGCTGATGGCGTAGTCCCATTCGGGCTTGAAAAACGAGCAGCGCACCAGCACAAAATACGATAAAAAAGCCCCGGCATATGCGATCATCCCCCAAGCCACCACCTTTGTCCAAACCTTGATATTGGAGTCCACCTGCCATTCGTTTTTGGTGGTGGAATAAATCAGCACGGCATAAAACAAAAGCTGCCCGGTAAGCAAAACAGGCGAGGTGACGATGGTGAAAAAGTCGGAAGGAATGCCGACATGCAGGCCAAAAGCCGACAGGATGGCAGGCAGTGAAAACAGCCCGGACGCCACAGGCAAAAGGTAGTGCAGCCCCACTTCTTTGGACGTATAGTTTTCTTTGAAAATATCTTTTAAATAAAAATAAAGCGAGGGGCCGATGAGCAAGGTCAGGAACTGCCAAACGTTCGACAGGTAAGGGAACGAAGACACATATCCCGTCCAAATAAAAATATATGCAATCAGGATGACCGCAAATGAAAACACCACTACCGCTAGCCATTTTTCACCTTCGGTAAATCTAGACTTCCCGAAAAAAACGGCAGATCCGATCAACAGCCCCAATACTGCTATTACCGCAAGCAGCCCCGTCCAGATATTAAATCCGGGCGAGACTGATTGCTTGAGCCGGGTAAACGTTTCATTATTTTTCGCCAAACTACCGAACTCTTCGGCAGCGAGCATTTTGAAATTCAGCCGCCCTTTTGGAATGCTTTGCAGGCAGGCCAAGGCCATGCTGTCTTGCTGTAAAGCGGCATGGCATTTTGCCTCCCAATAGGTGGCAAGCACTTGCTTCGCGGCCTCCAACTGCCGGACTTCTTGGAACAGTACCATGGCCCGTTCCACATCGCCATTTTTATAAAAACAAATAGCCCCGTCATATTTCATGGCCTCACTGAGCAGGGGTGCCTGTTCGAGTTCCAACGCTATTTTTTCGCATTGAGATTGCTGCACGGCAGCTTTCAAAGCACCTGCCGTCAGTTGCCCGAAAACAAGCCCGGCATTGCAAACGGTAATGAGCAGTATCAGTAACTGTCTGTTTTTCATAGCTGAATGCTTGGAATGCTTGGAATGGTTGAATGGTTTTTTTCCCGTATTATCAGTACAAAACCATTCAACCGTTCCAACCATTTAATTTTTTTTCTGCACCACCACTTTTTGCCTTGCAACAGCCCCGTCCGGCAATTTTACAACAACAAAATAAACCCCGTCGGCGAGGGCAGACGCATTCCAAACAGTGCTGTCCGCAAAATTGATTTTCTCGATAAACTCCCCCGCCGAATTGAACACCTCGAACGACGTCGCTTCCTTCAATCCACCCGTTTTTTCAATCTGAAAACGTTCCCCGACCGTGGGCCTCACGAAAGTAATTTCTTTATAAACCTCGCTTGCCGACAAGGTGCTGCTTTCCCGGAACACCACCGCATTTGGGGTAATCAGGCCGAGTGTACCAGAAGGCACGAGGTCTTTGATAAAGGCACCTGCAGAATCATATACGCGGACGGAAGAAGTGCCTCCACTGCCGATTACAATGTTGCCGTTAGGTAAAATGCCTACGCCTTCCCCTTGTGGCAAGCCACTGATAAGGACCTCGATAAAATTCCCGTTGCCATCGAAACGTTTGACCGAACTGCCGTTGTAATCCACCACATAAAGGTCGCCATTTTCCCCAAACCAGATATTGGTCGGGCCAGCAAGGTTGCTGCTGATAAAGTTGCCGAGGTCTTCTCCCGTTGGGCTAAACTTTCTGACGAAGCCACCGCCATAGGAAGACACGTAAAGGTTTCCGTCAGCGTCCCAATCAATGCCGATGCTTTCGTTCACTCCGGTTTCCGTAAATTCGTCCTCCAACGAGCCATCGAGATTGTAGCGCAGCACCTTCCCATTGCCCTTCCATTGCAGTACGTAGAGCAGGCCGTCGGCTCCCAATTTCATGCGGGTCGGCCCTCCGATCCCAGTTGCAAACTCTTCGATAAATTCACCCGTGGTAGCGTTGTACTTGGAAATGCGGCCATCGGTCACACTGCTCAGGTTGGTAACCAACACCGTGTTTTCGTTTTCTATAAAAAAAATGTCCTGCGGCCAGGAAACGTGATCGGAGATGAACACCTCTCCGTTTTCCCCGTTCTGGTCAAACTTCAATATCTGCCACGGCGGGTTGTTAAAGTTGCCTGCGTCACTGATATAAATATCGAAACTTTGGGCGCCAAGGCTTGAAAAAAAACAAACTGCAAAAAAGCAGGCGAGTATAGGTTTTGTCATGATCGTAATTTTTTTAATGAAATAATGACAAACCAACGCCCTTGCCGCCTTATGGCAGTTTCATTTTATAAAGGTTTACCTTTTTGCCGGGAAGAACTTTTGAAATGTCAGGCGGCCCACATTTTTGGTGACCAATCTTTGATGATCTATAGCGGAGCAAGTCTGTGCTTGGCATCAGCGGGGAGATACACTTATAAAGATGGATTGATAAAAATTTTGCTGGAAATCTATGCCGCCACCGCCTTTTCGGAAGAAAGGCCGAGCCGCTTTTCGGCGAGTTTCATCATCAGTTGGCGCACCTTCAAAGGTTTCATTTTCAACACTTTATCGTAAGGGAGGAGGATGCGGTAGTATTTTTTATCGTCTTTTTCCCAAGTATCGTCCTTGCGCCAGTTATCATTGACGCAGACATAGATGATGGCAATGTCGTCATCCAAGTTAGATAGTTCTTTCTCGACATATTTTATATCCAATTTTTTCTGAACATCTTCTTCTACCATGCAAGTTACAAATACCAATTTGACGAGTTTTGAAATTAAAGTTAAACAGTTTTCAATCAGTTCGCAAATTGCCGGGTGGTTTTACCAACCTTTTATCCGCTGGCCTTGCCAAATTCTCAGGCAACAGTGGATAACCAAAAATTTTACGCCGTTCTTCTTTCAAACAATCGGTCGATGTTCCCCTAAACTGCACAACTAACAGTAGGTTATTCTTTTTTAAAAACTTTTCTGAATAACATCCCTCCTCCCCCTTTCCTTGTCATCCCATATCGCCAAACTTTCCAAGGATAAAATGATTGCTGTATTTCTTAAAGGGCTTTCTTCTTGGATAAATGCCATTGATGTGATAAAACATTTGGGAAACAGCTATATTTGGTTGAATAAATCAGTCTCTTTATGCCACATAAATACTTTTTAGTACATAATTTGAAGAGTACTTATATATAAAGATGAAATTCCAGAAAACGCTGGAAAAACCTAACTTTAACAAAAAAATCAGCTATAATGACTTTCAAACCATACTTCTGCTTTCTCCTTTTCATTCTCAGCCTTATCCAGCCTCTAAAGCTACACGCTCAATGGACTCAAACAAATGGCCCAGAAGGCGGCCTTGTCTTCGATTTAGCCGAGCTGAATGGAAGGATATTTTATTGTTCAAAATCAGGGGTGTATATCTCTGATGATAATGGCGCTACATGGTATTTGAAATCAAATAGCCTATTAAGCTATGAAGTAAGGAAAATCAGAACTTATGAAAACAAAATTTACGTCGCTGCTCGTAAGAACGGCTTTGAAGACCACCTTTATCGAAGTGATGATTTAGGCGAAACCTGGGTGAAGATCAGTGATTTTGATTTTTCCGTAGTGTTTTCTATAATCATCCATGAGAACACTATCTTAGTAAGTAGTTTCGGTTCTATCAATGGTTTCACTACTTCATGGGTATATCGTTCTAGTGATTCGGGATTAACTTGGACAGATGTTACCAGTGGATTTCCAATCGGAAATTCACATCAATGTCGAGATTTCCATTTTGACAATGGGGCATTTTATGCAGGCAATAGTTTTGGTATATTCAAATCAACAAACGATGGTTTAACATGGACGGGCTTATTGCAAAATGCCGATTACGAAATACTAGAACTGGATGTATCCGGAGATACGATCCTTGCAGCGGATTTTAACCACGAAGTACTATTATCTACCGACGGTGGCAGCAATTGGCAGACTATTTCTCTTTTAGCAAATCCATCAACATACCAAACTAAAGACGTAATGATAAGGGATGGATCTTTCTATGCAGTATCGGATTTCCGTATATTTCGATCTGTTGATGTTGGAGAAACATGGGAAGCCTTACCGGTTGACGGAGTCAAAGGCCATTTCGTGAAAAATAATAACTGGATATACGCCTCTAGCAATATCGCAGGTGGTGGTGTCTGGAAAAGTAATGACAATGGAAACACTTGGGAAACACCATCTATTTCTGGTTTGATCGCTTCATCTGTCAGTGACATGACGGCTCTTGGGAATTATATTTTTGCGCGTGGTGGATTTGCTCATATAACAGCCTCCGGTGATGGCGGCCAATCTTGGCATGACAAAAGCAATGGACTTGAATGGCCAACTAGCATAGGCGTTATTGAGGCTCATAAAGGAAAAATCTATGCCGGAGACACTTGGGATATCTTTACCTACAACCCCGCAAATGATCACTGGGATTTGTTGACTGACAATCAATTCATTGGTGCGGAGGATTTTGAAAGTACTGAAGAATACCTTTTTGCAGGGGGCTATAATGACCTACATCGTTCACCCGACGAAGGTGACACTTGGGAGAAACTACCCAATTTCCCTTTGAGCAATGGTTTTATATCCCATATGAATGGCACACTCTTTACTGGAGGCTATCCTGGTTTTGTTTATTCCTCAACCGATATGGGAGAGACTTGGGAAACGAGGAAAGATTTTCAAGCAGAAATAGGTAATGTATCGGTTACGAACATACATCCTGTTGGAACAGAACTATTCGCAACCTTAAGCTATGAAGGCCTTTTTCGTTCTTCTGATGGAGGTTATACTTGGACTGAAATAGAGGGTCCTTATGCTGGAAGCCAGTATCCCAATACTTGGGTTCGTGATATTCGTGTTATGACTTCTATCGGAAACGTCCTGATCATCGGAGTAGATGAATTAGGTTTATTTATGTCCTATGATTTTGGGGCAACTTGGATTCCGATCAATCAAGGGCTTTGGCATCCCGAACCGAATGACTTAATTGTTGGAAATGACGGCTATCTATATTTAAGTACAAATGGTGCCGGTATATGGAGGCGGCGTCTTGACGATTTCAAATTTAATAAATTAAAAGGGACCGTATATTTCGATCATAACGAAAATGGGGTGCGAGATACGGATGAGGAAGGAATACAAAACATATTGCTCCAATCATCTTTAAACAACAGTTTTGCAACCTCTGATTCATCAGGCAACTATTCCCTATACTATACGGAAGCGGAACCAGATACCATAAAAGTCATCCCCCACAATTTGTATTCTGTTGTCAACCCATCCTATCATATTTTTTCCCCAACGGATTCGGTAAAAGATTTTGGAATACACTTAATCCCTGATATCAAAGATTTAAAAGTGACTCTGACAAATAACCAACCTGCCATTCCTGGTTTTGAGGTTCAAATGGCAGTTACATGGAAAAATATTGGAACAACTATTCAAAGCGGAAGTCTCAAATTAAAAGCCGACCAGAGTTATGAATTTGTAAGTGCCTCAATTCCGCCTTCATCATTTGACAACGGATTTATAATTTGGGAATTTGATTCCCTCAAAATATTTGAATGCCGAAACCTTTATACTACCTTTTACCTGCCACCTGGAAGTAGTTCTTTTGGTGAAATACTCTCGTCCTCGGCAACAGTTCTTCCTTTCGATGAAGATGCAAATCCATTGAACAACTTTGACCAAACAGACCAAATAGTTGTAGGTTCATATGACCCCAACGATAAGCAAGTAGTACCTAATGACCCTATCACCCCCGAACAGGCACAAGAAGGTCAAACCCTTACTTATACTATTCGCTTCCAAAACACAGGAACTTACCAAGCATTTAACATCCGCATTCTTGATACATTGAGTACCAACCTTGACATCAGTACTTTACAAGTACTATCGGCCAGCCATCCTTATACTTATTCAGTACGAGGCAATGGTATTCTCGAATTTTTCTTTAATAACATCAACCTACCTGATTCTACTGCTAATGAGCTTGCCAGTCATGGCTTTATAAAATACTCAGTTGATGTTAGAAAAAACCTTGAAGTAGGTGATAGGATTAATAATACTGCACATATCTACTTTGATTTTAACGAACCAATCGTCACCAACACTGTATCCAGTGACATTGACCACGTAAATGGTATTTTAGAAACTGGCCAAAAATGGAACACCTTAAATGTTTACCCAAATCCTGCCACGGAAGTAATTCATTTTATCACCCCTAAAAAACCGAGCAATCAGTCCAAATTATTGCTCTACGACGCTTCAGGAAAAATTCTATTGGAAAGGAAAGGAATTACCATTTGGAACAAAATAAACCTCTCAGCATATTTGCAGGGCATCTATTTGATCAAAGCAGAAATAGACGGGGAAATATATATTGGTTCATTTTCCATTGTGAAATGAGCGTTTTAGATAATCAAAGATTTATGAGTTGGACAAAATGGGATAGACCCAACTCATAAATCTCTGATGTTAATAGACGTGCCCTCACCTCTTCCCCACCACCAACCGCAGCGCCTTCGCCTTCCTCCCCGCCGCCTGAATCCACACCTGTTGTCGCAAGTGTTAAACGAGCTTTAGCGAGTGTCACTTGCGACCAGCCAAGCAAGATGGTTGCAAGTGACACTCGCTAAAGCTCGTTTAACACTTGCGACAGCGGGGGAGTTATGGAAACGGGGGGAGGGATAAAAACAAAAAGCCCGACAGACGTGGGACTGTCGGGCTTTTTGCAGAAGACTTGAGGATAGGCACTGGTCACAGACACAGCGCCAGCATGGGCTTTTGCTAATGTCGTGAAGACCTACCCAGCGGGAAAATGAACACGTTTTTTTAACTCTTCATTCGCATCAATAGCTAATCTTCAACAAAGTATTCTTCCTGTCCTTCATTGCCCTGACCAGCACGGCATTTTCCGAAACCTGTACCGGTTTCCGGTATCCATGTATCCTGTCAACCACCCCCTCAAAAGCAAAAGCGATAGACCAGCTCAACTTGTTGGGAAAGATGGTGGTCGCACCCTTTTTCATGCCCATCAGGTTTTTTTGCTCGACCAGGCCCGTTTCATTTATGGTGGCATCCACCAAATAGTGGCCCGATTTTTTTGTCAGGCTGTTGTAAATGACATGGACATCGTTGCCCACGCATACTGGGACAAATGAAAGTTCTTCCATCTCTCCTTCTTCCTGCCGCTTCGGGATATTGCCATAATACTTGAGGCCGTTGTCCGGGCCGATGTTCAGGTAAATGATGTCAAGGCACTGTATTTTGCTGCCGCGCGGGGTTGCACCTAATTGAGCCGGGACACTGGAATTGTCCAGTTCCAGCAGCACCATCACATCCCCGTTCGCTTTGGGCAGGACATCCTGCAACAGCACCGAGCCTTTGATATCCTTGCCCTTGTAACTGTCCTTTGATATCCGCTGGGAGAGATCTGACGGGAAAGGGTGTTTTTGTAAGGACACCACCTCGTCGTTTTTAAAATCATATTGAACCGAGAAGACACCGCCCCCTTTTTTGTCCCCGTAAAGGCCGGCAACGGCACAACGGCCGTTCGCCGCATCGAAGGCAACTATCGCATCGTCCCTCCCTTCCAAGGATGCACCGCTTTTCACCAAAGCGTAATTGGTTTTCCCTGCTGGATAAAGTACCACCCCTGTTTCAATGTCTATGATATGCTGGGAAAACTGGTCGCCCGCCCGGTCATACCTGAGAAAAAACGGATGGTATTTTTTCGGGTCTGACCGCTTCATTTTTTCGTTCATCATTATCCCCGCCATATAGATGTTGCCATCGTCGTCAATGGCCCTTTTGGAAACCCGCATAAACACATGCTGGCCATCAATGGTGAATATGTCCGGGGCTTCTTTGGCATAAACTTCCTCGAACGAGGCATCGTAAACCGTGAACTTGCCATAAGACCAGGTCATCAGGTATTTCCCGTTGGCCGATACCTCGATGTTGCTCCCCGTAAGGGTCACGGAAGTCGCTTTTTTCCTCTGGAACACCAGCCAGTCCTTTGCTGCGCCGAAGCCGTCTTTTCCCAGCATGGCATATCTTATCTTGCAGTCGCTGTTCTTTTTCTGCATCATCCGGCAGGTCGAGGTCAAGGCCGCCCAGCCGTTTTCTGTTTTTAGTACGCCCATGAAGCGCTCCCCTTTTTGGGTAGTAAGATCCTTGCGGACTATCGACTGCTTGGCTTTCAAGTCCTGCTTGTCGAGTACATGGAGGGATTTGGAGGCGTTGACCAGCAGTTCATCCCCGTCCCATTTGACGATATAGAATTCGGTGCTTTTTTTGAATGCCGGTTGTTCGGGCATCCATGTCAGTTTTTGCCCGTACAGGCTGATGCCGAACAGGCAGGCGATGATTAGAAAGGTTGTTTTGTACATGTCTTTTGTTTGTGTGTTCAGTAGGCTTAGCATCGGTAGCACAGCGTTTACGCTGTCCTGTCGCCCTACGTTTACGTCGGTGCCAATGGGCAGAAAAAGCATGAAGCCCGAAACTTTTCGGGATGCCTCCGATCTCAAAGCATACTGCACGGTCATTTTAATTTTAAAAATAGTCTTTTATTGCACTTCCATCTTGAACCTCCCTTCCGTCACACTTATGCTTTCCAACTCCTCTGCTGTCGTGGGGTCGCAGTCCCCAGAGTAAAAGTTGCCCTCAAAACGGCCTTCGATGACATTGTTTTCCCAAGAAGTGACCGTTAGTTCCCAGTCCCAGTCCATGCCGCAGAGGATGGGGTCGAGGGCGCCGTAGCCCATGCCGTCCGCATTGGTGAAGCCGCCGTTGACATTGTCGGAAAAGGGGTCAATGATGCTGCCCTCGAATTTTTTTGGCAGTACCCAGTCGTCGGGATGCTCGGTGGACTGGACCATCAAGTTCCAGCGTTCATTGCCGCCCTCTACTGTACTGGTCAGGCTCATGATACGGACACCAAAACTGGTAAAGATGCTCCCTTCCAGTCCAGCAGGGACAAAGTCGCAATGCACGAGCTGCCCGTCGGCCTTGCCTTCGATGAAAAATTCGCTGGCATTAGCTCCCGGGTCGTCGTCGTTGTTGCAACTGGGAAAAAGGAGGATGGCCGTACACATGCAGCACAGGAGAAAGCGGAAGGTTCTGTTGAGTTCCATAAAATTTTCATGTTTTTAAGGTGAATGAATATACGTTTTTAAAAAGCAAGGTGTGGTGAGAAAGATCAGGTATGGGCGGTAAGGTACGCAGGATTTCTTTTTTGGAGAAATTTGCAGGGGTGATTTTTGGTGGGGCAGGTCTTTCTCCTCCAAGATACAAAAGCATCCCACTAAATATAGCCCTTTGTCCACAAATTTATGAAAAACCTCCACGCAGGCGCTGCGTTTTCGACCAGTGCCTTAACCTTTTGCTTTTAGCAAAATTTCAAACCTTTCACGCAAAAATAGAAAACAAAAAGCCCGGTAGACGTGGACTGCCGGGCTTCCTGCTGAAGGCTTGATAGATAGGCTTATCTTGTCCCGATTTTACTTCGGGAAGTCACAGGCACAGCGTCACCGTGGAACTCTGAGCCAGCGGGGCCTGTTTTTAAAAATTGTGAAGATCCGTATCAGTGGAGCGAGGGAATATCCATGGGGATTCAGAAAATTCGGCACTGTCAGAAAATTCTAATTTGCTTTTTTTTGATATAATGTTCCATTCTACCCAATCTCCATTATCTATATTGTTTCCCTCTATGTAATATTCACCTCTGATAGAACTATCTTCTATCGAACCAATTCTTAAAACAGTTTCGTTAGACCCGAAGTTGCCAGAACCCAAATACTTTGTCACCTTTTTTTCTAAAAAACTTATATCACAGAATATTAAATTACACTTTTTT
>DROJ01000476.1 GCA_011321935.1 Bacteroidota bacterium | reverse complement strand
TCCCAAAATGGTTTGAGCAATATTTTTTGCCGCTTGGGGTTTGGCCAGTTTTTTTATATTTTCGGCCATTTCCTTTTTTTTAATTTCATCGTCCAGCAAGTGAATGGCGGCGGGCACCATATTTTCTTTTGCTGTCGCATCCTTTATCATCAGGGCGGCGTTTTTTTCCACCAATGCCATGGCATTTTTTGTCTGATGATCCTCTGCCACGTTTGGCGAGGGAATGAGGATAGCCGGTTTGCCGGCGAGGCACAATTCGGAAATGGTCAGTGCGCCCGCCCGCCCTATTACAATGTCGGCCAGGGCGTATGCCAGGTCCATGCGGTCAATAAAAATGCGGGTTTTTACATTTTTCAAATTGGCCGTCGGACAATTTTTATATTCCTTTTCGTACAACCTCCCCACCTGCCACAGCACTTGTATATTTTGTTTTTTTTTCAACAAATCAAAACCCGCTGCCATGGCCTCATTGATGGTGCGTGCGCCGAGGCTGCCGCCAAAAACAAAAATTGTTTTTTTATTTTTATCAAAACCAAAATGAGCGAGGGCCTTTTCTTTTTTATTTTCCAAATTTTTAAAAATACCGGCCCGCACGGGGTTGCCCGTCAAAACAATTTTTTCTTTTTTAAAAAAGCGCTCCATACCGCTATATGCCACGCATATTTTGTTGGCGCTCCCGGCGAGCAATTTATTGGTCACTCCGGGCCGGGAATTTTGTTCCTGCAAAACGGTGGGGATTTTTTTGCGAGCAGCCATTTTCAGAAGCGGCCCGCTCGCGTAGCCCCCCACCCCCACGACCACATCGGGCCGGAATTGGCGGACAATATTATTGGCTTTTATCAAACTGCTGATCAGTTTAATGGGAAATAAGAGGTTCCGGAATGTCAATTTGCGCTGAAAGCCGCTGATCCATAATCCCTCTATGGGGTAGCCGGCCTGCGGAACTTTTTCCATCTCCAGCTTTCCTTTTGCACCGACGAACAATATTTGCGCACCGGGGCGTATTTCTTTTATGGCATCGGCAATGGCAATGGCCGGATAAACATGGCCTCCTGTGCCGCCACCTGAAATAATTATTTTCATTGCTTCACTACTTCCCCGGTTTTTCCGGGTTTTGCCGGTTTTTATTTTTGCTGCCGTGCGATCTGCCGCCCCTGCTGTCCCGTTTTCTATCGGCGCCATCCTGACCGGTCTTTCTTTTGTCGCTGCCTTGGTTGCTGCGGCCTTGTTGTTCTTCCCTTCCGGTTGGTGCTACTGCAGAAGCTCCCCTGGCATGGGCCAGTTCGATATTGCTGCTCACGCTGAGAATAATTCCAAAAAACAAGCAGGTGAACAATACCGAGGTGCCGCCCCAACTGACCATGGGGAGGGTTAGTCCGCTCACGGGGGTCAGGTTGGTGGCAATGGCCATATTGGCGAGCGCCTGAATGACGATGTTTAAACTCAGCCCCACGGCCACCATTGCACCAAACGATTTTTCGGAAATGGTGACCAGGCGGGTTGTGCGAAAAAACAACAGCACGTATAAACCCAAAATCATAAAAGC
>DROJ01000475.1 GCA_011321935.1 Bacteroidota bacterium | reverse complement strand
TTAATTTTTTCGAAAAATTGACTTAGGAGACGGCCTCAAATCGAACAGTAAACAAAATCTTAAAAATCATGACCAGCAAATTTTTCAGCAACATCGCCGCCCTGTTATTAGTGGCCGCAGCTTTTTCTTCTTTTTCCAGTTGCGGAGACGAAGACCAACCGAAAGTGACCAAAGTTTTTGGCACCGTTACCATCGAAAATGCCGACGTGTGGGCCTCTTGGGTTGACAGTGGCGAGGTGGAAGTGACCATCTTCCCCGAGTTCAGCCTCGACCCCATGGCAGGTTGGGGCGAAGTGCCCGACGACTTCTTTGGCCCCGGCGTTCCGGGCGGCGTATTTCCGCTGGGCGCACCTTATAATTCGCAGAACCCCGTGGTGCTGACCTATGAACCCGGCAAGACCGTTTACGACTATGAAATCGAGGTGGACCCCGGAACGTACTCCGCCCTCGGCCTCGGTTTCCGCCACGATTTTGTGAACGACCCGACGCGCAAAACCGCTACCCTCGGCGTGTATTGGAACAAAGAAAACGAGGTCAGCCACGGCATCGTCATCAAGGTAGATGTGGGCGGCGGAATGATCGTTCCGATATTCGATTACCCTGCCCCGTCCATTATCGAAATAAAGGACGGCGAGCAACTGGAACTCAACTTCAAAGCTGATTTCGACTTTGTGAACCAGTGGTATCAATAAAACGGTTGACGGTTGACGGCCAACGGCCAACGGCCAACGGTTGACGGTTGACGGGAGATTGGTATTTTGCTTGAAAAGCTGATTTACAATTATCAGGCAAGGCGTCCGTCCACTGTCCACCGTCCACCGTTGGCCGTTGGCCGTCAACCAATCTTTTCAATCATGATTTTTCCAAAAAAAATAAATATTGCCATCCTCCTCATCGGCATCCTTCCGTCCATGCTGCAGGCGCAGGGCAATATCCCCGTTCAAGGAAAAATCACGGGCATCGTTTTGGACGCCGAAACGGGGGAACGGCTGCCCTTTGTCAATGTATGGATCGAAGGCAGCCAAACAGGAACGGCCTCGGAAGAGGATGGAGCCTTCAAGCTCTCCGGCCTTGATCCCGGCACTTACACCCTCACGGCCTCGTTCGTCGGCTACCGGCAAGAGGTTTTGGAACACGTACACGTCGTTACCCAAAAAAGCACGACCGTTGCATTTGAGCTGCAGCCCACTTTTTTGGAAGCCAATGAAGCGACGGTAACGGCGACCCGCAGGCCTCAATCTGCCAAACTCGCCCCGGCCAGTATCGGCATCGTGACCAGCCAGCAAATGGAAGCAAAAAACATCCGCACCTTCGACCAGGCATTCGACGACGTGCCGGGCGTTACGGTGACCCGTTCGAGCGGGGCAAACGTGCAGGCATTTTCCATCCGCGGCGCATCGGAGGTAGCGGGCGGGGGCATCGGCAACCGGGTGCTGTTGCTGGTGGACGGCCGCCCGGCACTCAGCCCGGAGTCGGGCGGGGCATTGTGGAACTTGGTGCCGGTGAGTTCCGTCGAGCGGATCGAAGTGGTGAAAGGGGCCTACTCCTCGCTCTATGGTTCGTCGGCGATGGGCGGCGTGGTCAACGTCATTACCCGCAAGCCCCCGGCAGCAGCGCAGACCAAAATCGGCGTCAATTATGGCTTTTACGGCGCAGCGCCAAAGAGTTCGGAATACGCCCGTTTCAACGATTTTTATGCTGCGCAAATCAGCCACAGCCGCAGCCTCGGCCGCTTCTCTTACCTCCTCGACGGCAGTTGGAAACACAACGACGGCCACCGCGAAAAATCAGGTTTCGACCTTTTTAATTTTTACGCCAAAACGGCTTACCGCCTCAACGGCAACCGCAATATCCAGCTATCGCTAAATGGCAACCGGATAAAAAACGATACGCCCGCGACTTGGCTCAGCAGGCGGCAGGCATACAGCGTGGCCGAGCACCGCAAGGACGACTATCAGGACAGGCGGGAGTACAATGCCGACCTCTATTATTATGCCCTGCCCAATGCCAACGTGAAATATTCCACCCGTTTTTATTATTACCAAAATTATTCAAAATATACCTTCGACGGCGACCCCGGCAACGACAGCAGCAGCAATATCAATTTTGGAAAACAGTCTGTCAGCGAATCGAGTGTCCGTACACAGCGGGTGGGCAATATTTCGCAACTTGACCTGTATGCCGGCGACAGGCATTTTCTCATTGCCGGAACGGACGTGAAATTGGACAAAGTGGTCGGCATGCCCGACACCATATTATATGGCAGGCACCGTGCTTTTAATTTCGGCGCATATTTGCAGGATGAAATAAAGTTTGGCGAAAAACTGACGGCTACCGTCGGCGCAAGGCTCGACCATTACCTGATTATCGGAGAGTTTGACGTGACCAATTTCAGCCCAAAACTCGCCTGGGTCTATCAATTGAAAAAAGACCTCTCGCTGCGGATGTTGTTTGCGCAGGCATTCCGCAACCCGTCCATGGCCGAGCGTTTTATTAAATTCGAGCAGGGAGGCGGCCTGCGTTTCCAGCCCAACCCAACCTTAAAACCAGAGCGCTTGACCTGCTCTTTTGAGTTCGGCTCAAAAATGAAAATCGGACAGCGGGCGACCCTCGACGTGGCCTTGTTTTACAACCGTTACAAAAACCTCATCTCCTTCCGTCGCCTCTCCCAGCCCCTCGAACCGCTGCTCTACCAAGTGGTCAACCTGAACAAAGCCGTCATGCAGGGCTTCGAAATAAGCTACCGCCAAACATGGGACGGGCACCTCAATACCAGTATCGGCTACACCTACCTCGATGCCCGCGACATCTCCGACAACCGCCTCAACGACAACCTCGCATACAAAGTAAAACACACCCTCAACGTCTCGGCTTCCGCCAAATTTGCGGCACTTTCCGTCCACCTCAACGCCCGTTACCGCAGCCGCATCAAAGAGGTGTTCATCTATCCCGGTAGCGAGCCGGACGATGCTTTCTTGCTGAATACCAAAGTCTCCTATCAGCTTGCCGATAAGCACCGCATTTACCTCGCCATTGATAATATCACCGATGCCCAATATGAAGAATTGGAACGTTACCGGATGCAGGGGAGGAGCTTTACGGTGGGCGCAGCGGTGGGGTTGTAGCCACCCCCTCCCGAAGAATTTCGGGATTGGACAGGCTTACCAGATAGGGATGCCGCATGGGAAAAAGAAAAAGGGCATGCTTTGAGGAAACTAAACCAAGCCTTCGAAATGTGACAAAAGAAAAGAAAAAATGCTCAGTTCCCACTTGTGCGCCTTACCTTTGAGAAATGGATAAAAAATACTTGCATAAACTCGACCGAAGCATTATCAACATTGGCACCTTGAAACAAGACCCGCTGGAAGAAACCCGTTTTTGGCTCACAAAAACACCTGCGGAACGCCTGATGGCCGTTGAACTGCTGCGGATGCGCCTTACTGGTTATGATAACACTACCCCCCGACTTCAAAGATTTTTTACGGTTACTGAACGGCCATAAAGTAGAATTTCTGCTCGTTGGCGGTTATGCCGTTGCCCTGCACGGCTACGTCCGCTACACTGCCGACATGGATATTTGGGTGATGACCAGCCCCGAAAATGCGGCAAAGATGATACTTGCTTTGAAAGATTTCGGAGTGCCACAGGCAGAAGAACTCCACAATGTTTTTCTACTTGAAAAAAGAGTGCTGGGCATGGGGATGCCGCCTTACAAAATCGAAGTCGTCACAACCATTGATGGGGTTTCCTTTGATGAATGCTTCGCAAACCGGATGACCGCGGATATTGATGGCATCTGTGTTCCATACCTTTCTTTGAGCGATTTGAGAAAAAACAAAAAAGCAAGCGGCAGGTATAAAGATTTGAATGATCTGGATCATTTGCCGGAAGAAGAATGACATTAAGAGCTTGTTGGGGGTCGTGGTGAAAATTAACTGACGGGGTCTTTTATTAACCACAGAGGACACAGGGATACACAAGGTTTGTTTGTCATAGTTTATTGTTTGTCAAGTTTTTACAAAAAAAATACCCTGTGTATCCCTGTGTCCTCTGTGGTTAATAAACAACCCCGTCAGTTAAAAGCTACCACTACCTGATTTTTCATATAGATATTGGGCGATATAAATTACGAAATAAAAAAAAGCGGCACCTTGTCAACAAGGTGCCGCTTTTTAATTTCTCAAAAAATATAAATTGCAAAAAAACGGTCAACAAAAATTCTTGAACGGCCGGTATTAATTTCCAAAAACAGGTGTCAAGCCGCTCGGTACGCGGTCAGGTACCGACATCAGTTTTTGTGGCAACAGCGAGCCATTGTCCGTCAATGCTTTTATGAAAGCGACGAGGTCGTCAATTTCCCCGTCGGTCAGGTTGAGTGGCGTCGTCAATGCCGGGTCCATCATGCTGTCGCTGATCTGCGGGTGCCGGGGCTGGCAGCCATTGTTGTAAAACTGGACAACTTCTTTGAGGGTTTTGAAAACACCGTCGTGCATATAAGGTGCGGTCAGTTCAATGTTCCGCAGCGTCAGGTTGCGGAAGGCATAGCGGTCGGCGGGGTCGCCCGTATGTTCTTCCCGTCCGGTGTCGTCGCCGGGGATAACGGCCTTTCCGCCCCCTTCTTGCGGCACGCCATTGATGGTGAATTTATAATCGTTGAACATCGGCCCATTGTGGCAACTGCTGCATTTTGCTTTTCCGAAAAACAGTTTCAAGCCATTGATCTGGGCATCGGAAAGGGCATCTTTTTCGCCGTTCACAAAGCGGTCGTAAGGCGAGTTGCGGGTTACAAGCTCGCGCTCAAAAGCAGCGATTGCCCGTCCGTAAGTGTCTTCATTTATGATTCCCTGACCAGGCGTTTCATCAGGAAAAGCGGTCTCGAACAACTGCACATATTCGGGGATCGCGCGCAAGCGGGCGATGACGGTATCGAGTGCCGCTTCCTCCTCGTATGCGTCTCCCCGCATCTCCACCCTAGAGCCGATGGGCTTGGTGGCTTGCACTTCCAGGCCTTCCACGCGCCCGTCCAAAAACTGGAAGCCCAAATGGGTGAGGTTGCCGTTTGCATCCAAATTAAAGGCAGTATTGAATACGGTCGGCGAGTTTCTTGGTTCTTCGTCAATCGGGAGGCCGGTGATATTGGAGACGGAAAGCATGCGGTCAGGGCCCAGACCGACACCGCTAGTGCCTGCACCAAATTGGCGCCCGTCGGCAAATGCAAATTCGGGGTGGTGGCAGGCTGCGCAAGAAGAATTTTTTTCGCCGCCCAAAATGGGATCGTAAAAAATCAACTGCCCCAAATCAACCCTTTCTTGCATGAAGGGGTTGTCGGGGGGATAAGGGATGTCCGGCAAGGTTTCGAGGCTGAACTGAGCGACCAAGTCGTCGTTGAGGTTGTCATCGTCCTTGCAGCTTTGTGCGAGCACAAGGAGGAAGGCAGAGAAAAAGAAAAGGAAAAAAATGTTTTGTTTCATTATAACGGATTTTGTGAGCAGTAACTGCCGTTGATTGGGGACATGTTTTATTGACTGGTTACCAGTGCTTTATAAATCCATGCTGCCCAAAAACGGCTGCTGCCATATTTGTTAAAAGTTATATTGTTCAAATTTCAGGGCTGATGTGAAAGGTGGGAAAAAAACGATTTCGGCAAAAGTAGCCAAAAAGTCTTTGTCAAGACGTTTTGTTATCAAAAATTTTACCAAGAAAATCAAAATTGTAGGCCTTTGTTTTGGGGCAGCCCTTTTGCTTTTTTGCATGGACAAAAGTTGCGGAAATGCTTGTAGGTACAAGGGACCCTTGAGGTGATGCCCCGAGGGTTCGGGACAGGCTCTTTGGGCGAGGACGGCGGGGGGAAAGGCGTTAACTCATGGGTCCCTGCTAAACAGTTACGTTTTGTGAAAAGGGATAGCGGGCGGGCTGCCGCATTTTGTGGTGCCGTTTTGGTTTCGGAAAAACCAATTAACTTTATGCTGCATTTGATGAAAAAAACAATGTCCACCATTTTTAGAAATGGAAAATATTTTGGGAAGAACATAGGGTACAATAACCATATATTGAGAATGAGAAACTAAACACTCGCTTCGATGGAATTAAAAATCATCCACAAAAAAATCTTAATCATCCGGGGTCAAAAAGTAATGCTTGATTTTGACCTCGCCGAACTGTACGAGGTGCAAACAAAAGTGCTCAACCAATCTGTAAAGCGGAACATCGAGCGCTTCCCAAGTGACTTTATGTTTCAGCTAAACCTTGCGGAGTGGCAGGAATTGCGGGCAGATTTTATAAGTTCAACGCCGAACTGGTCACAAATTGTGACCAGTTCAAAAAAGTACAGAGGGGAAAAATACCTCCCCTTTGCTTTTACAGAACAAGGGGTCGCTATGCTCTCCGGCATTTTGCGGAGCAAAAAAGCCATTGAAGTCAATATTGCCATCATGCGTACTTTCGTCATGCTCCGCCGATATGCATTGACCTATGACGAACTTGCCCAACGCATTGACAAACTGGAAGAAAAATATGGCGACGTGCATGAAGTGATGAACCAATTGCTCATGGGAAAAGCAGATGGGGAGGATTGGGAAAACAGGGAGCGGATCGGTTTTAGGAAATAGGCTGATATTGGTTGGCATGCCTTTGCCAGTGGGGTTGACGGCTCAATAGGTTGCGCTGGAACAGTTGCTATAATGGGGCTGTTTCGATCTCAAAAAAACAATTAACTTTATGCTGGCATTCGATGAATGTTTTTGAGAAACAAATGAAATTGATGCGAATGCACTTGGAGTAGTAATTCGAGAAATATGGCAAAAGACAAATACCACTACATCGTAAAAGAGGCATTGATAAAAGATGGCTGGACAATCACCCACGACCCGCTGAGGCTCTCTAACTTGACACGTCCGGTGGAAATAGACTTGGGTGCAGAAAGACTCATTGGAGCACAAAGGGGCACCGAATACATTGCGGTGGAGATCAAAAGTTTTTTGAGCCTTTCTGAGCTGCACGATTTTTACAAAGCCATCGGTCAGTTTTCCTATTACCGGGAAGCAATGGAAGAAGTAGAACCGATAAGAGTTTTGTTTTTGGCTGTGCCATCTCCTGTATATGAGGGGTTTTTCATGGAGCCTATTTCTCAGAAAGTCTTAAAAAACTACGATATAAAAATCATTGTTTATGATATTGAAAATAAAATCATTGTCAAATGGAAAAAGTAGAAAAATATAAAAAAATTGCCCGCGATATAGTCGAGGATTTGGGCAAGCGGCTGCATGGAAACGGGGACATCGAAACCCAGGTCATCACCGACGAAGACCACGGCCAATACCTGGTATTCAACAATGGCTGGCGGGACGGGCAGCACCGTATATATGGCAGCATCGCCCATATCGAGGTGAAAAAAGATGGAAAAGTATGGCTGCACCACGACGGCACGGATTTGATCATCGGCCAAATGCTGTTGGATGCGGGAGTGCCGAAAAAAGATTTGGTCATCGGTTTCCACGCACCTGTGATGAGGGGGGATACGGAGTTTGCGGTGGCTTGAAACCCAAAAATGTAACACCATCTAAATCGCAAAAAAAAAAACAATAACTTTATGCTGGCATTCGATGAAAAAAGGCACATTAATATAATGAAAGAATTCAAGGGATATAAAATTCAGGGGATTATCGAACATATCAATAAAACCCAAGCCATGATCGAACTGCACGAAAGCTATGACGACGATGACCCCGCTTCCGCTATTATGATTAAACAATATAATGGAATTAAGCGGAAATTATTTAAAGAACTATTAGCGGAATTAATGTTGGCTGACCTGAACTATAAGGACATGGAACCCTTTGTCAAAAGGCTTGTCGCTTATTTGAAAAAATCAGATGAAGCATTGGCTGTCCCAAAAGAATTGAAATCGGATTTAATGGAAATGGAAAGGTTGATGGCGGCGTAAAGTTTTTAAATTTTTAAAAGACATGACAACACATATCAACCATAAAATATACGGCATAGTAGAGGACATTA
>DROJ01000474.1 GCA_011321935.1 Bacteroidota bacterium | reverse complement strand
CGGATAAATTCATTGAATATATCTTCAATAATTCCAATTGCATATTGGACAGCTTGGTAGGATTTGCAACTTTTCCCATGATTTAAATATTTGGTTTAAAATATGAAACGAGGTAATATTTCTGTTTTTCCTATCATCTCAATTCAATGTGCATCGTCCTCAATTCTTCTTTCAATTGTTCCAAATCACAATGCCTTTCGATTTTACGTTCCGCCAAAATTTCCTCCATTCTCACCCGCGGTATTTTAGCCAACCGGGCAGATTGGGCAAGGGTAAGGATGTCTTGCTGAAAAAGGGAAATGGCCAGTTCCAAACGGATGGACTGTTCGGTCAAACCCGTGGGGCGTATTATTTTATCAGAAAATTCGACTGTCATGGCTTATTATTTTCACCGAAGATAGCCAGATTTTCCAGATTTTTAAAATCTGGAAAATCTCCGCACTAATTCCTCAGCGGCTTATTCGTCGTCAGCATATGCTGGATCCTTTCCAAGGTTTTCTGCTCGCCGCAAAGGCTCAAAAAGGCCTCCCTTTCGAGGTCAACCAAATACCTTTCCGATACTTTTTGCTGCCCCGTGAGGTCGCCGCCACATAGAACCCAGGCCACTTTTTTGGCAATTTTAATATCATGCTCGCTGGCATAGTGGCCGAGTTTTAGTTCATTGGCGGCCACGTAGAGGGCGGCCAATCCGCCCTGCCCGAGCACCGTCACGTCTTCCCGCATGATGGGCTGCACGTAGCCGTCGGCGAGTTCGAGCACTTTTTCTTTTGCTTCCGCAATATTGCGTTTTACGTTGGCAATTACGTGGTCTTTTTCATGGAGGGCATAGCCCAAATTGTATGCTTCGTGCGCCGATGTGGCAACCGATGCGAGTGCTATCGTTTTGAACCTTTCGATCAAAGAAGGGATCTGCACATCGCCAGGCACAAAAGAATCGGAGAGCCGGAGCGCAAATTCTTTGGTGCCTGCCCCGCCCGGTATCAGGCCGACACCGACCTCCACCAATCCGATGTAACTCTCTGCTGCACAGACTGCTGCGTCGCAGTGCATCAAGGTTTCACATGCCCCGCCGAAGACGTAGCCCTGTGTGGCAACGACGACCGGGATGCTGGAAAAACGGCAGCGCATTACCGTATCCTGAAACATTTTTACGGCCATGTTCAACTGGTCAAAATCCTGCTCGTAGGCCATCATGCCGATCATCATCAGGTTGGCGCCGACGGAGAAATTTTTGGCATTGTTGCCGATCACCAGGCCTTTCCAGTCGCCCTCTTCGGCAATGGTAATGGCCTCTGCCATGCCCCGCAGCACGCCCTCGCCGATGGAATTGGCCTTGCTCCGGAATTCGAGGCATAGCACCCCATCGCCGATGTCATGCAACGTAACTTCTGAGTTTTTGAAAACAGGTGCATTTTCCCGAAGGGTGTCCAAAATAATAAAATTTTCGGTGCCCGGAACGGTTTTATAAGATTTGGAAGCGATGTCGTAATAGAGCCGCTTGCCGTTTTCTGTTTTATAAAAAGAAGTTGCGCCGGAGGCGATCATGTCTTTCACCCAATCGGCGATTTTTTCGCCCTGCGCCTCTGCGGCGGCGACTCCTTCTTTCAGGCCGATGATGTCCCAATATTCAAAAGGCCCGAAATCCCAGGCAAAACCAGCGCGGAGGGCATCGTCTATACTATATAGGTGGTCGGCAATTTCGGGGATGCGGTTGGAGACATAAGCACACAGGCCGGCGAGCGACCTTCTGATCAGTTCGCCACCCTTGTCCTCGGCATTAAAAAGCGCTTTTATCCGCTTCTTCACATCTTCTATCTGCTTCGCAATTTTGAGGGAAGGCAGTTTTGACCTTTCCGGTTTTTCATATTCGAGGGTTTCGAGGTTGAGGGAAAGGATGACCCTGCGGCCTTTTTCGTCCCGCTCATTTGTTTTTTTATAAAACCCTTGGCCCGTTTTGTTGCCCAAAAAATTGTTGTCCAAAAGGAACTGGAAATATTTCGGGATGCCGAGCGATGCGGCCTGCTCGTCGTTTGGGCAGTTTTCTTTGATGCCCATGATGACCTTTGCCGAAGTGTCGTGCCCCACGAGGTCGCCCAAGCGGAAGGTGCCCGTTTTTGGGTGGCCGATGGCCGGGCCGGTCAGCTTGTCCACCTCGTTGATGGTCAGGCCGAGTTCAGTGGTCAACTGGTATATTTTGGACATGGCATAGACCCCCACCCTGTTGGCGATGAAGGCGGGCGTGTCCTTTGCCATGACCGGTTGTTTGCCCAAATACTTGTCGGCGTAGTGCATGAAAAAGTCGAGCACTTCCTGGTCCGTTTCCGGGGAAGGGATTATTTCAAACAGGCGCATGTAGCGAGGCGGGTTGAAAAAATGCGTCCCGCAAAAGTTCTTTTTGAAATCATCGCTCCTGCCGTCGAGCATCAAATGGATGGGGATGCCGGAGGTATTGGTAGTCACCAAAGAACCCTTTTTGCGGTATTTGTCCACTTTTTCAAAAATGATCTTTTTGATGTCGAGCCGCTCTACCACCACTTCGATCACCCAATCGCAATCGGCTATTTTCTCAAAGTCATCTTCAAAGTTGCCGACCTTGATGCGCTTGGCAAATGCCTTGTCGTACAATGGTGCGGGCTTCGATTTGATGGCCGTTTTGAGCGCATTTTGCGCCATGCTGTTGCGGGCTGTTTTATCATTTTTTTTGCCTTCCGGCAAATCTCTCGGCACAATGTCGAGCATCAACACTTCGAGGCCAACATTGGCAAAATGACAGGCAATGCCGGTGCCCATGACGCCCGAACCGAGGACAGCTGCTTTTCTTATTCTTCTCATTTGTGGATTGATTATCAGTGATTAGTGATTGGCGAACAGTGACCAGCGAGGAAACCGGGCATTGAACAAAACCAAAGGCTTGAAGTTTAGCGAATTTTCGCTGATGGGTGCAAATGTAACAATCGGGACGGGAATGCAAAACGGAAAAATGTATTTTTAAGCCGAGGTGTCCGACGCCTCGTAGGGCGCCCGACACCTCGGCTCCAGTCTTCACCTTTCAGACAATTCTTTTTTTATAAAAACTGGCAACGAATAGCCGAAATGCTTGAGGTAACGGCAAGGTGCCGGACGCCCTCCGAGGCGTCGGACAACGGAGTTCCACGCTATTTTTCAACATCAAAAAATTTATTGACTACGTAAAACATTGATTAATAAGAAAAAGCATAACTTTCCCGCCGTTTTACACTTAAACCAAAACCTTCTGCGTTTCAGAACCCGGAAAAAATTCCGGCCCAGCCAATAGGTTGGGGAGCATACGAGAATAAAACTGACTTTATGTTTCACAGCACATTATTCCTCCAAGCCACCGACATCGAGCGAACCACCGAGACCCTGTCCATCCTCGACCTGATGTTTTCGGGCGGAACGATAGGCGTCATCATCGTTGCCGTCGAGTTGGTACTTTCGGTGGTCGCACTCTACATTTTCATCGAGCGGTACCTGACCATCAAGAAGTCCGGCCAAGTTGACCAGAACTTTATGAACAACATCCGCGCAAACGTGAGCGCAGGCAATATCCAAGCTGCCCGTTCGCTTTGCCAAAACACGGATACCCCAGTTTCAAGGATGGTCGAAAAAGGGCTGACCCGCATCGGCAAGCCCCTGCGCGACATTGACGCCGCCATCGAAAACGTGGGCAACCTCGAAATTTTCAAACTGGAAAAAAACCTTTCCACCCTTGCAAGCATCGCGGGCGCCGCACCGATGATCGGTTTCCTCGGAACGGTGACGGGCATGATCCTCGCCTTTATGAACATGGCGCAGGAGACCAACGTCTCCCCCCAATCATTGGCCGATGGTATCTATCAGGCACTGATTACCACTGCCATCGGTTTGACGGTGGGTATTTTTGCTTTCATCGCCTATAACCTCCTCGTTTCAAAAGTGGAAAAAGTAGTCTATCAGATGGAGCGCTACACCACTGAATTTATGGACCTGTTGCAAGAGCCGACTTCATAAAAAAGGTATTGAGGTATTTTAACCGGTATTGGATATTCGGATCGAGTTGCCAAACTTTAAGAACGAAAACCCAATACCCATAAATACCTCTAATACCCCAATAACTCTATTTCCGTGGGTTTAAAAAGAAGAAATAAAAGGAGTTCGGAGTTCAGCATGGCATCGCTGACGGATGTGATTTTTTTGCTGCTGATCTTCTTTGTGCTTACTTCCAAACTGGTAAAAATCTCCCCTTTTGAACTGCCCGAATCAGATTCAAAAACGGTCGCGCCCGTTTCCGTGGTCGTCGAGATCGGGGAAGACGGGAAGTACCGCATCAACGGCGAAGCCAAATCGGTGAGGTCGCTCGAATCGGCATTGCGCAGCGAAAAATCAAAATCTGGCAATGCCAAAGATTTCACCGTCACCATAGCAGCGTACAAGGACATTCCTTACGAAAAAGTCGTTGACGTAATCCAGATCGCGGGGAGGTTGCGGGTGCGGGCCATACTCGCCACCCAACCTACCGAAGAAGGCGGTTGATTGCGCAGCAAGAAATCTCTATATTCCGAAGGTTGCAAAACCCTCGATACCGGCAAGCGCGGGTTGGTTATTAATCATTATCCAATAATCATTAACCATTAAAAAAAGTGGGCTTAAAAAAAAGAAGTAAAGTAAGTGCCGAGTTCAGCATGGCCTCATTGACGGACATGATCTTTTTATTGCTGATATTTTTCATGCTGAACTCTGCCGTGGTTGCCCCAAGTTCTTTGAACTTGAAACTGCCGGGCACTACCCGTTCCAAAATCAAAACGAACTCTAAAACCCCCGATGTCAGGGTCAACCGGAAGGGCCGGTTTTACCTAAACGGCAAAAGGATCACGCCTTTTGACCTGGATGCAAAACTGGCCGCACGGGCAAAAAGCAGTTCAAAGCAATTGGACATTACCATTTCGCCGGAAAAAAACACGCCGATCAAGCATGTCGCATTCATCATGAACATTGCCATGAAATACGACATCAACGCCATCTTGGCAGCGGAGGAATAGGCAGTCGGCAGTCTTCAGTCTTTTAGTCGGCAGTCTTCAGTCCGATAGTCGGGAGTTGGTGATTGGAATTTTTAAAGAAAATAAAATTGTGTGTAATAGTGGAGCATTGAAGCATCGTTCTTAGGACAGGCATATTTTTTACTTAAACATTTAATCATGGCAAGTGCAACCGAAGAAAAGAACAGACGCAAAGGATTGATTTTCAGCGTGGTATTCCATACGATCGCCATATTGTTGTTGGCCTACTTTGGCGTCTCTTGGCAAAACCCACCGCCCGAACCCGGCGGCATATTGGTCAACCTCGGCATACCCGACGTGGGGCAGGGCGATGAAAATGCACCAAAAGGCGAGCCGGCACCTCCCGTGGAAAAGCCTACTCCAAGAGAGGAAACTCCGCCTCCGCCCCCAAAATCGGAACCCAGAAAAGAGACCGCCCCGGCAAAGCCTAAAAATACGACTCCCAAAAAAGAGGTCAGAAAAACAGAGGATCCCGCAGCGGTTGCTTTGCGGAAGAAAAAAGAAAAAGAACGCAGGGAAAAAGCCGCCGCAGACCGCAAACGGGCGGAAGATGAAAGGAGGCGGAGAGATGCAGCAGCAAGGGCAGAAGCCAAACGAAAAGCCGAAGCCGATGCAAAAAGGCGCGCGGAAGCTGCCCGTAAAGCAGAAGAAGACCGCAAACGCAAAGCACTTGAAGACATGGTTTCTGGAGGCCTCGGCGGTGGAAAAGGCAGCGGCAAAGGCAACACCGGGAAACCCGGCAACCAAGGAGACCCGAATGGAGACCCCAATGCCGACCGCTTGTCGGGCATCAGTACGGGGGCAGGTTCGGTAGGAGGTGGATTGAGCGGAAGAGGACACCGTAAACCTTCTCCTCCAAAAGACAATTCGCAGGCCACGGGCATCGTGGTGGTCTATGTTTGTGTAAACAGAAGCGGCGCGGTCATCTCCGCCGAATACACGCAGGCAGGTTCAACGACCACCAACTCGAAACTGAAAAGGATCGCTATCGCAAATGCAAAAAAATACCGCTTTGACAAAGGCAACGTGGATAAGCAGTGCGGTACGATACGCTATGATTTCAAACTGAAATAATCGCAATCCAATCCATTTGTTAAAAGGGCGGACTGTTCACAAGACAGTCGCCCTTTTGTTTTTTTTTTCGGTATTTTAAAAGCAGTTCAGTATACACTGAACCATAATAGGTTTTGTGCATTTACCCTCGTCAGCCCCCGGCCCCAGAAGGGGAGTTCTGCCCTCTTTGCACAAAACCTATTATGGTCCAGTATATCAAACATGAGATGCCCATGACGGGCAAAGGCCCGTCACGACAGCTCTACCAAGCACTAACAATACAATCATGAAAAACAACCAGATCAATTACATCGAGTTCAAGGCCAAAGACCTTGAAAAGACAAAAACATTTTACCACCAATGCTTCGGCTGGGATTTTACAGACTATGGCCCGGCATACGCGGCATTTTCAGAAAGCGGCCTTGCCGGGGGCTTTGCAAAAACAGAGGAAGATATTGTGAACGGTGCGCTCGTTGTCCTTTATAATGAAGACCTTGAAAGCATCAAAAA
The DNA here is from genome assembly GCA_011321935.1 of Bacteroidota bacterium. Taxonomy (GTDB): domain Bacteria; phylum Bacteroidota; class Bacteroidia; order Chitinophagales; family Saprospiraceae; genus UBA6168. Next base: position 4,961 of record DROJ01000474.1, on the reverse strand, counting down.
CAAAATAACAGCAGCGGGCGGGAATATTTCAAAAGATATATTTTCTTTTCCGGGCGGGCAAAGGTTTCATTTTATAGACCCTGCTGGAAATGAGCTGGCCGTTTGGTCAGATAAATAAGAGGGAGTAATATTTTGAGTGACGAGAGTTGACAACTTTTGAAAAGTTGTCAACTCTTTGCGCTAATTGAACACTCAAAATTTCACCCTACCAAATAAGAAAAGGGGCTTTCAAGAAGAGAAGCGACAAAAAAAGTCCTATCCTCATCGGATAGGACCTCAAATATAAAGCTATGAAAACTAAAACTATTCTTTGAAGGCAGCTTATTCCTCTTCGGCTTTAGCATTGGGCTTTCCGCCGTCGTGTTCATCCTGCCATTTTTTCAATTCGTCCCAGCGGCCTTCTGCTGCCATTGTTGCCTGCTCGGGCCAAGTTGTCGGGTTGTGGAAGCCGTAACGGGAGCCCGCAGCAACCAATATTTCTTTGATCTTGCTTGCTTCCGTTGCTGCCAGCTCTGCAAATGTAAAGATTCCAGCGTCATTAAGCAAGGATGCGATCTTTGGACCGATTCCTTCTATCTTCTTCAAGTCGTCTTTTTTAGCTGCTGGCACTGCTTTTTTGGCCACAGGTGCAGGGGCTGCCATTACAGGGGCTTCCTCTACCGGTGGAGTTGGAGCTGCTTCCACTGGTGGAGCTGCCGGGGCTTCGGCCACTGGGGCCGGTGCTGCCTCGACTGTCTTTGCTATCGGCACAACGACCTTTTCCTTTTTCGGTTTAGGCGCTGGCTTAGCGATTGTCTCGGCTACTTCGCCAAGCGGAAGGATGTTCACAAAAGTGCGGTTGCGGCGTCCTTTCCTATAAGTTACCGTACCGTCCACCTTTGCGTGGATGGTCCAGTCTTTTCCGTAATAAACGTTTTCGCCGAGGTGGTACCTGCTGCCGCGCTGGCGGATGATGATATTGCCTGCCCGGGCAGCTTGCCCGCCAAACAATTTGACCCCGAGGCGTTTGCTATGGCTGTCTCTCCCGTTCTGGGTTGAGCCTTCTCCTTTTTTATGTGCCATGTCTTTTTAGTTTTAAGAATTAAGAACAATGAAAAAATGGCTTAGCACCCTTTCAATGTTGCTGAAATTGCAGCTTTTGAATTTTTATGAAAAAAAACAAAAGCCGTTTCAAATCAAGCAGTTATCGAATCAACTTTGATTTTTGAGAACTGCTGACGGTGACCTTTTTTCACGCGGTAGCCTTTGCGCCTTTTCTTCTTAAAGACGATGACCTTGTCCCCTTTTATCATGGGGACGATGACAGTAGCACCTACACTGGCGCCCTTCACGACCGGCGTGCCGACTGTTGTGGAACCGTCCTTGTCAACGAGCAATACTTCGTCGAAAGAAACTTTGTCCCCCTCTGCGGCTTCTAACCGGTGAACAAAAAGCTCTTGGCCTTCCGTCACTTTGAACTGCTGACCGGCTATGTTTACGATTGCGAACATGTGAGAAATTATTAGTTAAAAATAATTTTGAAAGAAGCAGGAACGTAATGCCTTTCCTGAACCCGCTTTCAAAATGGCCGCAAAGGTAGTATTTGTGGAGAGAAAGTTCTAATATTAGATGAACTTTTAGGGCTTATTTTGAAACAACAAACCTCCCTCTGTTCAGCTCCGAAAACCCATCGGTCAACTGATAGTAGTACAGCCCGCTTTCCCATCCGGCAGTTTCCATTTTCACACTGCCCCCCTCCCCTGTTTCACGGGTTTCGACCAACTGGCCCAAGGCGTTGAAAACGTGCAAGTTAAGTCCGTCCGAAGCATTGCCACCTCTTTTGATGTCGAAGTAAATATAATCTTTGGCAGGGTTGGGCCGGGAACTGACCGCTAAACCCGCTGCCTCCAGGTCAGTGGTAGAAGTGGTGCCCTGTTTTCCCGTGGTCACGAGTTCCATGTCGTCAAAATAAAAGCCGTCGCCGACAACATATCCATCTGAGAACAACTGGAAAGAGATAGAAAAAGAGACATTGCCATCGCTTGGCAGGTATTCGCTCAGGTCAATTTCCTCCCGGACCCATTCATTTTGCACGCCATCATAAAGCGGTTCGTCGAAAGCATCGAACTGGGTCGCTTCTCCCAGATTTGTGTATTTCCCGCAAAGGGGAACAGCTTCATTGCCGTCAATTGAAAGCATTGCCTGCACATAATCAAAGCCCGCTTCAATATCCCATTTTGCCCAAAAGCCCAAAGTGGCCGACTGCGCACTGTTCAGCGTCACAGGTTCATTTAAATAAATTATATTTAACTCATCATTGTCATAAGGACCGCTCGGCGAGTCGGTAATACTGGAGGGTTCAGAATAGTACTCCCCGGTGGTAGCAGCCCATGTACCGGTAGTTGACCATTGGGAAAGGTCGTCGCCCGGATCGGTAAAAGCGGTCTCGATATCCCGGGCAAAAACCTGGTCAACCCGGACAGCCCACTGGTACGCCCCGTTGTCCAAGACCAAATTATAAGATACCGTTTCCCCCTCTTCGATAGAGGGGTCGAGCGTAAAGCCCAGACTGCTTTCTGTTTCCTCTAAATTGAACAAGCCAAAAGTTAGCGGCGGGTCAACGCTGAAAATATTATCGGTAAGCGGCTCTAAAGAAACGCGCAGCAGCCCATCTTTCAAGCCCAATTTTTTTAAGCTGAAATTGATGTCATTTGACAAAGCAAAAAGAAACCGTTCGGCTGAAGGCTTTATCAGGCCGTAGTTCAACAACAGGTGGGCAGCGGTCAAATTCATGGTCATGGCGTCTTTGTTCAGGCCGTCTATGTCGGCTTGCGGCGGCCAAAAACCAGTGCTCACCGGGCCTACCTCCGGGGTCATGGAGTAGATTTTTTCTTTTGACGACTGCTCTCCGTACATCCAGTCGTCGGAGTCGCCGTTGACGGTGTAACCCACTGTTTCCGAGCCGAAACCGGCCAGGTAATTATTGTCGCGCGTCATCGCATCGGCAAAGCCCCTGAAAACAGCGTGGTCAGGGGTCGCACTGTCAATGTAGCCCCAAGGATAGATCAGGAGGTTGCTAAAAGTATGGCAGTTGAGCGTGATTTTAAAATCATGGCTATTGCAGAATTCCATCATCATTTGCGTCTCCGGTTCTGAGCCTGCAGATGGCCCCCGGTAGGTATCCGACTGAGGGTTTGGCGAAGAGCCGCTGTCGTCAAAACCCCATTCGTGCGGGTAGTTGCGGTTGAGGTCCACCCCAAAAGAGCCGTCGCCGTTGTCCCGCCTGTTTTTGCGCCAAAAGCCGCCGCCGTTGGGGTTGGTGGTTTCGTTGTAAACATAGCCGTCGGGGTTCACGCAGGGCACAAAATAGAGTTCGGTATTGTCCACCAAATATTTGACCTCCGCATCGCTTTCGTAATTTTCCAACAAGTACCACATGTAAAAAATCATTTGCGAAAGGCTGTTGGGCTCGCGGGCGTGGTGCAGCGCAGTGTAGAGCATTTCGGGCTCGTCGGCTTCGTCCGTCCCGGGGTTGTCGGAAATTTTCACCCAGTAAATAGGCCTCCCTTCGTGGGTGGTATAGGCCGTCGTGATAGGCTGTTTGGCTTTGAAAATACCGGGGTACATCGAGGCCATCTGGTCGAGCACTTCCAACATTTCGGAATAGGTTAAGTAGCCGCCCATGCTGCCGTAAGCATAGTTCCCGGGCGTTTCATAAACAGTGCCCTGCTGCCCTTCGCAAATGCCGGAACGGTTTACCGCACTGGCTCCCGAGGCGTTCATTTCGTGCAGACGTGCCTGCAGGTCGCTCACCAATATTTCGGTCGAAAAACCTTTTTCTTGGATTTGTTGCACTTGCTGGGTGGAAAATTCGCCGATGAAGGAATGGCCCGGCCTGTATTTTCCATGATCTACATCGAGGCCCATTTTGGCAAGGCCGATGAGCTGGTGGGTTTCATCAAAATTGACCCGGACCCTTGAATAACGTTGCGCGCCTGCGGCAAATGAAAGGAGCAAAAAGATGATAGGAAACAAATATTTCATAAAGCTGATTTGAAGTTTAAAGAAACGATCGGCAAACCTAATGATTCCTTTAAATTCAGCAGCGAAATATGAAATACAATGTCAGCGGATTGGCACAAGCAGGATAAAAAAAACGGGCCGTACCTTATTAAGGGGTCGGCGAACAATAACCTTCCGTTTATGCTTGTTCTTTTTAATGCAGGCTTCTTTAAAAAAATGTCAAATAGAACCACTGTGCTCTATTTTTTTGCATCGCCTGCATCAAAAATAACGTCGCCTAAATCGGAAGGTTATTGTTCGCCGACCCCTAAGTACAAGCCCGGTCATGTTTCAAGTCGGGTGATTTTTTATTTTAGAATATCAGACTTGACAGTAAGTTGAACAGGTACAAAAAATCAATCAATAGCCATCATTTTGCGGAATATCATAAACCTCCAATTCCCTCGATGGAATGGGCAAAACAAGTTCAGGCGCGTCCTGAACAAAACCACCGACATCTTATCTTTCCTGCGTTTTTTTTTTGTTCAGCCGAAAGGCAGTTCCCTCATTCCATAAAATTTTTACGCTTTGGAAAAGCAATTTCCAAAACAGGTTAAAAAATAATTACGGGAAAAAAAACCAATTTAACCCTTCCCTATCATACCAATTTTATTTAGCTGAAATGGACGTTGCGATGAGCGTTTCCCCCTCTGCCAATAAGAGTTTATTAGCTGTTAAACAATATTGACAATCCAAAATATTTCCACTGGAAAACATAACGAATCCTTACTATTTATGCTGCTTCCAAATTATTGTTTCAATAATTAAAAAAATATAGCAGAGGTCTATTAAATAAATTATCCGAAAATATAGCAAACACATATTGCCATATAAAGAACTGACTACTGCAGTGATTAGTAATTAGTTGATTAGTGATTAGTCCGCCAAATCTCTGATAATGTGGCATTTAACCAAAAACT
>DROJ01000473.1 GCA_011321935.1 Bacteroidota bacterium | reverse complement strand
TTAATTAAGAAAGGGGCGAAACCTTATTGGATAAAAATGGGACATACTGCCAGTGGGTTTTGTAACCCGCTCATAACCAATTAGTTGGCAACAATCTGTCTTTCTAACAATAAACTGATGTATAGTAGTATGAGTTGACTAGTGATTAGTCCGCCATATCCCTGATAATGTGGCATTTAACCAAAAACTAAATGGTTAGTTATACTGAACCATAATAGGTTTTCCCGAAGGGTCGGGACAAGTCGTGCATCGAGGGCAGGTACTCCCCTTCTGGGGCCGGGGGCTGGTGAGGGCAAATGCACAAAACCTATTATGGTTCAGTATAATTACGATTTGTACCAGTAGCCTGATGTTGCGATTCTTGCAAGGGGCCTTTTTATTTGAAAAACAAAAAGGCCATTACTGACAAGTGTCATGTTCTCCGCATGATATATATCACCTTTCTTTCCGGTCCCATATATTAGTTTTGATCGAAAATAGCAATTGGCAGTTGCTTGTTTTGGGTCAAGGCGAAGCGCACCAAGACAAGGGCTGTTTTTAAATTTACCGACATGTTGATTTCCGATGCAATTACCTTAAAAGCGATAAAAGATGACTTCAACAAAAAATTCCCATACCTGAAACTGGAATTTTACAAGACCCCGCACCGGCAAAAAGAGGCTTCCCATATTGAGGAACAATTGGACAAAAACAAAACAATCGGGGAAGTAAGGACGGTACACAATGAAGGCGAGTTCAGGATTGACGGCCAAATGAAAGTGAGCGAGCTGGAAAAAATTTTCCGCGACACCTATGGCCTCAACGTACAGGTTTTCCGCCGTTCGGGCAACCTGTGGCTGCAAACCTCGAAAACCGATCATTGGACACTCGCCGAGCAGAACCGCAAGGGCGGGCATTCGGAAAGCTCCTTCCGGGAAATGCACAAAAAATAAGGCCATGAAAAACATCCTTGTCCCCACTGATTTTTCCAAATGCTCAAAATATGCCGTGGATGCTGCCGTGCTGCTGGCCAAAAGGTTTGGGGCAAAGGTACACTTGTTGAACAGCCTCGACCTGCCGCCTTATTGGAGCAGCCTGCCCGAACAAGAAAAGTCAAAATGGGCCACGGTCAGCAAGGCTACTGATGAGGCCCGAAAAGGACTTGAACAACTAAAAGCCGGATATCCCGGTGCCCATCTCGAACTGGCCACATCGGCGGACAGCCTGCCCCGCGCTGTCGAAAAATATGTTTCCGAGAAAGGCATTGACATCATCGTGATGGGCTCGCACGGGGCAAGTGGCAAAAGCGAGTTTTTCATTGGGTCCAACACCCAGAAAGTGATCCGGACGGTTCACTGCCCGGCCTTGGTGCTGAAGCAGCCGCTAAAAAGCGCTGATTTTAAAAAAGTCATTTTTGCTTCCAGTTTCAATAAACCGGAAATGAAACCTTTTTTGTTTTTTAAAAACCTGATCAAACATTTTATCCCTGAAATCCATCTGGTGGCTATCCATACCTCTGCTTTTGACCCCCCTTTCCCCTTTAAACTGGAAGCGATGAAACCATTTGAACAGGCCTGCCGCCCACTCGTCTGCCACTCCCATATCTATAAAGACCTATCGGTCGACAACGGCATCCGCTCCTTCGCCAATGAAATCGGCGCCGACCTGATCGCTATTTCCAACTACGAAAGGCGCCCGCTCAAACGGATGCTGGTGGGCAGCAATGTGGAAGCCCTCGTCAACCACTCTGACCTGCCCGTGCTTACTGTTGATTTCAGCCCTGTTCAGTCTTCAGTCCTATTCAGTCCGTCAGTCCGTCAGTCCGCAGTCTGATCTGGGATAGCATTCTTAGCTTAACGCATACTACTATACATCAACACCTTGTTAGAAAAAAAGTAAAGAGATTTCATTGAAAAAAGGGGAAGAAAGCATAGATATGTCTTTCACCAAAAAGATAAAT
>DROJ01000472.1 GCA_011321935.1 Bacteroidota bacterium | reverse complement strand
CCTGCTGCTCTGGCATTGAGCAAAACGGGATGCGCAATATTTTTTTTTAAATAAAAAAGACATATCGGGAACATTGACAGTGGGGGAGGGGAGGGGGGGATTGAGGGGTTTTTTTTGACAAATTGAAATCGGGACAAATGAATGGCTCCGTTGGTTTTTTAAAAAAAAACTTCCCGTTAGTAATATACTTGTTAGAAGTTTTATTTTTTTGCCGGCGGGTGCTTCATTAGGGGGCAAATTACAATCAATTGGTTGTGATGGCTTTGAGCAAAAAGCGGTATTGTCAATGTTTTGGCAGTCAGATAACCGGCCACTAAATCACTGAAACATTCTTCATTGGCACTAATTAACTTTAAAATAAAAAATTTCATCCATGAAAAATTTACTCTTGTTTATTGTATTTGTTATGTTTTCCATGTATGGTGCAGAGGCACAGACAATGGAAGAACTCAAGGCTGAAAAGGAGGCCAAAGTAGCGGAACTTACCAAGCTTGAAGCCCACCTGAAGGATCTTACCGGCAAGGTGGAGGGCCTGAAAGGAGAAGTGGCGGCACTCACCGACAAACTCACCCCTTACCCCCGCTGGGATAAGGGACTGCTCGGAAGCCTCGGTTTGAATTTTTCCAATTTCAACGACTGGCTCTCAAAAGATGCCCCCAATGTGTCGGCTACCAATATTGGTATTACCATGAGTGGTTTTGCCAACGGCGATTATGAAAAATCTTTTTGGCGCAATTCGGCCAACCTTACCCTCGGCTGGTTGAAATTCGACAATAAGGATGTGCCCCCGTCGGAGGAAAAAGAAGACTTTCAGGTGGCCGCCGATGCTTTCAACGTTGTTTCCCTTTTCGGTTACAAACTATCCGATAAGTTCGCCATCTCCACCCTCGGAGAGTATCGCACCTCGGTATTGGACGGAAAATTTAACAACCCCGGTTATCTCGATATCGGGGCAGGGGCTACCTGGACGCCCATCAAAGACCTCGTGGTCGTTTTCCACCCGCTCAACTATAACTTCGTTTTCTCCTCGGGCGACTTTGAGTTCGACTCCTCCCTCGGCGCAAAAGTAGTGGTCGACTACACCGCCCAATTGGCTAAAGGCGTGGTTTGGAAATCCAATCTTTCCAATTTTTTCAGCTATAAAAATGGCAACCTCCATAACTGGACATGGGTAAATACTTTCAGTACTGCCGTCAAAGGTGTGGGCATCGGTCTCGATATTGGCCTCCGCAATAACAAACAGGAAGCCCTCGCCGCCAGCCTCAGCGACAATCCTTTGCAGACCTACTGGCTGCTGGGATTGTCTTATGCCATTGCCTCTAAATGATAGGGAGGTGGGGTGCGAAAGATATATTGGGAATTTTTCTCCCAATATATCTTTCGTATTAAAAAAACGGGGGGAAACATGGGATTGAATAACTTTTTCCCTATATTGCGCCCACATACTTAACAGAAAACTCCCCCTTTTATGAAAAAACATCCTCACCTTCACGATCGATTTTTCAAATCCATTTTCAAAATCAGGGAAATTGCGCTGGAACACGTGGAAGACTATGTGCCTTCCTCCATCACCTCCCTGCTCAATCTGGACACTTTTAATCTCGACCCTACTGCATTTTCCGACAACTGGATGAAAGAACACCTCGCCGACGTCATTTATGGTTGTCAGTTGAATTGCCCACTTGATTTCCAACTGGCTTTGCTTCACGAACACAAAAGCAAACAACCAGAATCGGATATAAGGTTCCAAATATTGGTCTATATCGGTTCCCGCTGGGAGGATGACCGCAAGTGCAACAGACCCAGGACTTTTGTGCTCCCCTCTGTCATCTACAATGGCTTAAAGAAATGGAATAAAAGGTTGTTTCGCGAGTCGTTCGCGGGGCTGCCCAAAGCCCTGTACCCCTATCTGCCCGAATTTGATTACCTGCTGCTCAACCTGCCGGCCATGACAGATAAAGAAATCATCAAACGCTCCGAAGGTAAAATACTCGCCAGCAGCCTCCTGAGTTTGAAACACGCCAGAGAACCGGACTATTTCAAGAAGAATTTTGAAAAATTATTTAACTTTGACTGGAAAAGATATTCCACCTCTATTTGGCAAACTTTTTTAAAACTCGAATTGTACTTTATCAGTAGTGTAACGGGTTTTACCACAGACGATTTTAAACGTCTGGCAAAACCCCTTCCACCTGAATTAAATCATTATACTATGCTTACAATGGAATCTATTTTGGAAGAAGGAATTGCCATTGGTCGAAAAGAAGGTAAGATGGAAGGGTTGAAAGAAGGTAAGATGGAAGGGTTGAAAGAAGGTAAGATGGAAGGGTTGAAAGAAGGGATGGAAAAGGGGATGGAAAAAAAAGCCCTTGCTGTCGCTTCTTTTATCATTCAAAATTATCCCGATTTTTCTGATGACAAGGTCGCCGCTGTAACGGGACTGACCAAAAGGGCCATAGCTAAACTACGTGCAGAACTCAAAAAGCATAAGCCCAATGGAAAGACCAACGGCAGGTCTGAAAAATGATTCCCTCCTCTCCAATTTCCTGAAAAACAGAACTGAGTGGCAGGATGTGCAGCCACCATTTTTTTAATTCCTCCCTTCCCATAAGCCTTGCAACCATCCATTAGTGATTATGCGGAAAAAATTATTATACTAACGCATGCGCGTGAGAGGTATAGCTTCTTAATGGACTTTTTACTCTCAGGTTGTGAAGTCCGCATGCGACCACCATCACCAAATCCCTAAAGTGGGTTGAATGGATCCTGATAATATCTTTGACAATCTTTAACCTCTTTATACCGCTGTTCGCATGTTCGACCACAATGCGGGTAGAGGAGAGCAGTTTATTGTACAACTTTTTGGAAAAGCCCAACTCTCCACCGCGGGGTTTTTTGAACGGCTGCTCAACGAGGACACCCTGTGGGGCATGTCCCAAAAAACCGAGGTCTTGCTTGAGGACGCTGTCCGGAGGCAGGGCAATGGGAAATTCATCTGCAATTGACTTGTCATGCTGGCTTCCCGGTACAGTGGGGGACAGGTAATGGACATACTGCTCATTGTCACATAAGGTAAGGTTTTTCACCTTATGGCCGTGGTGCTTGCCACTGAACTCCTTTTCTTGGGCCTTCTGGTCTGCATTCCGGTTGATGCTGCGGTCTGTCCCGTCATAGGAAAAAACCTTATCAGGGTGGTCTGCCAGTTTTTTTTTCAACTGTTCCCCGTCCCTCAACGGCGAATGGCCCATATCGGACAGGGCTTGGTCAAGGATGGGCAGCAATGTCTTGACAATCTTGGAAACCTTTGACTGGGAAATGCCAAAGCTTGCTGCCTGGTGTTCCTGCAGGGAATGGGTCTTGAGGAAAACCAATAGGAAAAACAGTTTTTGGCCCGTGCCTTTAAGCAGCGCATTCCCGTGTTCCTTGGTTCTGGGGTGCTTTCTGGCTTTGCCTTCCAATGTCCTGTACCTGTAGTATTTTTCCCACCGGGGCTCAAAGAACTTGAGCAGGTGCTCAAATTCTTCTAATTTCAAAGTGGTCAGAGACAGAAACTGCTTTGGGGTTTTGGAGATGATTGAATAATCCATAATTGTTTTATTTGATGTACGCCCGTGCGCGTGCGTTAATCTAAAAATAAATTCCACATAATCACTAAAAGTTGAAAAAAAATCATTGATAAAAGGACAAGAAAAAAAAGCAAAGGTT
>DROJ01000471.1 GCA_011321935.1 Bacteroidota bacterium | reverse complement strand
TTGGTTTTTTGGAGAAAATCCCTTTTTGTAAAAATTGAATACTTCATGATATATGGCTTTAATCAAAAAAAACTAATTAATTTTTTCGCCGCAGATTGCCACGGATTTTTTTTTTAGTCGCCACGGATTTCACGGATTGCCACGGATTTTTTTTTTAGTCGCCACGGATTTCACGGATTTTCACAGATTATATACATGAGTTTATTTTATCAAAAAAAAATCCGTGGCAATCCGTGAAAATCCGTGAAATCCGTGGCGACCAAAAAAATAAATCCGTGGCGACCCCAAAAAAAAATCCGTGGCGGTTCTCCCTCACTGCTTTATTATTTTTTTATAAAATAAATTATTGCCGCCGTTTAAAATTTGGAGCCAATATTGCCCTTCCGGCAGGCCGGAAATGTCCAAGCTGTTTTCCGTTTCCATGTTTTTATAAAAAACTTTTTGGCCCAGGCTGTTGAAAATAAAAACCTCCCCGCTAATGTTTTCGCTCATATATATTTCGGAGCGGGCAGGGTTGGGGTATATGTTTATATTATTTAACCCCCCGTCGAAAACCACGCTTGCCACATTGGAAAAATGGAAGCGGCCATTGAAGTCCCATTGTTTCAGGCGGTAATAATTGATGCCGGGAAAAGGCTTTTTGTCCCAAAATTTATAAGCCCGGTAATTGTCCGAATTTCCGTTTCCGGCGACAAAGCCTATATTTTCCCAAAATATGCCGTCCTCGCTTTTTTCCACCTCAAAGCCCTCGTTTTGATATTCCGAAAAAGTGGCCCAGGTCAGCCGGGTTTTGCCGTTTTTGGCCCAGGCATATAGTTCGGTAAATTCGACCGGGAGGGCGGTGGATTTTTCGCAGTCTTCTATATTGTCCAATAATACTTGGTATTTCGGGGCAGTGTTCATAAAAGGCCCGGCTTGGTCAATGTCGTCCAAATGCCCGAACACATCCACCGAATTTCCGAGCCGGGAGGCGAGGACAAAATACATGCTCAGGCGGCAGTCAAATTTGCGGAGCGAGTCAATTACTTCTTGATATAGGTTATATATTTCCGGGTGGGTCTGTGCATCGCGGATGGCCTGAGCAAAAGGCACGGAATTGTTGAAATTGGTCATATGGTTCCCGCTCTCATAATTGACGATTTCTTTCCCGTACATTTTTGCATTGAAATAATCTTCGCGCCACGAAGGCATTTGTTCCAAAAAAGTAGTGCGCGTACAATTGATGACATCGAGCGCCGTGGAAGAAGCATTCAGTGAACTTTCGCAGGAGCCGCCGGCCCAGCCGAAATAAGCGGAGGGCGATATATATTCATAATCATTGGGGGCCGCATGCCCGAGTATTTCATGCGTCACCCAATTGTGGGTCAACTGCGTTCCCAAAACCCTTTTCACCCGCGCGGCCGAGCCGCCAAATTGGTTGCGGAATATATTCATGGCATTGATTGCCCGCTCCGTATATCGCCGCGGATAGCTTATGTTTTTGGGGCCATTATCGGTGACATAAAATGCCTGTGAAAAACCCCAGTTCCATACTTCATTGCTGTATTCGATATATACATTTAAATTGGGGTCGAGGCTGGAATTAAACAATTGCCCCAATTGGACAATATAATTTTCGTCAACTTGGTGGGGGATACAAACCCACGCATCTTTTTGCAAAATATTGCAAAGTTGGATGATGGATTCGTATGCCACGCCACCGGTGTTTTCATCTGATTGGTTATAAAAATTAGGTAAAGTCCGTTGGTCCCATTCCGTCATCGTGGAATTGTTTGTCCGCATCCAGTTCATAAAACGGATGGCTTTAAATGCTTGGAGCCGCACCAAAAAAGTATCGTGAAAAGGGGCGGCAATTAAATCGTCAAATTCATCGCCCATCCTTAAAATCCGTATATTACGGATATGGTTTCCAGCGAGGGAAGAATTGATTTCCAATAATATCTGTCCCGTATTTCCCACAATTGTTTCGAACCTCCCGGGCGATATGTTTTCCATCGGTTCGGTGCATTGGAGGTCGCCCTCGCCGTCATATAAAACCACTAACCTTTCCTGCGGATAATATCCGTTGTCGCTCAGTACGGTCTTGACCAAATGTGTTCCCGAAGCGTTTGTCCACGGCACTTCCAATGGGTACCCGTCCGCATCTTTGGGCATGGAATTATATTGCCCGGTGGGCACCCAGGGCATTGCCGCATCCACGGTATAAAATCCGCTATTAAACCGGAAAAGGTTTTTAAATGGGCGTTCGGTGGAAAAATAATTCGGGAAATTAAGGTTCATCCCAAAATCCATCCGGCATATTTCGGGCGACCACCCGGCGCAGGTGCTGCTGTCCACCACCACATTTAATTGGTAATTGTCCGAGCAGCCATATGTGCCGGAAATAAATAAATTATATCCGCCGGGCGGCAGGTTATTATAATTGTTGTTCCCGTCGTCCGATAAAGTATCGCCGTTTGAATTAATTAAAATATGGCTGTCCACCAGCCCGTTCCAAGTATTTATATGTATGCCCCCATCATTGTTCCCGCAAGTGGCGGGAGTGAGGCCGGCACCGGAGAGGCAGGGGAATGTGCCCGCTATATTTCGGACAATTATTTCCTGTGTGGCCAAATGAGTGCTGCCGTCATTGTCGGTCACTTTTAAGGATATGTTCAATATGCCCAGATTATTGAAAACATGGGTAAATGCCGTGGGCGATATTTGGGTAAATATACCCGAGCCGTCGCCAAAATCCCATTCATATAAAACAATGCTCCCGTTCGGGTCAGATGAATTGGCCGCATTTAAACCGATGGACAGCGGGGCCATGCCCTCGGTCGCAGAGGCCGTGATAACCGCCGTCGGCGGGAGGTTGACAGGCACGCCCGCATCCGGGGCCACACAGCGGAAACTTCCGGCATAGCGTATTTCATCATAATTATTTTCGCCCGGAGTTTCGCCATATATGGCCAATGATTGGAAATATAAACTGCCCGTATAATTTTGATTTAATGTGGATATGGCAGGCGGCATGTTTCCCAAGACCGGATTGATGTATAAATTTATTTCGTGGCCCCCGGTGGAATTAAAATAAACGGAAATAACCGCCAATATAGGCGTGCCAAAAACCACCGCCTCCGTGGTCGGATATACGGTGCCGCCAATCCGCAATGACCATCTTTTTTGCCCGCCGACTTCTGAATTTGCGCCATAATATCCCACGCCTATATGTGGCCCCGAATTGTTGATGACCCACCCGACCGGGTTGCTGTTCAGTTCCACAAAAGCGGGGCTGGAATTATTGTTGTTTTTTTGCAAAAGCACACTGAACCAAAGCGTGGTGCTGTCTTTCCCGATATGTCCCGCACTGTTTATATATGCGGAAAAAGGGCCGCCTGCGGACAGGTCCAGTTTCCGTCCGGCGGTCAAATAATTGGCCCCGGCCGCCGCTTTGTTGCCGACGGTCTGCAGGTCTCCATAAATTAAATTATTGTTTTCAAATTGATAGCCGGGCAGGGTGGTGTCATTGTTTTGCACCAGCCAGTTTTCTTCCCAGCCCGAACCGCCGGAATAATTGTGCAGTGCCGTGCCGGAAGCGAAATCAAATGGCTCATATGCCAAATAATTGCAGGTCTGTGAATAGCTTTGGCAATATAATGCCAGCCCGCCGATGAGCAGGATGAAAATATTGGATTTCATTTTTTAAGGGATTTTATTTGCTTTCGCAAAAAATGAAAAAGGGGGGCTTAGATTAACAGGTCACTTTAAGTGCCCTGCTAATTTTAACAACTTTTGAATAAATTACGGGGGCACTGAGCCTTTGAGGTGATGTCCCGAATCTTCGGGGCATCACCTCAAAGGCCCTGCTAAATGGTTACGATTTTTTTTTGAAACACAACTTGTCCCGACTTTTCAGGACAAGTTGTGTTTCAAAAAAAAATGTTGAGATTTTCGGCATACGTTTACTAAACTTTTAAAGTTTAGTAAACGTGGAATATTTTACATAAATCACTGCACAATAATTTTCCGCACTATTTTAATATTTTCTCCAATTAATTCCAGACAATATACTCCGGCATCGAGCTGGGCAAGCGACAAAGTGATTGACGATTCATTTATACCTGCCTGCCCCACTTTCTGCCGAAGTATTTCTTGTCCGAATTGGTTTTTTAGGGCGATGGTTACGGGGCGGAAATATTTCGAATTAATATGGAGGATATTGTTTGCCGGATTGGGGAAAACATCAATTGCCGGCACCTTTTTGTTTTCATATACCGGGGTGATTTGGGAAGGGTGTTTAATATATGCGGAATCATTTTTTGAACTTATCAATAAATCATTTTCCATTTCATCAATGCCCAAAACATTTTCGATGTTTAAATCCAAAACGAGGCATTCCGTGGAGTCCAGTTCCAAAGCCACAATGGCATCCACGATGACAATTTCCAAACGGGCGATGGTGCCAAAACCCGTCACGGGCACCCCGTCCATCCGGCTCAGGGCGATATATGTTTTATTGTCGGCGGGCGGGAATTTTGAAAAAGGAATCAGTTCGGCATCGGGGTCGGCGACGGCCATCCAACTGCCGTCGGTGAGCATGTTTATATTTTCCACATATTCCGAGTTCATGCTCAAAGAAAAGGCGATGCCATATATGTTTTCAATGGGTTCGTCCGGGCTGCCGAGTTCTATATTGACCAATAATGTGTCGCCCGGGCTGACGGTGTTTTGGAGGGGCCGGGCGCGCAAATCATTTCCGGGGATATTGTTTCCCCATAGTCCCATAAAATCGGGATTGGTGAGGCCAAAATTATCGGTGATGGGCACAATGTCCGGGAAATTTATTTCCCCGTTCCCGTCCGAATCGCAGTGTTTGAAATTAGCGCCGGACAGCGGGAGCGCCCCTGCCCAATTGTCCGCATCGAGGGGCTCCCAATTGACCGAGGGGTCGGTGCGGGGCGGCCCCGTTTGTTCCCATGAAAGGCCGAGCGCGAGGATGTCCATGTGGTTGGCGGTGCCATTGTTGTTTGCGTCGCCGGGCCACACGCAGTCGTCGGTGCATTGGCCGGACAGCCCGGCGGCATAAAGGATGGCGAAAATGGAAATGCAAATGAACCGTCTTTTCATTTTGTTGCTTTTTTCTGGAAACAAAAGTGGAAAAGCCTGCCTTCCTTTCCAAGTACATTTATTTGGGTTAATATTGCGGGGTTGTTTGGCCAAAATTTTATAAAACGCTGAAAACCAGGTTTATATAAAATAAAATGGCATTGTTTTCTGTGGTTTATTTAGGTAAAAAATACAGGTTTCAAAATGAAAAATAGCACCATCGTGCGGTATTTGGGCAGTTTGGAAGGCCCGGAACAGCGGCGGTTCCGGGAGTTTGCCGGCTCTCCATATTTCAATAAACACGAAAAAACGCGGGAGCTTTTGGACATCCTGACGGGGCTTTTGCAAAGGAAAAAACCGGACTTGGGGCGGCGGCAGGTCTATCGGAAACTGTTCCCGGGCGAAGAATTTGACGGGCAAAAACTGAACAATGTGGTGTCGTTTTTACTGCGGCTTTTTGCCCGTTTTTGTGCCATCGAAAAATTTGAAAGCAGGGAATGGGAGCGCGGCCTCACTTTATTGGAATCGGGAAAAAGCGGCCGCCTGCCAAAATTGTTCGGGCGGACGGAGCGGCAATTAAAAATCAAATTTGAAAAAAACAGGCAAAAAGATGCGCCGTTTTTTTATGCCAATTACCGCTATTATAAAAGCCTCGCACAGCGCCACCAAAAAGAAAATGCGACGGCCACCACCCAAAGCCTTCAGCTTGCTTCCGATAATCTGGACCTGTTTTTTTTAATTGAAAAACTCCGCCTCTCCTGTGAAATGCTGGCACAAAAAGAAGTGATTTCCAGCCATTTCGAATTATCGTTCATAAATGCCCTAATTCCCGAAATTGAAAACAGGAAAGAATTTAAACGGCAATATGCCATCCGGGTATATTCTTCCATATTCGGGATGCTGAAAAACCCGGGGGCGGAAAATTTTTACCAAAAACTGAAAAAACTGATGGGGGAATACCTGCCTTTTTTTTCCAAACAAGAGGGCCTCGATATTTTCAACCATGCCCAGAATTTTTGTGTCCGCCAAATCAACCTCGGCAATTTATCATATGTGGAAGA
Organism: Bacteroidota bacterium; assembly: GCA_011321935.1. Taxonomy (GTDB): domain Bacteria; phylum Bacteroidota; class Bacteroidia; order Chitinophagales; family Saprospiraceae; genus UBA6168. The sequence continues at coordinate 3,597 of DROJ01000471.1, read as the reverse complement.
ACTGCACGATTTGTATTTAAATGCCCTCGAAAACAAACTGCTGATTGACAACAATGAAATAAACGAATGGGTATATGCCAATATATCCTCGGTGGCCTGTCGGTTGAAAAAATACGGTTGGGCAAAAAGTTTTTTGGAAGAATATAAACCCTGTCTGGGAAAAGCGGCGCGCGAAAATGCGTACAATTATAACCTGGCATTTTACCACTATCAAAAAAAAGAATATGGCCCGGCCCGGCAGTTGCTGACCAACTTGGAATTTACCGATTATTTTTACCAATTCAATTCCCGCAATTTATTGATGAAAATATATTTCGAGGAAAAAGAATGGGAATTGCTGGAATACCTGTTGGAAAGTTTCCGCATATTTTTATTGCGCTCAAAAGAGGGCGGCAGCTATCACCGGAAAAACAATTTGAACCTGATTCGCATGGTCAAAAAACTGGCGAAATTAAAAGAAGGGAAATATTCGATGGATAAAAAAAGATATGCAGGTGAAATGAAAAAAATGAAAGGAGGGATCGAAAAAAATAAAAATATATTGAACAAAAAATGGTTGTTAGAGCAAATAGGGAACGAATAAAAAACAAACAGTGGCGCGGGTTTTTCCTGAGCAGGAAATGCGGGCATGTTTGGACAACTTTTGCAATCAGGAAAACCAAAGCCAAAAGTTATTTTTTCCGCATTTTCAAATTGCATATATTTGGCTCTGCATAAATACGGGCATTTCAAAATGCTGGTGCAAGCGTATCGCCGGACTCCCGTTCGGCATGGCTTTCTTCCGAAGAGGCATTTTGAAATACACCCGATCAAAACTACAATCATGAGCCAACACCTACTCCGTTCCCTGTCCTTTTTTATTTTATCCATTTTATTTTTTGCCTGCCAAAATGAACCCGGCAGGCTGGCTGAACAACTGCACGAAAGGGAGTTCCCTTCCGACTATATGTTCCGGCAAAGGTCTTTCCCGACGGGCGAGATCAACCGGGATGCCTATAAAACGGCCATCCGGCAGGCAATGGAAATGCGGCGCGCGCAGGTCGTCTCCCGCAACGACTATCCGTGGCAACCTGCCGGCCCGACCAATGTCGGCGGCCGCATCACCTCGCTCGCTGCCGACCCTTCGGGGCAAACGATTTACGCAGGGGCGGCCACCGGCGGCATCTGGAAAACCACGGACGACGGCCTGAACTGGACGCCCATTTTTGATGCTGCGCCCACCCTCTCCATCGGCGACATTGCTGTGGCTGCCTCCGACCCGCAGACCATTTACGCAGGTACCGGCGAGGCCAATCCCGGAGGCGGCTCTCTGGCCTACGACGGCTTGGGGGTTTTTAAAACAACCAATGGCGGCGGCGACTGGGAGAGCATCGGGCTGGAGGATATCGGCAGCGTCGGCAAGCTCATTGTCCACCCCACCGACCCCGACCGGGTGTTTGTGGCAGCGATGGGCTACCTGTTTGAAAACAACAGCGACCGGGGCGTTTTCCGAACGGTAAATGGCGGGCAGACTTGGGAGAAGGTGCTGTTCGTGAACGACTCTACGGGGGCCGTTGACCTCGCATTTCACCCCACCGACCCCGACATTGTTTATGCCGCAACTTGGGAGCGCGTGCGCCGCCAAAACTTCTTCAGGTACGGTGGCCCCGGCTGCGCTATCTGGCGGTCGGTCAATGGCGGCGATGACTGGCAAAAACTGGAAGGCGGCCTGCCACAGACCGACAACGGAAGGATCGGACTGGCCGTAACGCCTGACCGCCCCGACCTCTTGATGGCTTTGTACGAAGATTCGGGGGGCGGCTCGAAAGGCGTGTACCGCTCCTATAATAAAGGTGTGACATGGACGGCGCCCGAACCCGGCGGACAGGGCATCAGCTACCCCGGCTATGGCTGGTGGTTTGGCAAAATTTATATTGACCCCAATTCCGATAGCAAAGTCTTTGCCCTCGGCGTGAGTGTCCATAGTTCGGTGGACGGGGCGGCCACTTTTTCGGAGGCCGCACCAGAGGTCCATGCCGACCAACACGCCCTGTACTTCGACCCCAACAACTCTGACCGGATGGTGCTCGGAAACGACGGTGGGGTCTATTTCTCTTACGACGGCGGCGCGACGTGGGACTTCCGCAGCAACATCCCGATCACTCAATTTTATACCTGTGAAATAGACAATTCCAACCCGGAGCAACTCTACGGGGGCACGCAGGACAACGGCACTTGGCGCACCCTCAGCGGCGCTGAAGATGGGTTTGAGCATATCATTGGCGGGGATGGTTTTTATGTCTCTGTGAACCCCGACGACCCGGATTACATCTTGGGCGAATTTCAAGGTGGCGGCCTCATGGTTTCGGGCAACGGGGGCAGCGATTTCCAATATGTGGGAATCCAGATAGCAGGAAGGAACAACTGGAGCACACCTATTGTGCGCGACCCCTCCGACCCGGCGACTGTTTATTCCGCTTCGGAAGTGGTCTATAAATCAACCGACAATGGTTTTAACTGGACGGCAATAAGCAGCGACCTGACCAATGGTTTCAATGGCTCGCCCCGTTATGCCACTATCTCGTCGCTGGATGTTTCGCCGCTCAACGGGCAGGTCATTTGGGCAGGAACCGACGACGGCAATGTGCAGGTGTCGGTCAATGGCGGCTCAACGTGGACGGAGGTCTCCGGCGGCCTGCCCCTCCGCTGGGTGACGAGGGTAGTGGCCGACCCCTTTGACGAGGCGACGGCCTACGTTACCTTTTCGGGCTACCGGTACAACGACTACTTGCCGCATGTTTTCAAAACGACCGATTTCGGGGGCGGCTGGGAAGACATTTCGGGCAACCTCCCCGAAGCCCCGGCCAACGACCTTGTGGTTGACCCGGGCGAGCCGGATTGGCTCTACCTCGCCACCGATGTCGGTGTTTTTGAGACCACCGACGGCGGGCTGAACTGGTCGCCGATGGGGCAGGGGCTGCCCAATGTGCCGGTCACCGACCTCGACCACCACGACGGGGAATTCTTTTTGCTGGCCGCAACTTATGGCCGTTCTTTTTATAAAATACCCACCCGTGACCCGACGGGCACAAAGCCGCCAAAAGAAAGGCCCCGCCTGTTTGCCGTTTCTCCGAATCCCGTTTTTGCGGAAGCTAAAATAGTTTTGGACATAGAGGTGCCGAGGCGCCTTGATATTGGCGTGTACGACCTGCTGGGCCGGAAAGTGGCCGGCATTTTCAACGGTGCGCTAGACCCCGGAGAACATGTTTTTTATTTTAATAAAACAAAAGAGATGGCGGCGGGGGCTTATTTTGTGCGAGCCTTTGGCGAGCAGGTTTTGTGGGTGGAGAAGGTGCTGGTGCAGTGACCGGGCAGGCTTTCCGGGCAGAGGGCTTGCATCCCCGCAAAAGGGAATGGAAAATCAATTTTTTGAAAGGCCAGGGATTGCCATATAAGTCGAGATTTAGTAAATTTATTTTTTGCTCGAAATGAGTTTTTTACAAAAAAAATTGTAACTGTTTCGCAGGGCCTTAGAGGTGATGCCCCGAGGGTTCGGGACAAGCTCTTTGGGCGGGGACAGCGGGCGGAAAGGCGTTGCCTCGGTCTCGTAGATGTGAG
>DROJ01000470.1 GCA_011321935.1 Bacteroidota bacterium | reverse complement strand
ATTTTTTCCAAAATCGTTTTTTTATACCCCCTTTCCAAAAGCAGTTGGTGCATTTTCGGCAAATTATAAGGTGGATCTGATATCAGCAGTCACCGAGACGAATTCGGGACAGACTTTTCGCGCCGCGAAAGCTTTCGGGGACGTTTGTTGGGACAACGGGAAGAAAGGCGTTGCCTCCAAATCCGGTTTTTTATCAGTGGTTGGTATTGGTGTAGAATGATTCCATCAGGTTTTCAGGGCCGGTATCTGAAATAATTTTTTTATATGAAATGACGGGGCTGGCAGGAAACAATTCCCATAGCTCTTTATTAAAAAAGCGGTAAACGGGATTTTTGGGAAAACCATGCTCCCGGATTACTTTTTTTATCACTTCCAATCCGGTTTGTACGTTTTCATTTTGACGCATTATCAACCAGACGAGCAGTTTTGCGGTGTATGGAAAGGTTTCTTTGGGCTGTTGTTTCAGGGCCTCCATACAATATTCCTCTGCTTTTTTGAAATATTCTCCGAGGTCATTGACGACCACATTTTTTGCCCATATAGCACAAATATGAGGGAAGTAACCGGAAGGAACCTGACGAAATGCTTCATCTAAGATTTTCATGGCCTTTGAGGGATCGGTGTTTATATATGCATCCCCAAAGGTGGGGAGGTTTTTTGCGGGAGGCGACGGTCGGAATGCTTAAACCGATATTATTTCTTATACACACTGTCCAAAAATTGGGGACAACCGCAAACTATTCTGGAAAAAAGCAGTAGCGGCTTAAAGTGCATTACTTCACCGGTTATTGCTTTTATACCATTGTTGTGTGCCGGTTTTTATCTTTGATTCTTTAATACTTCCTTTGCTTGTTCAAAATGTCTTTGTTCGTGTGTAACAATTATGTTAAAAGCCATTTCTAATTTATACACTATGTTTTTGTTTGCCGGCGAGGATATTACCGTTCCCTTTGCCAACAAATCTTCAGAATTGGTAATCAATTCTTTTAGTTCGGATTGATGGCTCACAAATCTTTCAAGTATGTTTATTGAAATTTCACTTTTTGAAGGCTCCCAAAGAGGAAAAGTCTTCATTTTTTTTCTTCTGTCAGGTTGAACCGATTTTAATACGGTTTTTCCTAAAAAATTGACTATAAAGCCGATTTTTCCTATAAAGGGAATTTTGTAGTTTCCTTCTCTTATTGCCTTAATTATTGGATAATAGGTCTCGTTTATGACTATTAAATGTTCAATGTTCTGGGCAATGCTCCAAACTTGTTCGGTTGGTTTCCAATTCAACTGTTCTACCGTCAATTTTCCAAACTCATTATTAAAAGAGTTCGTTATCTCATCAATTTGTTTTGTCCAGTTATATGATTTCATTTTTTCTGGTTGCTATTAACTTGATTATACCATCAACAAATCTATGTAAAAACATCCACTTTTTCAAAAAAGCCCCCCTAATCTCCCCGAGAAGTCGCATACGCATGAACCTTAAATTAACAAATACATAAATTCACAAAAGTTGCGGATTTTTTTTCCTTATCATTATCTGCGGTTGTCCCCAATTTTTGAACGCTGATTATACGGATGCTCCGCAACGCTGATTTTTCGCGTTTGTAAATCCGCGGCATCGGCGTTCCTATATTTTTTTTGAATGCTTTAAAAAATTACCGAACTATTGATTTCTAAACAGCTTTTTTTATAACATAGTGGTTATCAATGAACTATAGTTAAGTTAAATTAGAGTTCATGCGCATGCGAGAAGTCGGGGCCGGCACCCCACCGACGCCCTAATTCCCCAGCACCCTGTCGAAATATTTTTTAAAAGCCTTTCCATCTACTTTTCGGCCGGCGCGTGATTGGTCCACTTGGAGTTGGTCGTTATGTTGGGTCAATATAAACTTGAAAATATAGTCGTTTTCATTTTTAAAGTCTTCATTGAAAGAGCCGTATCGGAGGTCGTTGAACTGGAGGCGTCCGTCATTTCTTACAATAATGTTGTAATAATTTTTAGAGAACCATTTGAGGATTTTTATTTCCCTTTTATTTTCCAGGTGGGCAATGCGTTGGTGGTTTTTGGGCAATACGTTGAATTTTTTGATGATGGGTTTTTTATTAAAAAAAGAATAATAGCCATGGTAAAAAGCGGTATCACTTTCTGCGACACCGAGCCATAAAAAGTTTTGCAGGATAGTGGGGGCTGTCATATATCGCGTATATTCGATACCCTGGCGGGCCAGCGATTTTTCAAAAATATTGTTGAATTGATTTTTGTGACAAAAGGTGAAAACCATATAGGCGGAACTAATGAGGATGCCCGCCCAATTGGCAATTTTTCTTTTTTTATTATTTTTTGAAAAAAAAGAGGCCACAATGACGCCGAGCAAAAGGGGGAGGGTATAAGCGGGGTCCACCACGGAAATATTGTCCCAGGAGATGCGCACATGGGAAAAGGGCCAAAGCAGCCGGGTTCCGTAGGCGGTAAAGCAATCGAGGATGGGGTGGGTGACGATGGCGAGGAAAAACAGCCCTATCCACTCGTGTCTGTTGGCGTTTACTTCCTGCAAATTTTTGGACAGGTATTTCGTCCATACGAACCAGCCGAGGCCGAGGCCGGCCACTGCGCCGCCGATCAATATATTGGGCAGTTTTAAAATCCAGTACAAGCCAAAGACGAGGAAACCGAACATGGATAAAATAAAAGAAGCAACGAGGCCTTTATACCATTTTTTGCGGTAAGTGCCCGAGCGGTAGAGCCACTCTGCCAGCGAGCCGAGGGCAATGCCCGTAAAAACGGCAAACACAATGGAGTGGGTTGCACCCCGATGGAAGGCCAGGGCCGAAATTTCGTCGGTGAAAAAGCGGGCGAAAACGTCGAAATCGGGGAGCAGTCCTGCAAAGCCGCCCCAGACCATGGCCCGGTTGCCGACCTTACGGCCCAGTACTGCTTCGCCAACGGCCGCACCGAGTGTGAGTTGTGTAAGAGAATCCATTAAATCATAGTTGAAAGGCCCGGCGGGATTATGGTTGCCCCGGCGGGTTTACTTTATTTGCAAAGGAACCAAAAAACCATTTGCCCCGACAACCGTTTTCACAAAACAAAAAAACAACATCAGCAAATGAAAATTGGCATTGTTTGTTATCCGACTTTTGGGGGGAGTGGCGTTGTTGCCACCGAGTTGGGTCTCGGCCTGGCTGCCAAAGGGCACGAAGTCCACTTTATCACCTACCGGCGTCCTGCCCGCCTGACCACTTTCCACACCAATGTTTTTTATCACGAAGTGACGGGTGAAGATTATCCCCTTTTTGAGTATCCTCCCTATGATACTGCCCTGGCCAGCAAAATGGCAGAGGTTGTGAAATACGAAAACCTCGACCTCCTCCACGTACATTATGCCATCCCCCATGCGGCGGTGGCCTATATGGTAAAGAAAATATTATTGCGCGAGGGGCGCTACATCCCCGTCATTGTAACCTTGCACGGAACGGATATTACCCTGGTTGGTAAAAACCCGGCCTTCAAGCCCATCGTTGAGTTTTCCATCAGCAAATCGGACGGGGTAACGGCAGTATCGCGGTTTTTGAGGCAAAAAACTCTGGAGCAGTTTCAAATAGACAACGACATCCGGGTTATCTACAACTTTGTAGATTTTGAACGCTTCCGCAAAATCAACAAAGACCATTTTAAAAAAGCTATCGCGCCCGAGGGCGAGCGCATTTTGACGCACATTTCCAATTTCAGAAAAGTCAAACGGGTGGAAGACGTGATAAATATTTTCAAAAGAGTATATGAAAAATTGCCGTGCAAGCTCCTGCTGATTGGCGACGGCCCCGAGCGGCGCCACGCCGAAGACCTTTGCCGCAAAATCGGCCTTTGCCACGAAGTCCGTTTTTTGGGCAAGCAAGACGCCGTGGAAGAACTTCTTGCCATTTCCGACCTTTTTATCATCCCTTCGGAAAATGAGAGCTTTGGCTTGGCCGCACTCGAAGCCATGGCCTGCGAAGTACCCGTACTTTCGTCCAATGCGGGCGGGCTGCCCGAAGTAAACATTGACGGGGAAACGGGTTTTGTATGCGAGGTTGGCGATGTGGACGGTATGGCTGCCAGGGCCATTTCCATACTCGCCGATGAGGAAGCATTGCGGGTTTTTCGCAAAAACGCTTTGCGGCAGGCCGAGCGGTTCGACATCCGCCATATCCTTCCCCAATACGAAGCCTATTACGAAGAAGTATTGCAAAAGTCGCTGACCGGATACACGGGGGTAGAGCAGGATATTTGAACGATGGAAAATTTTTCGGGGGCAATTATTGCCCATTCAGTGTTAATGTTTCTACAAACAACCTTTCCGGCTTGAATTTTTCTGTCAATCAACCTATTTTGCCACCTGTTCCGTTCATCGTCAAATAAATTCAGTGTATGAAAAGACCCATACTTATCACCTTGTTTTCATTTTTCGCCTTATTTGCCTTTTCACAGGCCGGCTTTGACAGCCCCGACACGAGCAACAGTTGGGTGGATGCGCCGCCATCTGTTTTCCAACAACCACCCCGTTTATCCATCTTTCCCAATCCGGCTATCCATTACATCAGCATCAATGAGGATAAAAATGTCAAGTCTATTACCATCTTTAATTTGGTGGGTCGCAAAATCAAAACTTTTGAAAACATCCGTAAAAACGAACAATACGATATCAGCACCCTGCACAACGGTATGTACCTCGTGCAGATTACCGATTATTCGAACAAAATATTGGCTACCCAACGCATCAGCAAGCGGTAGTTTTTTCAAAACATCTTTTTCGTTATGACCTGCCCTTTTCCGCCCATCCCGGAAAGGGGTTTTTCTTTTTTCGTTAAAAAAACCGTTTTCATAAGGGGGTCAGCATAGCGACAACTTTGCCCGTAAGGTCAAAGCATTCAAAACCTATTTTTGCCTGGTATGTCTTTTTCCTGTTCTCAATATGGGTTTGTATAAAAAAGCAAGAGAAATCCGGAACAGCCCGGCTCCGTATTGCGAATATATTATTGGGGTTGGCCAAATATTTCCGGTTTTACCAAACTCTGTTTTTTTTTATGCCGTAAAAAAATGATGGCCGGGGGGCTTTATTGGCATTCCGGCCTGTAAATATTTAAATAAAAACGCTATTGATGGCGCCGGCCTTGTCAGGGAATGCCTTTGGCAACTACAAAAGAGGGCTTGCCTGCCGGAGAGATACAGAGGCTTGAGAAAGACCCAAAAAACTTATTGCGCCTTTGCGTGCTGAATAGTTGCCATTAAAAAACAATTTGATACCATGGATTTTGATTTCAAAAATTTTATCAAATCGCTGACCGGCCCCGACCGGAAAGGGCCTTCCTATCCCGAACTACCCCGGGTATCGCCGACCGGAGAGAGCAATATCAAGGGTTTGTACATCAAAGGCGACGCAGCGGGCAATCCGCTGCTCAAAGTCGGATTGAATGAGGGATACGACTGGGTAGAACACGTGCGTGAAAAACTGGTGAGGCTGAATGGAGAGAAGGCGACCGATTATGAAATCATTATTGTTGGGGGGGGCGCCACGGGTTTTGCGGCAGCCAATCGGGCACACGAACTGGGCATCAGCTATTTGGTGTTGGAGTCGGAGCGGTTTGTCAATGTGATCCAAAATTTCACCAAAGGCAAACCTCTATTTGCCGAACCCGATGCCATGAAGTTGAAGGGCAGTATCTGGTTTGAAGAATGCTCCAAAGAGGAATTGTTGGAAAAGTGGGAAGAACACCGGAAAAAAATAAACCTTAACCTCCGCGAATTTGAAAAAGTAGAAGACATCAAAGGCTCGGAAGGCTATTTTGAAGTGCTTACCCCCAAAGGAAAATATACCTCGCGGCTGGTGTTGTTGGCCATTGGCAAATCGGGCAATCCGCGCAAGGCCGGGGTGCCGGGCGAGGGCGAATACCCCGAAAAGATATACCACTTTCTGGCCGACGCCGCTGTTTACGACGGTAAAAACATCCTCATATATGGTGGTGGCGATGTGGCTTGCGAAGCCGCGCTTGCCCTGTGCGACAACAACAAGGTGGTGATGGCT
>DROJ01000469.1 GCA_011321935.1 Bacteroidota bacterium | reverse complement strand
GCCCCGTGGATACCGTCCACATCGCCTTGACCAATTTTGCGAAAGAACCAAAAACCGGTGAAATCAAACGTTTTGAAAAATGGCTGAAACAACGGATCGAATCGGACAGCGTGCGGGTGTTGGCGGATTTGGATTGAAATGGCGGCACACGGTTTATTTTAAAAATTGAAAAACGGATTTGAAAGCCCGTCTCCGTGCCCATCCGAAAGAGGGGGAATTTATTCCCCCCCCCTCATGGAAGCCGTCAATTACAGCAGCGAGGGCAGCCCCGTGGATACCGTCCACATCGCCTTGACCAATTTTGCGAAAGAACCAAAAACCGGTGAAATCAAACGTTTTGAAAAATGGCTGAAACAACGGATCGAATCGGACAGCGTGCGGGTGTTGGCGGATTCGGACTGAAAAATAACTGCTTGTGGTTTGTGCTGTTCAATGCCACCGCACAGCTTGTTTTTTTTGAAAAAATGGAAGCCGGAGCGGGTTTTGGTTTTTCGGAAATCAACTTTTCCGGTTTTTCAAATGGTGTTTATTTTGTAAAATTGAGCGGTGAATTGATTGACCAGGTTTTTGAGGTGGTACTCCAGAAGTAAACAGGATGGACACGCGGATAACGCAGATCGAGCGAATATTTCACGGATTTTATCTGCGCACCATCCGCCCAATCTGCGTTATCCGCGTGTCCATCAAAAACAACAAATCATGCAAAACAAATTCAAACGCCGCCGCTTCATCAAGAACGCCGCTGCCCTTGCCGCACTCGTCGGCCTTCCCGGAAAAAACTCATTTGCGAAAGCGGAGACCGACGACCTGTTGGATGCAGCCTGCCGCTCATTGCCCGCCAAAGGCAAACCCGTTTTTGGGCTGAAAGTGCCGCCCATTAAGCAGGTGGGGGTCGGCATCATCGGCCTCGGCAATAGGGGCTACGAACATGCCCGCCTCATCAACGCTGTCGGTCTGGAAAAAACAAAACTGGTAGCTATCTGCGACATCCGCCCTGAAATTGCAAAGAGGAGCGCTGATTTTTTGAAAGAAAATGGTGGGCAAGAACCGCAGGTTTATTCAGGAAAGGCAGATGATTGGAAGCAGCTTTGCCAACGCGACGACATTGACCTCGTCATCATCGCCACCCATTGGGACGAGCATGTGCCGATGGCCCTTTATGCCATGCAGCAGGGCAAGCACGTCGCCCTCGAAGTGCCCGCCGCCCTGACCATCGAGGAGTGCTGGAAATTGGTGAACACCGCCGAGGAGACGCAGCGCAACTGCATGATGCTGGAAAATGTCTGCTACGGCAACGAGGAACTCTGGCTGCTCAACATGGTCGAAAAAGGCATTTTCGGGACGCTCACCTACGCCGAGTGCGCCTATATCCACGACCTGCGCGAACTGCTTTTCAGCAAGACCTATTATTACAAACAATGGCGCACCTACCACATCTTGGAGCGCGACGGCAACCTCTACCCTACCCACGGCCTCGGCCCGGTGGCGCAGTACATGGGCGTCGGGCGGGGCGACAGGTTCGACTTCCTCGTTTCGATGAGTTCGTTGCAGGCAGGCATGGACGCCCATTCTGATACCGTGGAACCGGACAATGATTTTTACAAAAAGAAGGGTTTTAAGCACGGCGACATCAATAATTGCCTCATCAAAACGGACAAGGGCCGCTCCATCCTTTTGCAGCACGATGTGGTGTCCTGCCGCCCCTACAACCGCATCAATATGCTGACGGGCACGAAGGCTTTCCACAAAGGCTACCCCAGCAAATTGTCCATCAACGGCCACGCGCACGGCTTCCTCTCCGACGACGATTATAAAACTTACCGCGAAATGCACGCCCACCCGTTGTGGGAAAAACTGCAAAAACTGGCCGAGAAAAACGGCGGCCACGGCGGAATGGACTTCGTGATGCTGTGGCGGATGATTGACTGCTTTAACCGGGGCTTGCCGCTCGATATGGACGTGTATGATGCAGCCGCCTGGTCGGTGGTGACGCCGCTGTCGGAACTGTCGGTGCAGTTGGGGAGTGTGCCGGTGAGGTTTCCTGATTTTACGAGGGGGGGGTGGCAGGAGGAGCGGAAGTTGGGGGTGATGGCGGGTTGACCGAACATTAAATGCTCAGTTTTATTTGTCAAAAAAAAGTAACATTTTAATGATCCGAGGTAAATGCACAAAATGCTCCCTCGGCTCCGCTGTTTTTTGTCATCCGCTTTAGCGGATGACAAAAAACAGCGGAGCCGAATGCCTTTCCGAGAGGCAGGAATTTTTATGCACTTACTCCGCCTTATTAAAATGATACAAAAAATATTAAATCTGCTTGGCGCAATAATTATGGTACTTCAAGAGAGGATGAAAATGGGCTAAGGCATCCAAAAGGTATCATTAAAATAAACTGGTAATAATGAATATCAATGAAAATAAAATAATGGCTCTTTCGAGAGAAATCAGGGGAACAGGCAAGATGATAAAAGAATTATCGGAAGTCAATGATCCGCTTTCGAAGCCGATGATAATGCAATATCAGCATATGCAACAGCAATTATTAAAAGACCTATTAGTTGCAATAATTAAATCTGAAATCAGCTTTAAAAACGCTGGGGAATTAATTGGCAAATTAACTGATTATTTAAAAAAACTGGCAGAAGAAGAAAAGTTGACGGAGGAATTAAAGTCGAATTTAAAAGAGGTAGAAAAAACAGTGATGGCAGTCAGTTCTTAAAAGTGAATTATTCCTAAAATAAAAAAAGGAGAGATTATATCTCTCCTTTTTAGTTTTGCAAAATTTTTACGAAAATATTTATCGTTGACAGTGGTAACGATATTTGGCCATCACCTCTCCCAACGGAATACTTTTTCCTTCTTTCAGTTGTTGCTGAGATATTTTAATTAAATCTTTAACAGCCCCCGGTAATAAATCAAACCCATCCACCTCTTCTGAAGTATTCCTTTTCTTTTCTATAAAATTAGCTACCGCATTAATTAGTTGCTCATCGTTGATGAGCAATATTTTTTGTATCAAATGAAGTTTTTCAAATGAAATATCCATTGCGAATTATTTTTGGTGCGATTACAAATTTAGCATAAAAAAGGTGTCGTTTTAACCATTCAAGCTACCCCAAACCCACTGTGTTCCCTCGTATATTCAGGTTGAAAGCCCAAAATAATATCTTGACGGGGAACTCCCCTTTTTGTCAATTCATCGCCGACCATTTCCTCAGTATTGTTAGCTTGCACCCAAATTTTCCCATCAATAATATCGAAATGGAAAATACAATAGTGATGAAACTTGCGGTCTTTCCAACCCACACGCAATAACTGATAATGATGGTTTAGGCTATCGGTAACTACTTCTGTGCGGACTGGGTCGTTTTTATCCTGTTGATATCCCGCTGCATATTCTTTTAAGAAATCAATTATTGCCGTTTCATATTTTTTTATTTTTTCCATGAACTAATTATTTTATTAAGTGGATCAAAAGAAATAATTTTAATACCATATTTTTCCAATACTTTTTGAATAAATATTTTTTGGAAAAAAGTGTCGAACGTATCAACAGGAACAGCAAGGAAAAGGCTACTGTTTTCACCAATTTCTTCCAAGCCTGTTTTATAAACCAAATACTGCCCAAGTGCGGCATGAAAATCATAAGCTACGGACTGATTGATAAAACTCTTGATTTCAACAATTATTTGCTCAATCCCTTTTTCAGCAACTATTAACCGTTCTGCTGCCAAGTCAATATCATAAATTAGAGTTGGATCAATTTCCAATCTATAAGGATCTTTCACGATTCTCCATCCATCGGAGACCAAGGCGTCTTTGACTGTCTGATGATAAATATCTTTGGCCATGATTCATTTATTGCAGTGAAATTCGCTTTGCAAATGTAATGGATATATCTAAGATTTGGGTTTATCTGCTTTTTCAATTCGGTAGTGTAAAATATTGAATGACCAGAGTTGACAACTTTTCAAAAGTTGTCAACTCTTTGGGACACAACCACTCAATATTTTACACTACCTTCAATTCAACAGCTCATAAATCCCGGCAATCCCCTGTCCGCCACCGACACATGCCGTCACCATTCCGTACTTCTGTTTCCGCCGCCGCATTTCATTAAAAAGCTGCGTGGAAAGTTTTGCGCCCGTGCAGCCG
>DROJ01000468.1 GCA_011321935.1 Bacteroidota bacterium | reverse complement strand
GCGCGAACGGACAATTGGACAGTGCGCTGGCATATTATTTAAAAGCAATGGATATGGTGCCAATTGCTTTTGGAGAACATAGTACCAATGAAGCCTATTTTAATTTATTGACAGGCAATGTATATTTTAAGAAAAACGATATGGACAAAGCGATGCTGTACTATGAGGAAGGGCTTCGGGTTTTGTCTGATTTGAACGTGTGGGACCAACCTCTCAACACTGCTCTCGAAAATGGCCGTGCCTATTGCAAACTAAAAACAGGTCGGTTGGCCAGTGCTGATAGTTTGTTCAAAAAATCAATGTTTATCAATCAATATATTGATGGAAAATTTGACAAGATCATTTACTTGAACGGGTTTGTAGCCAGTGTCATAGGGCTTATAAAATTAAATTATGAAAAATATAAAACAACAGGGGATGCCCGGTTTCTTGAACAGGCCCAAACATATAGTGAGATAGGGACGAAAGCGATGCTGGTTAAAATTAACAGCACCGTTTCTTATGGTACAAAAACTTTGTTCAAAGATAAATTCAGGGATATTTTTGAACAGAGCTTAAAGGTGCAAGCTAGTATAGGCGGGGGTAAAATAGCCCAAAACGTTTTATTCTCTTTATTGGAAAAAAGCAAGCAATCAATTTTGCGAAATGAAGTATCGGCAATTTTAAAACTGTATGAATCAGAGGTGCCGGACAGTTTGCTGGACAAGGAAATGACCCTAAACAAAAGCATTGATAAGTGGGAAAAAAAGAAAGATGAAATGGCAAAAAACGGAATGGGGGAACTGGACAGCTCAAGGATGCTGGCCTCTCTTGCCATATTTGATTTAAAGGAAAAAAGGCAAAAGTTGTTGGATGATATAACAGACCGTTTTCCAACATATAGCCGCTTTAAATTTGAATTGAATACCATCGGCTTAGGTAAAATACGAAAAGATATACTTGGCAAAGATAAAGCCTTATTGGAATATTTTGTTGGCGAGGAGAGCTTGTACGCAATGCTCGTTACTTCGGATACGGTTGAAATAATAGAGATGCCAATTAATAATTTAAACAGTTTGATAGCACAATTGCAAAACGGGATAACTGGATTTTATGAACTGCCTTTGGAAGACAGGACGGATGAAAAATATAAAACAACGTTATCTGATTATATTGCTGCATCCCAGAAATTATATGACTTGCTCATCCAGCCGTTCCGCCATTTTTTGCCGAAAGAGGTCATCATCGTCCCGGACGGAAAGTTGCATTTAATTCCCTTTGGCGCATTGCTTTCAGGCCCGCCCCCTGCTCAGAAAGATTTTAATACATATCCGTTTTTTGAAAAAATGCATGCCATCAGTTATTGCTTTTCTGCCTCTATGCTCTATAATATTAAAAACAGGAAATACCGGGATGCCCCAGCGAAATCTTTAGCGGCATTTGCCCCTTTTTATAAATCGGGCTACCAACCGTTTTTTTCAAACCAGGGACGGGACAGAACCATTCTTGTTCGGGGACTCGACAGCTTGTTGAATCGGAGAATTATTGTGCGGAGCGATTTTAATAACCTTCCATATTCTGGTGAAGAGGTGCTTACGGTGTCCTCCCTTATGGAGGGCGATGTGTTTTTGGATGAACGGGCAACCATCAATCAATTTTATGAAATAATTGGCCAATACCGTATCGTACACCTTTCTACCCATGGCGGAGCTAACAACAATAATGGCAGTTATTCCTATTTGGTTTTTGCCAATAAAAGTGCCGAAGAAGGCGGAGGACTTTTATTTGCAAAAGATTTATATACCCAAAATATAAAGGCTGACATGGTTGTGCTGTCTGCTTGCGAAACGGGTGACGGTGAATTAAAGAAAAGCGAGGGGATTGTCAGTTTGGCCAAAGCTTTTGTGTTTGCCGGTGCCAAAAGTGTGATTACCACGCTGTGGTCTGTGGAGGACAAATCGGCCAAAAATATAATAACTGATTTCTATCGTTCTATCAAAAATGGAGAAAGGAAAAACGTCGCCCTTTATAACGCTAAAAATCAGTTTTTAAAAAACAATGGACATAGTTTCAAACATCCTTTCTTTTGGGCGGGCATAATTCCGTTCGGTGATATGTCGGCAGTGGAATAATATGGTGCTATCTCAAATAAATACATGATTGTATTTAATAGGGCGATCCTTTTGCGAAAGGGTTGCCCTATTTTTTTTAAATAAAAGCAAAACCCGTGGGTACTATTTTTTGGATAGTTGCACTAATAGGGCAAAGTAGGATATGTTGAGAATGACAATAAGAAAACATGCAAAATGTAAATAACTAAAATAACAAATTAATTTTTCAATAAACAGGCAAAGGGCAACAAGCTGTTCCAACGTGACATTTCCATTTTAATTAAACCGGGACAGCTTATGTTTTTCATCAACATTGGTTTATAACAACATCAGTAATGCGAGAATAACGGGTCAAAAAAAAACTACTGATATTCAGGACGTTACGTTTACTAAACTTTTAAAGTTTAGTAAACGTGGAGCCTAAACCATTGAAAATCAATGCTCGCAAAATTTAACCCGTTATTCGCATCAGTATATAAATAGGCCCTCGATAAACCACATTAAGAAGCCAATAGACACTGGCCTTCCTTTGTAAGATATTGCCCAAAAACCAGGGCGGAAAGCCGACGGTGCTGCACCGGACTGGCCTGGGCATGCTGTACCATTTTTTAACTTTTTTAAAACTATTTGTGCTATGAAGAATGTATTGAAAAAGCCTTTGGCGGAATTTACGGCCCAACTGATCACTCCCCAACAACAGTGCCTTGTAAAAGGCGGTGACGATTTCATCGGGGCCACTGACATTGTTGAAGGCTAACATTATTTATGTATGCAACGGGGTTAAAGCAGCCCCGTTGCCTTTTCGATCAGCCATTGGCGTAGCATTGGCTTTTTATCTGCGCTAAGTTCTTTCACATATTTTTCAATGGAATGGGTATTTATTTCCGGCCCTTTGGCCAGTTTTGCCAATGATATATAATATTGGATAAAACTGAGGTATGCTGCTTTTTTATTGGCCGAATAGGTATTGTTTATACTAAGGTGCTTTTTAAATTTATT
Source organism: Bacteroidota bacterium (assembly GCA_011321935.1). Taxonomy (GTDB): domain Bacteria; phylum Bacteroidota; class Bacteroidia; order Chitinophagales; family Saprospiraceae; genus UBA6168. The sequence goes on along the minus strand of DROJ01000468.1, from coordinate 12,581 downwards.
TGCTTGTTCAACCACTTCGTTTATTGTTTCTTCTTTTAAAAGAAATAATTCAAAATATACGCGGAGGCGCAACGATCGCAAGCGGATAACATAATTTTCCTCGGCACGGAGCGGGATTTTGGCCAATATTGAAATTGCTTTTTTTAATTTATCAATATTCTTTTTCAAGGCTCCTTCCCGGTAATATAAATTGGCCAGAACAAGGCATTCTGCTTTTTGTTGGTCATTTATCGGTAAGGAAGATTTGAATTTTTTTATGAATGACCGTGTCCAGGCAAATTCCCCGACCAGCGAACCAGCCATGGCTATATTGATAAAATAATCGGGAGAGACCGTACTGTTGTCTTTTTGCAACATGTTTTTTTCAACGCCCAAACGGTACAGGTCGAACATAAATCGGGAATGATTGTGGCTTCCCTTATTTGAATAGGGGATGGCATGGTTGATAAGGGATTTAAAAGCCATGCGCTGTTCCATTTCTTCCATTTTATCGAAACTGTTAATAAACGTTTTTTTTAAATCATAAAGGGAAGGCAATGGGCTTATATTCCTATAAAGCCGGAATATTTGATGGAAAAGGTAAATCACGGGGCAGTCCATGAACATTGGAAGGGCAGCAATATTTCCGACCGCTTTTGTATAATACGTTTGATATTTTATATCAACCAACCGGGAGTGGATTTGGCATTCAATGGCTTCCTGCAAATAGGCCAAGGTAAAATAGCGCTCTAAATAGTGAAGGTGGTTTTGTAGGTATTGATGCTTGAGGGTCACTTTGATTGTTTCTGGGTGAACATAAAGGCGTTTGTACCATTCAGATATTTCCCAAAAATAAGTTTTGCCCTCAATTTTTTCGTGCTGCATTTGCTTGATCCTGTTTTCAGCAACATCCTTGAACAGCCCATATGCGCCCCGTCTTTCCAATGCTTTTGCCAAAAGGGTTTGCTTTTTTCCTGAGTGTTTATTTACCTCGACGATGGCCAGGTAGTTTTCCAATATGGCCACGGTTTTTGACCTGAGTTTCCGCATTTTTTTTTCATCAAAGCCTATGTCCCCGAACACCCGCCGGAAAAGATATTCGCTGTTCAGTTTTTTGTCCTCCATATCAGGATGGAATCTCCTCAAGGCATTGAACAGCACTATGCAATGGGGGTCGGTGTTGTGGAAGGGCGATCTGAAAAACTTGGCAAGCCTCGCCATTTCCTGTGGCCGTATGGCGGCCATCAAGCGGATCATTTTATGTTGGGACATATGTGTAGATGTTTTACCGGAAAAAAATATTGGGCTAAATATGGAAAAATTTGGGGGGACAAAATAGGGAAATTGCATAAAATTTTAAATGCCTGTGAATCAGTTGTTTATAGTGAATGAATAAATTGAATAGATGTTGGCGACGGCTTGTTTGAAAAGGGACAAAACAGGGGAGAGCAGTTTGCTGGCCCGTTCCGGCCACTCTACCTTCACCCATGTAACAGAAACCACAGCCGATGTAATGACACCGGCCAAATATGTAACAAAGATGCCCAAAGAAAAAGAATACCAGATAGCGCTGCCCGTCAAATCGGGCTACCGCATGGTGGCGGCGGAAAGCATTGTGCGCTGCGAAGCTGCTGGAAATTATACGCATGTTTTTTTGGAAGGCGGGGAAGAAATAAGGCTGTGCAAACGGCTGAAGGAAGTGGAGGCGATGCTAAGTGGAGAGGGGTTTTTCAGGGTGCATCATTCGCATTTGGTGAACTTGGGGTGGATAAACGAATGGGTAACCCGTAGTGGAGATTGGCTGGTGTTAAAAGAAGGGAGTAGGGTTGCCATTTCAAAAACCAGAAAAAAAGCCCTGAGAGAAAAGCTAAAAATAATTCAATAAAAATATTTTTAACAAAACTAAAATGATATATTATGAAGAGTTTAAAACTAAAATTCTTTTTTGTACTACTTGGTCTTATGGCCATTGTTTCTTGTAAAAAAGATGACCCTAAACTAAGCGAATTAATTCTTGGAGTTTGGGTAGCGGACGAGTTTTTCTTTAATTCTCAAGAGTTCACAAGTGTCGTCGATTATGAAATTGAATTCAAAGGAGATATGACATATAAGGTAGAATTTTTGATAGATCCGCCTGATCCTAATTCTCCCAATACACAATTGATTTATACGGGCGATTGGTCTATTGACGAGGCCAACTCCGTTTTGACTTTGGAATACGACCATAGGGACGATGTATGGTATGGTGTAGTTGGATGGTGGGTTTCTAATGACATAAAGGAGGAGAGATATGATATGAAATTAGTCAATGACAAAATTGGTTTAGATGGGATAATAGGAGGAAATATTGTAGTTATTAATCTTGAGCCAAAGAATTAATTATGAAATACACTATTCTATCAATAGTCCTTTTTTTTGTATCAGACAGTATTTATTCCCAAACCACCGAAGAAGAATATCTCTACGTCACCTACGGTTACAAAGAGCAACTCCTCAAGGGCCTCGACGATAAAAAAGGCTACCATTGGGAAATACTGACCGAATATAAGTTCAGGGAAAAAAGCAGCGGCCTGCCACTTATCGGCAGCAAAGGCTTGCCTCCAGGAAAGTTTGAATTCGAGGGTTTGCACCGCAGCGGTGAAGATGCCCCTTGCGCTATTGTCGCTATATACAAGGAAAAAGAAAACATGGAAAAATGGGACGGCTTGTTTATCCCCATACCGCACCCCGAGTCCGATACGGAAGTATTAGACCGGGGAAAAAAGTACTATACAAAAGACGTGAAATTCAAATCGGAAGTGCAGACCCAATATATATTGGCTTTGCAGAAACTGGCGATGTATTTGGCGGCAGAGGCAGCGAAGGAATGATGGATGCCTGAAACCCTATTGTTTTAGCAATTATACTTGGCTGCATATCATAGTGTGGCCGAGTATATTTAGTTATTTAATTTTATTTTTTGATATTGACGAGTTTGATATTACTTACCGAAAATTAAGCAGGAGTATTGATTTCTGTTGCCTTACATCTATAATCGTTTAATACTTCTACTTGCTTCTGAAAAAATAAAAAATGAAAACATTAATTAAAGCACTCATCGCTGTATGTGCGAGTATGCCTGTTGTCATGGTTTATTCACAACCCTTCACCCAACAAATCTTAAACAAATCTCCCATTTTTACCAATGTTGCCCACCTGCAAGATTATGACAATGACGGTGACCTCGACATCATCCTTTTGCAGGATGATCCTGCTGCTGTGCTGTGGTTGGAAAACGAACCCACCCTGCAATTTCCCCGGCATTATATTATTACTGAAAATATAACCCGTACCAGAGATTTGGACATTGCCGATTTTGATAACGACGGGGACATGGATTATCTGGTATGCAGCCGTGCTACTGCTGCGGTAATGACTGGAGGAGAATTAGTATGGCATCAAAGGCAGGACGACGGTACTTATATTAAATGGACAATTGATACAGGGGCAGATTTTAATATGGCCGCCGTGGCCGACTTCAATAACGACGGGTGGCTGGATATTGCAGCAGTTGGTTTTTGGAACAACAGTTTCAGTATTTATATAAATCAAGGGAATTTATTTTTTAATGAAATAGTGCAGCCATATATTACGCCCCAAGCTACACAGATAAATGCCGATGATATAGATGGTGATGGAGATATGGATATTGTTTTTGACAGTGCTATGGGAAGCAATGGAATAGGCTCGCATATAGCATGGAACGATGGTGCCGGTACTTTCACATTGGGGCCTGGTCTTTCGTGCTGGAATTCGTCGAATTTTGATTGTGGCAACTCGGACGGGAAATTTGAAATTGTAGATATTAACAATGATGGCGCAAAAGATATACTCACATTCGGTGGTATTGGTCTGGGCGGCCTGTACTGGCTGGACGGTGCCAATAATTTTCAAAAAACGTTGATAGAAAATTTTCACATAGACAGCAAAGGGGATTTGTTGGCTTTTGATGTGGATGGAAACGGGTTGAAAGACATTATAAAACAAGACCCTGGGGCAGAGGGCTTCTTGTCTGTTTTATATCAGACAGATAATATGGTTTTTGAAAAAGAATTTTTGGAAATATATTGGAACGCAAATACTGGAGGGAACGGTCAAATGACTTATGGTGACCTGGACAATGACGGCGACGATGACCTGATATTTCCAGAACACGGAAATATTGACGGAGATATTTCTTGGTTTGAAAATATTGATGGAAAACTAATCCGGCATTATCTGAGCAATCAGGCCATGAATGCAAGGATACCTAAGTTTGCGGATGTGGACAATGACGGGGATGACGATATATTGGTGACATTGGCTGCTAGTGGTTTTGCATTTAAAGAAAATGAGGTAATGCTATATGAAAACATGGGCAACAATACATTTATCAATTGGAGGATAAACGACAGCCTTGATTATGCCGCTGATATAGAACCTGCCGATATTGACGGTGATGGAGATTTGGACGCATTCGTTACTGCAAAGGATGCTACGGATTTGGTTTGGTTAGAAAACAACGGCAATAATTATAATTGGCCGGTACATATAATTGATGAAAATGTGAACCAAGCTTTGGGCATTGTTTCCGTTGATATAGACATGGACGGGGATAACGATGTGGTTCTTTGTTCTAATAATGATGATAAATTATTTTGGTACAATAATAATGGTACTGGCTCTTTTTCAAAAAATGTATTGGACTCCAATATTGATGCCCCGCGGGAAGTAGAAGCGGCAGACCTCGATGATGATGGGGATATAGATATTGCCCTCGCAAGTATCGGCCTGAGCAACACTGTGGCAATATATTGGAACGATGGCTCTGAAAATTTTTCCCGGCAAATATATTTTACCGATAAAAGTGCATATGACATTGAAATAGCTGATTGGAACAATGATCTATTACCTGATATTTTATTTTCATTAAATACATCTCCTACATCCGACCCCAAGCAAGAAGTGGTTTCTCTCATTAATAACGGTTCGCAAAATTTTACTGCTCTTCCACTTATTGTACAGGCCGAAAAAGGAACTTCCCTGAAAATCGAAGACCTCGATAATGACGGCGATAAAGACCTGGTTATTGGACGGGACAACAGCCAAAGGCTCACAATATGGTTACAGTCGCCCAATGGTTTGACCCAAGCTTTTGGAGACGAACAAGGGGCTTTTAGTTCGGAAGTTTATGGTATAGATATCAGTGATGCCGATCATGATGGTATTATGGATATTGTATATCCTGATTTTATTAAGGATGAGATTATTTTATTGTCGTTTGGCTGTGCTGATGTCCCCGCCGTTGACCTCGGCCCAGATATTGAAATACAGCAAGGCGGGGCTACCACATTAGATGCTTCCGGCACCGGCTTGACTTATTTATGGTCAACCGGAGATACCACTTCCACTATTGTTGTGAATATGGTAGGCACCTATTCTGTCACAGTGACCAATGCTGCCGGCTGTACGGCAGAAGATGAAGTGATGGTGGATGTCGTTTCTGCTACCAAGGCTTCAGAGTATGGAAAACTGGTTGAAATGTATCCAAATCCCAGCGATGATATTATTTTTGTGGAGTATAAAAACATGCCTGCTTTTACCGTACATGTTCTGGATTGTTTGGGAAATAAATTACAAACAGTTATTCCTGATAATGTGCAGAATGGAAAAATAAAGATCGACCTTTCGGGTTTTCCTCCGGGCATATATTATTTTAGTTTTAAAGGAAGTTTTGTTCCTTTTGTTAAAAGGGTGGTTAAAATTTGAATTTATCCGTTAAGGAAAAACAAACCTTTTTTATAGAACTGATCCATTTTTATAAAAATATGTGCCATTTCAAGATGAAAAAATACCTCGTTTATTTCCTGTTTAGTATTTCGTGCATTTTACCGAAAAAAACAGTTGCCCAAGTTCCAGCAGTCCCAGCCGACACTTCTTCCTCATTGGTATTATTAGAGCAGGCATGGAATCATTTTTATGATAATAAAATGGACATGGCCTATTTGTTGGCTGATTCATCATATATTGCTTTGACAGATATTTATGGGAAAAATCATGAAGCTGTGGCAGAGGCTCTTGAAGTAAAAGTAAAGAGCCTAAATACCATGGGCTTGTTCAACGAGGCTTTGCCTTATGCAAAAGAAGCGGTTGCTATCAGAAAACAAGTATTAAAACCTACCGACCTTAAACTAGGATATTCATACAATGATTTGGGATATACTTATGATGGGCTGGGGGATTTTGAAATTGCAATAAAGCAGAAATTGTCGGCAAAAACAATTTTTGAATACATATACAAGCAGCCCCATGATGATCTGTTAAAAATATATTTGAATATTGGAGCCTCTTATTTTGATCTAAGGCAAATAAATACTGCCAAAGATTACCTCGAAAAAGGGATTGCAATGACAAGGAAGCTATATGGAAACGACAACAATATTTACATCCAACATTATTATAACAATTTGGGAGCTGTATATGAAGAGCTTGGACTTTTTGACAAAGGAAAAGAACTGAAGAAAAAGGCATTGGACTTAAAGGTAGATATGTACGGAGAAAACCACTCTGAAGTTGCCTCAGCATACCTCAACTATGCAAAGAGCCTTCATTTTCAAGGAAGGCATAAAGAAGCAATCGCTCATTTGAAAAAAGCAGTAGAGATATATAAAACAACATTAGGCGATAGCCATCCGATTTTGGCCAATGCTTATTTAAGCCTTTGTGCGGCTAATAACGAGTACAAAGAACATGACAAAGCAATTGTTTACGGCGAGATGGCCATTCACCAACTGAGCTTGTCAAATATAAAGACCCACCCATTAATTGCGCAAGCATATAACAATATAGCCGCTGCATATGAAAATTTGGGACAGCACGAAAAATCTCTGGAAGTGTATGAAAAATCCTTGGATATGTTTTATCAAATTTATCAAGGGGGGCATCTTTCCATTGCCGAAACAAGTGCCAATATGGGCGTGCCATTACAAGGGCTAGGTGAATTTGACAAGGCTATTACATACTACCGAAAAGCCATTCCGATCATTGATGCCAATCTTGGTAAAATGCACTTTTATGCTGTTTTTTCATATAACGGACTCGGAATCGCCTATTTAAAAAAAGCTGATTATAAAAAAGCATTTGAAGCGCTCGACACTGCGTTGTTAATAAAGAAAAAAACGTTTGGAAAAGATCATACAGAGGTTTCAATTTCCCTCATCAACCTTGCCAATGCATATGTGGAAATCAAAAACTATAAAAAAGCAATTGGTTTATACGATGAGAGTATTAATATTATTGAAAAACTAAAGAATAATATTGCAGAAGAAATCTATTATAACCTAAAAACAAAAATAGAACAAGGGAAAGGAAAGGCATTTTGGGAGCTATATAAAGACAATGGGAAAGAAGAATATTTAAAGCTATCGAGGGCTTTTTTTGAGCAATCTCTGGAGTCTATAAAAAAACAGATATTGTCCGTTAGTTCCAAAGGGTTTGATAAAGTGCTTTCGTCGGAAATAAAACGCACCGCGGAAATGGCTGTTTCCGTAAATATGGTAAGCCAACAAGATGTCAATAAATGTTTTGCCTATTCTGAACTTTCCAAAGGGTTTCAATTATTGGAAGGTATGAAAAAAGCAGATGTTGCCCACTTTTCTGGAATCAGTGATTCATTGTTGCAAAAAGAATACAACTTTCAGAATCGAATTGACTTTTTAGAGAAAGTCATTTCCGGGAATGCTGGAATTGTTGCCCCGGATAGTTTAATACCATTTTACAAAAAAGAATTGCTTGAATTGAACAATCAATATGAAAAACTGGTGAAAATTTATAAGCAAAAAAACAGGCCTTATTTTGATGCTAAATTTAGAATTGATTTTACCACTGTTTCACAAGTTCAAACCTATTTATCGGATACAAGTGAAATGTTGCTAGAATACTTCACCGGCGACTCCTCCATCTTCATCTTCACCATCAAAAAAGGCGACTACCAAGTACACGAAATCAAAAAAGACTTCCCCCTCGAAGATTGGGTAAAACAACTCCAAAACGGCCTCTCCGGCTATTATGGAAAAAGCAAAAACGAACGGACGGACGACCTCTATAAAGCCACCCTCAAAGACTACCTCGAAGCCGCCCCCAAGCTCTATGAAAAACTCATCGCCCCAATAAAAGACCTGCTCACCGACGAGGTCATTTTGATACCCGACGGCGTGTTGGGCTATGTGCCCTTCGGGGCATTGCTGACGGGGAAACCAAAGAGCGTATCCAATTTTGCATCCTATCCTTTTCTGCTCAACGGGCATCAGTTCAGCTATTGCTACTCGGCCACGCTGTTGCGGGAAATGAAAGAGAAGCGGCACAAAAACCCGCCCACCAAATCATTGGTTGCCTTTGCCCCATTTTACGAAGGCAGCTATGTGAAATTGGATGATGAATTTGGTGCGGGTCTCGACACCATTATAGCTTCCCTCGGCCAACCAAGTTTTAGCAGCAGTTTGCCCCGCAAGGAACTGACCGAACTGCCCGACAGCGGCGAAGAGGTCTTTGCCGCAAGCAAGATTTGGAACGGCGATTATTTTATCAACAGCGATGCCACCGAAGGCCAATTCAACCAAGTGGCAGGCGGTTACCGCATCGTCCACCTCTCCACCCACGGCATTGCCGACCCGCGGGTGGGCGACTACTCCTACCTTGCTTTTGCGGAGCAAAGAGACAGCATCGAAAACGAGTACCTCTACGTCCGCGACCTCTATAACTTGCAGCTCAATGCCGACCTCGTCGTCCTCTCCGCATGTGAGACGGCAGTCGGAGAACTGCAGCGCGGTGAGGGCATCATCAGTTTGGCGAGGGCATTCGCTTATGCCGGCGCAAAAAGCATTTTGACAACTTTATGGGTAGTGGACGATGCTGCGTCAAAGGATTTGACCAAGGAATTTTACCTGCAATTGAAACAAGGGAAGAAGAAAGACGAGGCGCTGCGTTTGGCAAAAATGAAACTTATGAAAGTAAACAAAAACAGCCGCAAGCACCCCTTCTTCTGGGCAGCCATGATACCCGTGGGCGATATGTCGGCGGTGGACTGAATGGTATGAATGGTTGAATGGCTTGAATGGTTTTTACCGTCACGAAGGGACAAAACCATTCAAACCATTTCAGCCATTCAAACCATTCCATTGCCCCACCTTTTCCAACAACTCCTCCGCCTCTTCCCGGTAATCCGAATACTCATCTCCCGCCAACTGTTTCGCCAAAGTTTCAAACTTCTTTTTCTTTTCCGGCACCTGGGCGAGGTAGGAAAGCAGCAAATACCATTGCGCCTCTTGGTAGTTCGGCAGGAACTCGTCGCTGGCCACCGCCGCAAATTCATCTGCTGCAGCCCGGTAATTTTTCAGTTGGAAATAAACATGGCCGCGCAGGTAGCGCTTTGTACTTTGTTCAGAATTGGCCGGAAGGCCGAGCAGTTGGAGGGCCTCGGCGTACCTGCCCGAATCGAAAGCCCCGGCAGCTTGCAAAAGGGGGGATTTCTCTTCTGCCATGCTGCCTGATTTCAGGCCGCTGGAAAAGGGTGGAGGGGCTTGGTAGGCAGTGGTGGCGAGGGCGAGGTAGGAATTGGGCTTGGGTACGGGAGCAGGTTTTTCAATTTTTTTCTTTTCAGGCGCAGGTGCTTTGTCGGTGGGCTTTTCGGGAGTACCGACAATCTGGGTTTTTTCCTTTTTTTCTTCCTTTTGGACATCGTTGGCAGGCGGGATGTCGGGCCTTTCGTTTTTTGGCGGCTCATTGACAAAGCGGTCGGTCGGGTTTTCCGAACTGAAATAACGGAGCAGTGCCACGGTGAGCAATATACCTCCGATCACTGCGGCTGCCCGCAAGAGCGGCCACCTTTTCCAAACATTCATTTGCACCACCTTCGCTTCTTTTTTTTCTAAAAATGGCTTGGCCGGAGGGTTGTCTGCCCACGAGGCCATTTTGTTTTTCAGTTCCTTTTCCAGCATCCTTTCCATGGCCTCGTGTTCCAATTGCTGGAGTTTCAGTTCCGTGCCGAGCTGTTCATCCTTTGCGGCCTCCTGTTCAAACCGGCGCGCCTCCTCCGGAGGCAACTGCCCCGTCAGATAGGCTTCTATTTTATCGAAATGTATTGATTTAGGCATTTTATATTTCCAAAATTTAGCGGAATTAATCTCAGATAACGGATGCTTTAATATTTGGGCACCTACTTGCTGGCAGGCAAAAATGCTTGGCTATCAGGAATTTGGCCGACTAATCACTAATCACTGATTACTGATCACTACCTTACGGCTTTGAGCAGCGCCGGGTTTTGCAAAAAAACTTTCCGCAGCCGCTCCCGGCAACGGTAGGCCTGTTTTTTGGCCATGGCCGGACTGCTGAACCCGAGCAGCGATTGTATTTCTTTCATCGAATAATCCAGTTTGTAGTAGCGCAGCAATTGTTGGCAGCGCTCGTCCAATGCTTGGATGGCCTTTTCGAGCAAAGCCGTTTTTTCTTTTTTAAAATACTGGTTTTCAACGCTTTCCGATATGCCGTTCATTTGCCCCGGTTTTAGTTCGGTCAGTTTGTCCTGCTTTCGGAGGTAGGTGACCCAGCCCCATTTCACGATAGAAAGTAGGTAGGTTTTCAGGCTGCTGTTGCCCTCGAACTTTCCTTCCCGGATGTTGCGGTCGAAGACATAGATGGCTTCCTGAAACACGTCTTCCGCATCTTCCTCCCTGCCGCCCTTGCTTTTCACATATTGGGAGGCAAAACTCCTGATGGAGGCATCCTTGTAAAACTGGTACAATGCCCAGTCCCGCTTCCGGGGGTCGCTGCCCTTGATGGCAAGTATTAATTGGTTGTCAGAGTAATCCATTGGGTTAGTGTAAGAAAAGGGGGTTTGGTGCCCACGGGCAAGTGTAAAAGTAAAAAATTTTGCTTCTCTTGTACCTGTCCATACGGATGTATCGGCAACTTGTCCCGCCCCCTCGGAAAAACCTAAAGCGGTCAAATACAACAAAAAAGGAAGGCGCACAAAGCGCCTTCCTTTTCAATTATACTGCACCACTTTAGGTTTTCCCGAAGGGTCGGGACAAGTCGTGCATCGAGGGTAGGTTCTCTCCGCCTTAGGCGGGCTGGGGGCTGGCGGGGGCAAATGCACGACCTGTCCCGACCCTTCGGGAAAACCCAAAGTGGTGCAGTATATGCCAAAAGGAATCTGGAATCACAACTCGCCAGAATCGGCAATTTCCACTGGCTGGTAGGTAGCGCCGCTCGGACTGCCCACGGCTTCCATTTTTTTCACCACGTCGTAGCCCTCGACCACTTGGCCAAAAACGACGTGCTTGCCGTTGAGCCACGGCGTTTCGATGGTGCAGATAAAGAACTGCGAGCCGTTGGTGCCGGGGCCGGCATTGGCCATGGACAGGACGCCGGGGCCGGGGTGCTGCCCCGCCTTTCCTTCAAAGGATTCATCGGCAAATTTCATCCCGTAAATGGATTCACCGCCCGTGCCGTTGCCGCGGGTAAAATCACCGCCCTGGCACATGAACTGGGTAATGACCCGGTGGAAGGCACTGCCTTTATAGTGCAGTGGTTTGCCGGAGGCGCCGGTGCCTTTTTCTCCGGTACAGAGGGCACGGAAGTTTTCGGCAGTTTTGGGCACCTCGTCGGCAAAAAGCTCGAAAACGATGCGCCCGGCAGCTTCGCCGCCGATGTTGATGTCAAAAAATACTTTTGGGTTGTCGGGGTTTTGGGGGAAAGGTGGAGTGTATTGTTCCATGTTTTGTGCATTAAAAGATGTCCCAATGGCCAGCAAAAAAGGCTTGCGAAAAGGGAAATGCTTGTTTGTTTTAAGGTTGAAATGTTGTTGAGTTGATGCCTTGCACTGTCGGGGCTTGGCCTTGCCGTCCAGGATTTCAGTCTCCGGGAAACCCGTTTTGCCCCTTTTGTTTCACAGTGAAATAACTGGGGTGCAAAATGGCTGCAAAGAAAAGAAAGTCGGGGGAGATTGGGTATTCTAAAAAACCGGGGGCGGATTTTTTTTTTGGCGGTGTATCAGATAATGCTTTTTTTCTTTTTTTCGAGAAAAAAAGCATTTCATCTGATACCCTGCCGTTTTTTATAAAGCTTCCCTCTTTTCTAAATATATGGCCCGTTTCCAGTTTGTGCATTACCTTTACCGACCCTGACCAAATTTGGTTTTCAGGCATCAAGGTGAGCTGTAAAAAATAAAGTACGTTTTCCAACGCAAGGCAAGCCGGTTTGGCTGTGCGTTCCCTTGCATCTTTGTGGCCTTGCGTTGAAAATTTTGACGTTCACGTGCGTACATCATTAATTACATGCTACCTAATTCTACTTTGACACTTTGGAAAAATGAGCTGTTTTGCTTGGCCATTTGTAAGAAAAATTCACCCGGCAATGGGAAATTGCCGGGCGAAAACGCTGGCATTGCCCGGCAATTTTCTATTGCCGGGCAATTTGTACAAGAGTGCCAAAGTAGTGGTTCGATTCGTAATTAGCGAACTATTTGTTTTTTGGTAAATACCACATTATCAAGGATTTGGTGAACTAATCACTGGGTGTGACCGCCG
>DROJ01000467.1 GCA_011321935.1 Bacteroidota bacterium | reverse complement strand
AGCGATGTTGCAAAAATGATTGGCTAAGAAAAGAACTGCTTGCCACTCTTCAAAATCCCGAAGGGATTGAATGTGAATAGCCCCGGATTATGATCCGGGGGAAAGTGAGTTCGATAGGATGCAACCCCGAAGGGGTTGAATACCAGTCATTTACATTCATGTTCAACCCCTCTGGGGTTGTTACTTGCTTTGCCGATCCCCTCCCCGGATTGCAATCTGGGGCTATTCACATTCAATCCCTTCGGGATTTTGAAGGGGGCTTGGCAAGTATAAAAATCCGGGCTTGGCCGAGGGAGATCGAGATGGTTGAGACCGACCATCTCAACCATCTCAACCATCTCAACCTTTCTCAACCACCTCAACCTTTTAAATTTATGAAATCTTATTTTAAAATAAACCTGATCTGCGCAGCGCTTTTGCTCCCCGTGGCCATGCAGGCGCAGCTACATATCGAAGGCCTGCTCTATGTGGATGCAGGCGCAGAAGTCCACGTTTGGAACGACCTCGAAATTGCGACAGCAAACGGGCAGCTCGTCAACAACGGGCTGATAGAAGTGGAAGGCAATTGGAGCAAAGATTCCGATGCCTCATTTGGCGGAGCCGATGGTCAAAAAGTGGTGTTCAAAAACAATGACTACAACACCTCCGGCAATCAGCGCATTGCCGGCGACATGACGGGCGCCAACGCATTCGACAACTTGGAAATAGACAATACCGGTACGGAGGGCATTGTTGACATGGACAGCGATGTCGAAGTAAAGGGCAACCTGAGCTTTGTCAACGGAAAGCTCCGCACCGACACCGAAAGCCACGGCAACGATGGCGCAGCTTATTTAAATGAATTGACTGTCTCTAACCCAGCAGCAAATGCGGTCTCCGGCCACAGCACTTCGGGCGAAAATTCCCGGTACGTGGAGGGCAGGTTGAACCGGGCCGTCGCGGGCATGGGAGGCGTGTATGGTTTTCCGGTAGGCACTGCCGTCAATGCAGAATCTTTCGACCTCACGTTTACCAGCCCTGCGCCCGCTTCCAGCCTCTCGGCCTTCTTCCAAGACGGCACAACTACACCGACAGGCGGGGTACAGCTTTGCGATGTCGGCACTTCCGGCGACAATCCCGACCCCTTCACACCCGATGGCATTATTGACGAACTTACCATTGACTGCGTGGCCGGGCAATGGTCGGTCGAAGCCTCCATGCCCGGCAATTACCAGTACGACGCCACTTTTTATGCCAGCGACGGACTATTGGCCAATTGCCCGGACGCGCTGTATTTTTTCCTCGGAAAAGACGGCCAACTGGAAGATTGTCCCGACATGACCGGGGGCGCGGGCATCAGCCGCAGCGGCCTGACCGGGTTCTCCGATTTTGACATCGCCACCGCCAGTGAAGCCTCAACCGACCTGATTTCTTTAGTGGTCATCCCGACCGATGATAAGCGGGTTTCCCTTTTCCCGAACCCGGTATCCAATGCGCCCCTCAGTCTGAGCATCGAGGGCAATGTATTTGGGCAGGGCGGGGTCAGCTTGGAAGTTTTTAACGCCTTCGGCAAATTGGTCTTCCGGGAAGAAGCCACATTGAGCGGCCAGTCCGATGTGTTGCAGATTGATGCAAGCGATTGGCAGTCAGGTATTTACGAAATGGTGCTAAGAAATGGGGAGACCCTGTTGGCGAGGCCGTTCATTGTGATCGGTAACTAAGAACTTGCGAATTAAATTTTTTAACAGAACTTTTTAAGATGGAAGGGATGCTGGATTTTTATCTGGTGTCCCTCTTTTTTATTGAAGGGGTGGTAAGTAGTTACTGGAAAAAATTATAACAAGCTGCTGGTAAAAGGCAAAATAATTTCATGCGGTAAGGGAAAACCGGAGCGACCGGAAGTGCAACTTCCGGCTACCAAAAAAAGCTTCGGCATTGCCTTTGGTGTAGCCGGAAGTTGCACTTCCGGTCGCTCCGATCTACCCCTTACCTAGAGAATAGAAATTTTTAAAAGAGGACAATTTTTAAAATTTATGCTGCGCAATTTGCCACCTATAATAACTTGAAATTCAGCCAGCTATCTAAAGGCCAACAATTTTTTGATTTCCAATTTCACATATTGCATTGGCAATTTTCCAGGCATTCGATAATCAGGGAAACGTCGCGCTCTTTCAGCGAATAGAGGATGCTGCGGCCCTTCCGTTTGGAGGAGAGGATGCCTTTGAGCCGCATGTTTTGCAGGTGGTGGGAAGTCAGGGACTGCTCGCTTCCGAGCATTTCGCAGATCTGTGAAACAGATAGTTCGGGGTGCTGTTCCAGCAAGTGAACGATGCCCAGGCGCATCGGGTGGGCTACGGTTTTTAGGATAAAAGCGATGCGCTCCAGTTTCTCTGCTTCTTCTTGGTTGAATATGCCTGTGTTTAACTCCATAATTCAAAGATATGAAGATATGTTCATAGGAACAAATTGACAGATTTTGCCATGTGACCAAAAATTCAGTTTTTGGGACAATAAAAACAGGGTTTTGGAAGGGGGAGAGTGGCAACATATAGCGCCCATTTAGGCATCTTTTCGGCATTATGATATATTTGCGACGTGACAACGTTTCACGAAGCTACTGCAAATGAGAATTTTCAAAAAATGGCTATTATTGGTTTGTTTGAGCTGCACGGCATTGCCCGGATCAGGGCAAAGGGCCGATTCATTTCAGCACCTTTCCAAAAAAGACGGCCTTTCGCAAGTCTCCGTATTTGCGATAGCGCAGGACAGTGCGGGCTTTATGTGGTTTGGGACAAAGGACGGGCTGAACAAATACGATGGCTACCAATTCAAAGTTTATAAAAAAAACGCTTCCGCAAATAGCCTGGTGGCCAATGACATCCGCACCTTATATGTTGGCTCAAATAATAATGAATTATGGATCGGGACGACCACGGGTTTAAGTAAATACCAGCCCACATCCGATAATTTTATTAATTATTTAAATATCCCCTCCGACACAAACAGTATTTCTGGAAATGTTATCCGCCAAATTTTTGAAGATTCCAAAGGTCGCTTATGGGTGGGCACTTCGGTCGGGCTGAATTTGTTCGACAGGGGCAAAAACAATTTTAAAAGATTAACCATCAATAATAATGCTCCGCAAAATATTAAAGCCCAAGACGTAAAAGCTATATTGGAAGACTCGCAGGGGCAGCTTTGGTTTGGCACAGCAAATGGTTTATTTAAATTAATAGAAAATAAGGGTAATATTTTTTCATTT
>DROJ01000466.1 GCA_011321935.1 Bacteroidota bacterium | reverse complement strand
ACTTTTTTCTGTTTTCAAACAGAAATCCATTAAATTTTTCAGCAAGGGCAGTAGTTTGTTCGAAAGAGAAGAAACAGTAATAGTGGAGAAACAGAAGGGTTTTAATATTGAAAAGTTCATTATACAATTTTTTTACCAAATTTAGTAACAGGCCCTTATCAGGAAATATACTGATGCCTGATTTTCAGGCGAATAGCAGCACCGACATTTCTCAGAAATAAAAATGTTTGAATAAAATTCTTTGCGGCGTTGCATAATTGGGTGTCAGGCCCTAACTTTAGCATTCAAAAACGCCCGAAAGAGCCAACATTATTAATGTTATACCAGTGACAAAAGGAATGCAGCAAGACCGGTTTTTCCAATATCTGCAATATGAGAAACGGTATTCACCGCACACCCTCACCGCCTACCGGACCGACCTGGGGCAGTTTGTAGCCTATCTGAACGATATTTACCAAATAAAAAAGCCTTCCGAGGTAGCCCCTGTGCACATCCGTTCGTGGATTGTAGATCTATTGGGGAAGAAAAATTCCACCCGCTCCATCAACCGCAAACTGTCGTGCCTGAAAACGTATTTTAAATTTTTGAGAAAACACGGAGAGATAAAACAAAACCCCATGTCTAAAGTGACAGCCCCCAAGATGGGCAAACGACTCCCCGTTTTTGTCAATGAAAACAATATGGAATTGCTATTCGATTCGGTTGATTTTGGAGAGGGCTTCTCCGGCCTGCGCAATCGCCTTATCATGGAATTGCTCTATTGCACGGGCATACGCCGTTCGGAGTTGATAAGTCTTCGTTTGGAAGACGTTGATTTTGCCAATTACCGGATAAAAGTATTGGGTAAGGGCAACAAGGAGCGGCTCATTCCCATAGCCCGCCACTTGGTTTTGCTCATTGAACGCTACCTGGACCAACGGCAGCGCCTGATGGCAGGCAAAGAAGCTCACCCCTGGTTGTTGGTGACCGACAAGGGCAAAATGCTTTATCCGGGCTTGGTCTATAAACTGGCCAAAAAATACCTCTCAGCAGTCACCACCCTCGAACAGCGCAGCCCCCACGTGCTCCGTCATACCTTTGCCACCCATTTGTCAAACAACGGTGCCGACCTCAACGCCATTAAAGAACTCCTGGGCCATTCC
Organism: Bacteroidota bacterium; assembly: GCA_011321935.1. Classification (GTDB taxonomy): domain Bacteria; phylum Bacteroidota; class Bacteroidia; order Chitinophagales; family Saprospiraceae; genus UBA6168. The sequence goes on along the minus strand of DROJ01000466.1, from coordinate 613 downwards.
AGCCTCGCCGCTACCCAGATCTATATGCACAACTCAATAGAAAAACTCAGGAAAGTTTACACCCAGGCACATCCTAAAGCCAAGCCCCCCTCCGGGTCGTAAACTTTTGAATGCTCATTACCTTATTTTAATATAAAAAAATTACGTCTATGAAAATTCACACAGAATCAGTTCAGTTTAAAGCAGACAAGAAATTGGTTGATTATATCAACCGGAAAGTCGGGAAGTTGGAGCAGTTTTTCGATCGCATCATCCACGTAGAAGTCAAATTGCGATTGGAAAACGCCGGCCAGGTGAAAGACAAAGTGGCCGAAATCCGCTTGGACGTGCCCGGCCAAAGTCTGTTTGCAAAAGAGGTGAACAAGACATTTGAACAGTCTGTTGCCGCAGCAGTGGACAACCTCAAAAGACAATTGGCCAGGTATAAAGAAAAACTCAAACCTCAGGGGGCCGGTATCCACTGACGCCGGGCACTGCCTGAGAAAAACAACCACCAGGGCCTGTTTCGTTTTACGGAGCAGGCCCTGTCTTTTTTAATGACCGGTGCCGCCTCCTTTGAGGTGGCCCAACCGGCGGGTGGAAATTTTTTTTAAATTCCTTGTGTTAGGCGTGT
>DROJ01000465.1 GCA_011321935.1 Bacteroidota bacterium | reverse complement strand
TGATGCTCTGCCAAAGAGCCTGACAATAACCTGATATAATCTCGAATGAACGGTAAAAGTTGTGCTTGTATCATTTTTGTCTTCTTGCAAAGTTACCACCTTTGTATTTTATGTTTTTTAGAAAAAACTTGAACATAGAGTAATAAATAACCTAAAAAGAATATAGATACCGGCCTCAGTTTCTCATCAAAATCAAAGGTAACTATTTGAGTATTTACCCCCTGCTTCCAACCTCCCCATCACCTCCTCCAATTCCTCCACCGTATTCACGTTCCGCAAGGCATCCGCCCTCGGCGCTTCCAATATCTGCACCGGAGAATTGATCAAAGCCTTCCTCGGACAAGAGTAGCCCTGCGCCAAAAACTGCAGCAAAACGGGATAGCTGCGAGGCTCCCAAATTGTTACCAAAGGCTCTGGAAATTGATTCACCGGGCTGCGGAAGGTCGTTGCCATTTCGGAGGGGTTCCTGTTTTTTAATAAAAATTGCAAAGTGCTTTTGTCCAACAAGGGCAGGTCGCAGGCAACCACCAACCAAGCCGCACCGGGCTGCTCGCGGAAAGCAGAAAGGATGGCCCCCATCGGGCCGAGTCCCGCAAATGTATCGGGGAGGAGCGGGTATTTTCCGGCCAGTTCTTCCATCTGATCGGGGCGGCAGGAGAGGTAGGTTTTTTCACAAAGCCCGTCCAGCAAATTGGCCATGTACAGCCGCTGCGGCATGCCGTGATAATCGAGCAGGCCTTTGTCCCTGCCCATCCGTTGGCTTTTGCCGCCCACCAAAACGAGGCCGTTTACAGGGGGTATCGCTTCGCTCATTTTTTTGTGAAAAAAAGAAACAATGCGCTCAATATCGGTGATTTTGAAAACGGGTATTTCATCAATTTCGGGAATATGTTTTTTTAAAAAACCGAACGGAGCGTCCATGCCTTCCGTCAGCAAAATCATTTGCACATCGGTCAGCCTGTCCAATTTCCGGCTCAGCGATTCTTCCTTTTTTGGGTCAATAACAACGACCTGTTTTTTCGCTTTAAAATGGTTGCCGTTTACGATCACCGCATCCATTGAGTTGAAAATCGGCCGAAATTGAAATTGCTCGAATTGCCCTTTCATGTCAAAACGGTGGAAAGAAATTTTGTCCGTATAAATCAGGTCTGCCTCCGCATTGGTGGCCGACTGAACATGGTCTGCGTCAACATAACCGACCTTCCATTTTTTGGAAAGCGCCCCCGTTATTTGCGAAGCGAGCTTTTTGATATTGCCGCAGGGAGTGCCGATGATGGCCCATTCGTTTCGCCCAAAAGCACCGAGGGCAGGGCGGGCAAGAGCGGTATGTTTTTGATGTTTTTTCATAAAAAAAATTGAATGGTTGAATGGCTAAATGGTTGAATGGCTTTACGAGACATAAAACCATTCAACCATCAAACCTTCAACCTAAAATCCCGCTTCCCGCCCGTCTTTTCCACCAGCCTCGTTTCTTTGATAATGATGTTGTGCGAGAACGCCTTGCACATATCGTAAATGGTGAGGGCTGCGATGCTGGCACCGGTGAGGGCTTCCATTTCCACGCCCGTTTTGCCGGTCAGGCTGGCGGTGCATTCTATCTGGACTTCATTGTTTTTATTTAAAAAAATATTGATTTGGCAATTTTCGAGGCCGAGGGGATGGCAGAGCGGAATGAGTTCGCCCGTCCGTTTGGCGGCCATGACCCCGGCCAAAACAGCGGTCTGGAAAACAGGCCCTTTTTTGGTGCGGATGTCCTCGTTTTCAAAATGGAGGAGTATCTCTTTGTCCAGCACCACGATGCTCCTTGCAGTTGCCGAACGGCGGGTAATCCGCTTTGTCCCCACATCTACCATGGAGGGGTTGCCGGCGGCATCGAGATGGGTGAATTCTTTTGACATTTGAAATTGATGTATTTAGCTATTGGCTATTAGCAGTTGGCCTAAACCGGAACATTTCCGAATAACCAATCCTCAATTTTTGAAATTCGACACTGTGTTTTAGCCAACAGCCAAGCTGTCCTGAATTGGTATTATGAACAAGCAAGGCCAAAGTTACGTAAGATGCCAACGAAACCAGCCACATTTCACCAAAAGCAATGGCAGGCCGTACCTTTGGCCAGCAGCTTTTAGCTACATTTGCCACTCATTCGGGCAACAGAGTTTAGGAAAACCAGAGTTTGGGAAAACCAGAATTTGAGAGTTTGAGAAATTGAGAGTTTGAGAGCAGTATAGAGTAGGGACTCTTTGGTTTCTGTTCGATTGCCAAAGAGTCCCTACTCTATACTGCTCTCAAACTCTCAAACTCTCAATTTCTCAAACTCTCAAACTCTGGTTTTCCTAAACTCTCAAAAAAAGCTTTTATGAAATTTGGCGTTGTTGTTTTTCCGGGTTCCAATTGCGACCATGACATGGTGCATGTGCTGCGCAATGTGATGAAACAAGAAGTGGTGGAGCTTTGGCACAAAGAGACGGAACTACCCGGTTTTGATATTGGCGACTGTATTGTACTGCCGGGCGGGTTTTCTTACGGCGACTACCTGCGCGCAGGGGCCATTGCGAGGTTCTCGCCGCTGATGAACGCCGTCATTGAATTTGCCAAAACAGGGGGCTATGTTTTGGGCATTTGCAATGGCTTTCAGGTGCTGTGCGAGGCGGGTCTTTTGCCGGGGGTATTGCTGCGCAATGACCGGCAAAAATTTGTTTGCAAAAACGTCCACCTATCGCCGATGACCAGAAAGACGGCACTTACCGCTAAAGTGCTCGATCTGGAAATCCCACTGGAAATCCCGATTGCCCATGCCGATGGCCGTTATTATGCCGATGAAAAAACATTGGACGCACTGGAGGCGAACCAGCAGGTTTTGTTTAAATATTGCAGCGAAAGCGGAAACATATCAGCCGAAGCCAACCCCAACGGCTCGATGAGGAACATCGCCGGGATATGCAACACGGAGCGCAATGTTTTTGGAATGATGCCCCACCCAGAACGGGCTGCAGAGGAGGCATTGGGCAATACCGACGGGCGGGTTTTATTTGAATCTTTGATCGAAACAGCTAGCATGGCCATGGCCGTTTAGCTTAGCATCGTTCAATTGATTGATTATATTTACTTTTGATGGGCGTTTTTGATAAATTTAAAAAATTTATAATTTGAAATGCCTCTTTGGTCTGAACATTGAATGAGCTATAAACCGAATTTTTAATTCCCTGAACTTAAAGGATTTATTTATTACTGATTTTTTGAAAGTAAAAAGAGGGCATAATAAAAGAATGACCAAGCTCACTTTTTACTTTTACTTGTCAAAGAAATACATTGCAACATGAAGTCGAAACTTGTACTCTGGGGCAGCAACGATCAGGACGAAAAACTGATGATTGCCGTCGCCCTCCGAATGGACGAAAACAAAGTTGACATCTGGACTTTCCCCGAATCGGTAGCCACCGAGGATTTTTACCAGAAAATGATGAAAGAATGGCGCGATGGCGCTGGCCTTGAATTTCCCGAACCCAACACCCACATCGAGCGGGAACTCTCCATGAGCGAGAGCATCCTCCCCGACGAGATCAAAGTGGAAAGGGGCGATGTAGTGCAACGGGCACAAACGGAATGGCACTTCTTGGTGCTTTCCTCCAAGCTCCACCAATCTTATGAAGACCGCTGCGAAGAACTGAAAGCCAGCGTTGAAAAACTGGAAAAATACGATCAGGGCATTTGGGACAGCCTCAAAGAATTTTGGGGAAAAGTGCAGGGGCAGGTCAGGGAGCGCAACTTGCTGCGCGAACATGCCGACAAGCTGCGCGACAACATCAACGCCCTCTTTGCCAAAATGAAAGAACTCCGTTCTAAAATGGACGAGGAGTTTGGTCAATTTTCAAAAGAAGGGCATGACAAGCTGATGGCCGCCCTGGACGAAATAGAGAAAAAAGTAAACGAGGGCGCCCGGCTGCCCGTCATGTTCGACGAACTGAAAAAACTCCAGCACAGGTTCAGGGAAACCAAAATGACCCGCGAACACCGCAGCAAGGTCTGGGAAAAACTCGACGCCACATTTAAAGATGTCAAAAGAAGGCGCTTCGGCGACCGGGCAAGCAGCGAATCCGGCAGCTCTCCCTACCAACGCACCAAGCGCCGCTACGACGGACTGATTTCTGCCATCGGCAAAATGCAGGCCTCTATCAAAAGGGACAAGAACGACCTTGATTTCCAGAAGCGCAGGATAGCCAATACCGACGGCCAACTGGAAGCGCAGATCAGGCAGGCCAAAATAAAAATGATCGAGGAACGGGTGCGCTCGAAGGAGGAGAAACTGAACGAGATGAACGCGACCAAAATAGATCTGGAGAAACGCATGGCCTCGCAAAAAGAAAAAGAAGAACGCCGCGCCGCACAGCAAGCTGCAAAAGATAAAATAGCCGAAAAAATTAAAGCAGATGCCGCTGCCCGCAAAGCCGACGGGGAAAAACTCGGAAAAGCCGCAGAAAAAATCACCGCTGGCAAAGCCAAAAAAGAGGAGTCCATCATCGAGGCGGTCGGCGCAACCGTCGGCGAGTCGCTGGTCAATGTGATGGATACCATCAAGGCCGCCTCCGTTGTGATCGGTGGGAAAATCGGCGAAGCCATTGACGAACTGAAAGAGGAGGCCGGCGAGGCAATCGCCGAGGCCAAAGAGAAGGCTCAGGAAATGGCTGCCGAGCTAAAAGAAGAAGTGGCCGAGGCCAAAGAGAAAGCCGCCGAAATGGTCGAAGAGGCCAAAGAGGAAATCAGCGAGAAGACGGAAAAGGCCAAGACAACAGCCAAATTGAGCGCAGCGAAATCCCGTACAAAGTCGGGAAAGGCAGCCTCCAAAGCAAAAGCGAAAGCAACAGAAGTAGTGGAGGATGCAAAAGCGAAAGTAGCCGAGACTAAAGAAAAAGCCGCTGAAATGGCCGAAGAAGAAAAAGAGAAAATCAGCGACGAAGAAGAATAAAACAGTTTTTCTTTCCATAAAAAGCCCCCGGTAGCTATGGCTGCCGGGGGTTTTCTTTTTGTAAAACCTGCCTCGTTCAATTTGGACTTTCTACATTTGTCCACATTTCACATTCAACCCAAATGAGTGTTCAACAATTCTGGGGCAACAGGTTTGCGAAACCTGTGGCGGCGGGTTTTGGGAAAGCGGGGTTTCGTAAATCTTTAAGAAACTACCACTGCTCTAATCCGCCCACAAGTTTCTCAAAGCCGCCCCAAGTTTGTTTCACGTTCAACCCAATTCACATGCGATACCTGCCCATCCTTTTTTGTTTTTTTCTGCTGCAATGCAATCCCAAAAAAGAAAAGGCCGATGTGGCCAAACTCCCCGAAACGGTTGCCGGTGCAGACGGGCAGCAAGGCACTGAGGAAGCACCTGCACCTGCTGTTGATGCTGCCCCTGAAATCAAAAAAATAGATTTCGACACCAGCGTTTGGGAGGAGGTCGTCCGCCTCGCCCCAAGCATCCGCCTCGACCTCCGCTATGCCACCGACAACAATTTTGTGAAAACAAAAATGTACGATTGCCCCCGCTGCTTCCTGCGCCCCGACGTGGCGAGGGCAGTCATTGCAGCGCATAAAATTTTACAAAAAAAAGGCCTCGGCCTAAAAATGTACGACTGCTACCGCCCGCGCCCCATCCAATGGAAACTCTGGAAAAAAGTGCCCGACCCCCGCTATGTCGCCGACCCCCGCAAAGGCTCGATGCACAACCGCGGCATGGCCGTTGACCTGACCATCGTTGACAGCCTCGGCAAGGAACTCGACATGGGCACCGACTTCGATTTTTTTGGCCGGGAGGCCTACCATAGCTACGCCGGGCATTCCGACGAAGTAACGGACAACAGGGTGCTGCTTTTGGAAACCATGGAAGAACAAGGCTTCCGCCCCACCTCCACCGAATGGTGGCACTACTCGTATAAACCCAAAAAATACGAACTCGCCGATTGGCTTTGGCCATGTAAATGAATGGTTAAATGGTTAAATGGTTTGAATGGCTGAATGGTTTTTGGCCTCCGCTCAAAAACCATTCAGCCATTTAACCATTCAGCCATTTAACCATTTAACCATTCAAACCATTTAAACCATTTTATTTACCTTCGCCGCATTCTCAACACACAGCATGGCGCAAACGAACCAAGATATCATTTCCATCACGCAGGCACATGTGACCGGTTTTTATAAAAAAAATATCGGCGCGGAATATGTGTTCCACGATTTCCAGCATGTCAAAAATGTGGTGGAAGCGGTGCGGGTCATTGGCAGCAAGAGCGGCGTCACCGACCGGGAACTCGAACTGCTCCAACTCGCCGCTTGGTTTCACGACACCGGCTATATAGAAGGGGCCGAGGGGCACGAGGAGCGGAGCTGCAAATTTGCCGTTGCCTTTTTTTCAAAATACAATTTTGCGGAGCAAGACCTGGATGTGATCACGCGCTGCATCATGGCCACGAAGCTGCCTTTCAAGCCCAAGGACCTCTTGGAAGAAATCATGTGCGATGCGGATTTGAGCCATCTTGGCAAAAAGATTTATTGGGACCGCTGCGGCCGCCTGCGGCAAGAGTTTTTGCTGACCCGGAGCATCGTAATGTCGGAACAGGAATGGACCAAGTTCGAAATGGATTTTATGGGCAACCACAAATATTTTACAAAAGCAGCAACGGAATTATATGCCAAACGAAAAGAAAAGCACATCAAACAACTAAAGAAACAACAGCTCCGCCTCAACCCAACGGAAGTCGAATCGGTTGACGACCTCGCCCGTTTGGACAAAAACAAAAAGCCCGGAAAAAGAAAGAAAAAAAAGAAAAAAAGGATAGCCCCCGGAACGCCCGCCTCCGAAATCGACATTGCCCATTTCGACCTCGGCCGCGGCGTGGAAACCATGTACCGCACCACTTACCGCACCCATATCAACCTCAGTTCCATCGCCGACAACAAGGCCAATATCATGCTGAGCATCAATGCCATCGTCATTTCTATTGCGCTGCCGCAACTGCTGCCATTGATGGAAGACCAGCCGAATTTGGCCTACCCGACCATTTTGCTGTTGCTCGTTTGCGTGGTGGCAATCGTACTCGCCACCCTCTCTACCCGCCCCAAAATAACGGAAGGAAAATTCAAACGGGAAGACATCGAAGCCCGCAAGGCGAACCTGCTCTTCTTTGGCAATTTTTATAAAATGCCCCTCGAAGACTATAGCTGGGGCATGAGGGAATTGATAAAAGACCAGGACTTTCTTTATAGCTCAATGACCAAAGACCTCTACTTTCTCGGTGTCGTCTTGGCCAAAAAATACCGCTACCTCAGCTATTGCTACGCAGTGTTCATGTACGGGATGATAGTGACGGTGGTCGCTTTTGTGGTTTCTTTTCTGGTTTAGGTTTGCACAAAGAACCCCTCAACTCAATTTCCACAATATTTATCAAAACCCTCTTTCACATATTTCCATTTTGAAATTCCAGCTAAAAAACACCGACCCGCATTCCTCCGCCCGCGCAGGCACCATCGAGACCGGCCACGGCAAAATCGAAACGCCCATCTTCATGCCCGTGGGCACAGTGGGCGCAGTGCGCGCCATCCACCAGCACGAACTGGAAAAAGAAATCCGGGCGCAGATCATTTTGGGAAATACCTACCACCTGTACCTGCGCCCCGGAACGGATATTTTCAAACAATCGGGCGGCCTGCACAAATTCATCGGCTGGGACCGGCCCATGCTCACCGACAGCGGCGGCTATCAGGTCTATTCATTGAGCGACCAGCGGAAAATAAAAGAAGAAGGCGTCACCTTCAAATCGCATATTGACGGCTCCAAACATTTTTTCAGCCCTGAACGGGCAATGGACATCCAGCGCGAAATAGGCGCCGACATCATCATGGCTTTCGATGAGTGCACGCCCTATCCCTGCGAATACAGCTACGCCAAAAATTCGATGGAAATGACCCACCGATGGCTCAAACGCTGCTGCGACCGCTTTGACAAAACGGAAGATTTTTACGGCTATCGCCAAACACTTTTTCCCATCGTGCAGGGCAGCACCTACAAAGACCTGCGCATACAATCTGCCGAAACCATTGCCTCCTTCGGGCGGGAAGGAAATGCCATCGGCGGCCTCTCCGTCGGCGAACCGGACGAGGACATGTACGAAATGACAGAACTCGTTTGCAGTATTTTACCAAAAGACAAACCCCGTTATTTAATGGGCGTCGGCACTCCGATGAATATTTTGGAATGTATCGCCCTCGGCATTGATATGTTCGACTGCGTACTGCCTTCAAGGAATGCCCGCCACGGAATGCTCTATACCGCAAACGGGATTGTCAATATAAAAAACGCAAAATGGAAGGACGACCTCAGCCCTATTGACCCGGAAAGCACCAGCCATACCAGCCGGGTACATTCCAAAGCCTACCTCCGACACCTTATATATAGCAAAGAATATTTGGGCGCACAGATAGCGACTTTGCACAACCTTTGTTTTTACCTTTGGTTGGTGAAGGAGGCGCGGGCGCATATTTTGGAAGGGGATTTTTTGGAGTGGAAAAAGGGGATGGTGCAGAGGATGGGGAGGAGGCTATGAGGGAAACGGTCGTCCCGAACTTCGGGATGACGCTCAATAAATTTCGTTGATCATTTACGACAACTGTGGAGGCCTGGAACAACGGAGTATTATCCAGTCTTGACCATGCGCGCCATTTCTTTCTCCAAACGGGCAGCCAGCATATCCCTAAGTTCTTGCACCTGCTCAATGAGAGGGCTTATCTCATCGGCCTCGTATTTGTCGCCGGCAGCGATGGCCTCTTTTGCCAGGGCAGATGCCCGGCGGATGCTTTTATTTATTTCCAATAATTTCTTTTTGTTATCCATGACATGTCATTTGTGTTGTCAAAAAAATGATTTTACTGCTCACCTTTTTTGAGTTTTATGAGCATTTCTTCAAGTCGGCTAAGCCGTTCAATGGCCGCTCTGAGCAATTCCATTTCGAATTCGTCAAGGGCGTCATCCCTGAAATAAAGTTCTTCCATAGTTTCTTTCAGGAAAGATATTTCGCCCCGGATTTCAATGATCCTTTTTTCTCTTTCTGATAGCATATTATTGAGCGAGTTGGTTGTCCGATAAAAATAAGTGAAACAGACATGGAAAACAATCTTTTCAGCCAATCTGTTTCGTGTTCATAATTTGGGAGTATAGAGGGGAGGCTTTGAAATGATTTTGTGCGTTTATTTTTTACTGTCATTTTTATTCTCAACTGCCTTCCGTAACAATGAAACTTCTTTTTCTAACTGCTGCATCTTATCTTTAAAAGGCTGGACATAATTTTCGAGTGCCTTTATTATTTCATCCACTGCATTGTAAATATAGATATGCCCAATAGAGTGGCCTTGCTGGTGCTGGATATTGAACACCACTTTTTCGTCGAACCCTTTTATCGCAGAAATAGTGGTGCCAAGTATATCTGCAATTTTCAACAAACGATCTTCGGTGAGGGTACTTTCGCCCTTTTCGATTCTGCTGTAAGTGTTCTGTGCCACTCCTAATTGTTCGGCCATATGGTGTTGGTCATAGCCGCGTATATCCCTCATTTTCTTGATGTTACGGGCGATCCTGCGCTGTTCTTCTTTTGTCATATTATACATATTTGATGGATAACTTATCCAGTTGTCCGGCTAAGTTATCCCTTGCAGGGCTATCTGCAAAAAAATCTCCGGCCTTAATTTTACCCCAACCCATAGAATACCGTGTTGCTCCTTAAAGGTTATAAGGAAAACCGCTACTCTGGGTCCTTTTTTTCACCTTGGAAAATGGGACTGATAAGATGTAAACCTCAATTGGACAAGCGCTCTTTGTTCTTGCCTGTAATGCTTTGCCTTTTGTCATTACCTTTTTCTTTCTAAACTTATTTTATCATGAAATTAAAAATCATTTTTGCGCTCTTTGCGCTCGCTCTTTTGACTACTTTCGCCTGTAAGAAAGATGTTGTTAAGCCCAATAACAGGAATGTTTCTCCTAGCATAAATGAACCTTTCAAGGAATTTAGTTGGACACCAAAAGAACAGATGTTCTTCTCACTTCAGAACAAGGTCAGGTCACCTGTTGGAGATAGAGGGACTGACAGTGCTACCTATGTTTTTCACCCCCTGTTGATAAATGCCTACAATGCCATCGCCGAACAAAATGATACGGAACATTTTGTTGAAGATCTTTACGACAGGGTTGGTATTCCGATTTGGGAAAAATCATTTGTTTATTCTCAAAACAACACCAATTTGGTACTCTTGCCATTAGTCAATGGGGAACAGGGCAAGGTAAACGGCATAATTGCAGTGAACAGAAAGACAGATGGAACATTTACAGTCGAAGGGAAGTCGAGAATACAGTTGATGTACAACGATACTGGTGAAAAAATACAAGGACGAGAACACTTAAAACAAAAACTGGGATTTCTCGAATGGTTAATGGCATATGAATCAATGCTTTTCGACACAAGGAGTGAAGAACTGTTGAATTCTTACAATTTCCTAAAAGGAGAATACGATAAGACCAACCATACAACGACAGACCCGCATTGTGAACCTGAATGTGAAGGCTATCAGGTAGAAATGTGCTTTGACAGCGAAACACGAAATTGGTCATTTGGGAGCAGGTGTAATTGGCCGCCTCATTTAGATCACGACAATGATTGTACGCCAAATAGCTTGGATCCTGATTTTCAAGCTTTGGGAATATCGCAAGAACAGTTTGAAGATTGGGTTCGTGACATTTGGGACGAAGATTATAGAGAAGTATATGGAGATTATGATGATTTCTGGGACGACGCCAGATTGGATTGGGAGGATTATCAATTTTATGAAGACGGTATTTGGGATGACATAGCAGATATATGGGGAGCTTTTGTTGATTGGATTCAGAATGCCTTTGATTGGGATATCGATATCAGAATCCACATTGACTTGCCTGACCCTGATGTTGAGTGTTTTGATTGGGGAGGCTGCTTTACTGGAGGCAGTGTTGACGAAAGGACTATCGAATGTAGGACTGTGACCCTTTATGACAATGATTGTGTCCACGATCCTTGGTGGTTGTTCCCATACGGTACGGATGATGAAGCATCGATTTTAAGGTTTCGCTTGAACAATTATTGGGAGGTCAACCTGCAAGGGGTCATGGATTATGCGACTTTGGAAAGCCTGGTCGTTGCGGAAGGGCTTGATCCATTCGATATGGAATTTGAATCAAATGTACATTGGCTCGTTTACAATCATATTTATCAGGAACTGATTGCTAACGAAGAGACAAGTCTTAGCGAAGCTGAGTTTGGAAATTTATATCAGAACCTTGATCTTTTGATTACCTATTCTGATTGCATACCGAACAGCATGCTTTTTCCGTCGTTGATTTTTGCGGCAACAAATAATATCAGTGAAGGAGATGATTTGGGATCTGTTATTCAAACAATCCAACTGATATCAGACCTTGAACAAGCAGGTCTTACTAATGGCCCATATGATGAAGACTTCAATAGTATTATTGCGGATAATATTGATGATGAAGATCCGGCATTGTTCGCAATGGCTGTCAGCTTTGAAATAGCTTCACTAAAATTAGAACATCCCGATTGGCCAGATTGGAAATTACAACTTTATGCTGTTGGGAATGTAATGTTGGATGACTTGCACCTTATTCTTGATGGGATAGGAATGATTCCCGGAGCGGGAGAGGTTGCAGATCTAACCAATGGAGCCATTTATACCTTGCAGGGAGAATGGCTGGATGCAAGCCTAAGTTTCTCTGCAGCTATACCATTTTTAGGATGGTTTTCCACCAGTGTCAAATGGGCAAAGAAGGCTGTTCCCGGACGGAAGATCGTATTGAAATGGTTTAAAACAGGAACAAATGTTACATTTATTTCTGATAAATCTTTAAGAAGTCAGTTAAAAAATATACTAAATACGCCTAGTGGTCAACAAGCACATCATATTATGCCTTTGCAGCATGCGACTACGGGTGGTGCAACTCCGCCTCACCTAGTTTTACAGCAAGCAGCTAAAGGTTTTGGAAATGACGCATGGCATCCGAATGAACTTGCAAATGGGATTAATCTATCCACGGCAAGACATAATGGATCGCATACTAACTACAACAATCGAGTCTTCGCCGAATTGGAAACCATTTTAGCAAACTATAACGGTAATATCAGCCCAGAAGACGCAATGACTGAAGTACGCATTTTAATGGATAGAATTCGTACAGCGATCAACAATAATCCTAATACACATATAAACGATTTAATTTTTTAATCAGCAAAAAATCAGGGACAAATTATTTGTCCCTGATTAAAACAGATATGAACCAAGTGGGTAATTTTAACTCTTCCTGGGCTTTGGACATGGATTTTTTCAAAAATGAAATATAACCTGCCGCTCCATATGCAATTCGTTATATTTCCATTTTGAAAAAATCCATGTCCAAAGTTCAGGAATTTCGCATAATACATTAAGTTATGAATTTTTATAAACTGACCTTATCCACAGACCCTAAAATTATGGGCAAAAGGTTTCCGCAAGTTGGAATAAAAAATATGCTTGAATATGATATGAACTCTCCTAATTCAATCTATAGAGCAAACCGATGGGGTAAGGTGACATCAAGTTTGAACATACCCGATTATATACTGCGTTACCATGCAAAAAGGACAGATATCCTCTCCCATATGTCCCAATTCTTATTAATAAGCGACAGATTGAAAGAATTGATAGAAATATCTCCACTCCCAGATACGCAAATATTCAAAGCTCCAGTTTTGGCGCGAGGAAAGCAGTATCAATATTTTCTTTTTCATCTCCCCAAAAATCATTACAAATTTATTGACTTCGCCCGTTCAACATTCGCCTTGGTTCCATTTGGCCGGCCAGTAACTATACTTTCCCCTGAGATCAATACTCTGGAAGAGTTTGAAGAATGGATCAAAGAGTATCCCTATTTAATCAAAAAAAATCCAAAACGGCAAAAGGTTATTGTGGACAAATTAATCTTTGACACTGATAAAATTCCATATGATATGTTCCGAATCATTGGGCCAATATCAGGTTATTTCGTAAGTGAGCGATTAAAAAGCGCTATCAAAGAGAAAGGGTATACGGGAATGGATTTTATTCCTTTGGAAAAAGTTGAGACAGTGCTTCCTCCTGCATAACCCCGTTGTATCAAGTCTTCACTATTACAAAAATGGTTTTCTTATAAAGGCACAAAACACATAAAAAATGAACAAGCTATATTTTTACTTCTTATTCCTGCTGCTGCAATTTTCATTTAAAGCACATGCCCAAGAAAAATGCACCATGACCACGGTGTACCACAAGTACTATAATGAAAATGGGGGGCTTTCTGGATACCTGCCATACCACGTCACCCTTGATTGCAACTTTAACGTGGACGACCCTGACCGGCTATTGGACATGAAATACGATACTATTATTGAAAAAAAAGAAATTGACCTGACGAGGGTAGATGTGGCAAATGCCGATAATTCCAAAATCATCGGGCAGTTATACAATTTGATAGAATTTATAAGGGTGGGCGCACAAGCGGCACACATACCACAAGAGCCAAAAATGTACCCTCATTTTTTTGTTATAAAATGGGAAGAATATTTTTTGAACTTTGGCCTTTTAGAAGGCAGGGCATTGAGCGGGGCGCATCCCAGAAATGGATATTGCAAAGTATTTGTCAGTTTCAATTTTATGACAAGAAAAAATATTGTCCACGACATCAAAGAGATACTGGATATAAAAGGCCAAGTATGCGGAGAGCAGTATATCGGAGAAAACGGGATTGAAATTTTCCGGGTATATTTCGACAATTCAGCCAGTAAAACACCTGCCACATTATTGCCTTCTTTTTTGCCGAGGTTTTTAGTTGATTGAGAAGGGGAAATTATGGAAGCACAAAAAAAGGGGCAAGTTTATATACTTCATCAGATTGATTTTCGGACTCTTTGGCTGGGTCTTTTGCACCCCGTTGTGTCAAGTCTTTATACTGAACCATAATAGGTTTTGTGCATTTGCCCTCGCCAGCCCCCAGCCCCAGAAGGGGAGTTCTGCCCTCTTTGCACAAAACCTATTATGGTTCAGTATA
>DROJ01000464.1 GCA_011321935.1 Bacteroidota bacterium | reverse complement strand
TTTGGAAGGGCATGGAGTAAGATAAAAGAAGTCGTAAATATCAAAAATATTTATGACCGTTTTCCTCAATAGAGAGCAGGGCTTCAAGCCCTTCCAAAAGAGGGGGAATTTATTCCCCCTCTCTGGGATTTCGAGGGGTGGTAAGTAGTTACACATTATCAAGGATTTGTCGGACTAATCACTAATCAACTAATTACGAATCACTGCACTAGTCCTTTCCCCCATTTTCATGCCGCCATGTTTGATCTGCCATCGGTCCCAGTTTGTTGCCGCCCAAGAGGTGCAGGTGGATGTGGAACACCGACTGCCCGCTGTCTTCATTTGTGTTGAACACCAAGCGGTATCCCGTCTCGCCGATTTTCTTTTCTTTGGCTATTTTCTGCGCCACCAGTACCATCTTCCCCATCAACATTTGATCCCCTTCGGAAACGTCGTTGATGGTCGGTATCCTTTTTTTCGGAACGATCAGGTAATGCACCCGGGCTTGGT
This sequence comes from Bacteroidota bacterium, assembly GCA_011321935.1. Classification (GTDB taxonomy): domain Bacteria; phylum Bacteroidota; class Bacteroidia; order Chitinophagales; family Saprospiraceae; genus UBA6168. The sequence continues at coordinate 10,156 of DROJ01000464.1, read as the reverse complement.
TGTCCAACGGCTGGAAGGCGATTATATCACCGTCTTCGTAAACGATATTGGCGGGCAGTTCCCGGTCAACTATTTTTTCGAACGGGGATTTTACGGCGAGTTTTTCCGCTTTCTTTTTTTGGTAAATTTCAGATTGGGCTTTGGCCTGGAGCATGGAGAAAACAAGGAACAACAAGCAAAAATATTTCATGCAGATCTGTTTTTTGAAAAAACAAAGGTAGGAAGGAACAAGCTCTTACCTGTGTCCAAGCAATTCTTTCCGACGCCGGAAAATCATTCTTTTTCCCGATGGGCAGTATTTTTAGAGTGTTCAGCCATTAAATATTCCAGATTGACAAATATTAGCATAAAATATTTTTTGGCGAACACATTTCTTACCACCTTCACCTGTCGAAACAAGGCCTGCGCGCAGTCCCGAAAATTGATGCAAAGAAAACACCCATGAAACCATTTTTTCCTAACCAAATAATTTCAAAACGTATGAAAGTTCTGACCAAGTCCAACCACACAGGGATTGCCTCTTTCATGGAGCAAGTCCGCAAAAACAACCCCAACGAGCCAGAGTTTCACCAAGCAGTACAGGAATGGGCCAACAGCGTGCTTCCGTTTGTGGCCAATAACCCACAATACCGGAAGGACGGCCTGATGGAACGCATCACCGAACCTGACCGCGCCATTTCGTTCCGGGTCTCCTGGGTAGATGACAAAGGCCAAGTGCAGGTGAACAAAGGTTACCGGGTACAGTTCAACAACGCCATCGGCCCGTACAAGGGCGGGCTGCGCTTTCACCCTTCGGTAAACCTGGGCATCCTAAAATTCCTGGGCTTCGAGCAGGTTTTCAAAAACAGCCTGACCACCTTGCCGATGGGCGGTGCCAAAGGCGGCTCTGACTTTGACCCCAAAGGCAAATCCGACCACGAAATCATGCGCTTTTGCCAAGCCTTTATGGTCAACCTTTTCCGTTACATCGGTTCGGCCACCGACGTGCCGGCAGGAGACATCGGCGTCGGCTCGCGGGAGGTCGGCTATATGTACGGCATGTATAAAAAACTGGCCAACGAACACCGCGGCGTCATGACCGGGAAAGGGCTTTCTTACGGAGGCAGCCTTATCCGGCCAGAGGCGACGGGCTACGGGACGGTCTATTTTATGCAGGAAATGCTGGACGCGCGGGGCGATGACATGGAAGGCAAAAAATGCCTGGTTTCTGGTTCTGGAAACGTGGCGCAATTTGCGGCCGAAAAAATCATCCAATTGGGCGGCACCGTCCTTACCATGTCCGACAGCAGCGGAACGGTCTATGACCCGGACGGCATTGACCGGGAAAAACTTGACTTTATCATGGACCTGAAAAACAACAGGAAAGGCCGCATCGGGGAATATGCCGGGGAATATGGGGCCCAATACCTGCCCGGCCTACGCCCGTGGAACATCCCTTGCGACCTGGCCTTCCCTTGCGCTACGCAAAATGAGGTGGACGAGGACGACGCCAAAAACTTGGTGAAAAACGGCTGTCTCGGTGTGGCCGAAGGCGCCAACATGCCAACAACCAACGGGGGCATCGGGGCTTTCCAAGCTGCCAAAATCCTTTACGCTCCCGGCAAAGCCGCCAATGCGGGCGGGGTGGCTACCTCCGGCCTCGAAATGTCGCAGAACAGCCTGCGCATCTCTTGGACAAGGGAGGAAGTGGATAAGCGCCTGCACAATATCATGCGGGAAATCCACGAAAAATGCAAAGAATTTGGCGGCTCTATTTATGGTATAGACTATGTGAAGGGCGCCAATATTGCTGGTTTTGTAAAAGTAGCGGATGCAATGCTGGAGCAGGGGGTGGTTTGATTTTATAGAAAAAATGATTTTTAAAAAAGACGTTTGGGTGACCAAGCGCCTTTTTTTTATGCCCCCCATTGATGCTTTTTCCGTGGCCTTGTTTGGGTCGGAAAGTTGTTTTTATGTCAATAATCCTAAAAAAAGAAAGGGACTGTTGCCTATTTTAAATTCATTGAAAAAATAAAACTTTTGAATAATTGTATTTTATAAACCATTGTTTGTCAACTGTTTTTAGGCAATGCCGGTTTTTAATTTGCAAAACATGGATGGATGCCGCCCAACCAACCTGATGGAAGATAAAAGGTGCTGCGCGCCAACCGCTTTTTTCATAACCAAACTGAAGGGGCTTTCACTTTAACATATGTCCAAAAAAAATAAAATGAAAAAGTTGGCCCATAAAATCAATTGACTGCTATCTTGCATCCTTCACAACGAACTGATTGCCGAAAAACCTTGATGTTGCTCCATCTGCATGACGTTCCTTTTTTCAATAGGCTTTGTTCTAAAAGTTGCAGGGCATTTAAAAATTGACCTGCAACCGGGATTGCTCCACCAAATATTTCAAGAATAAAGCCCGCTAACTTTTTGTCACCAAATTTTATCATCATTAACCTTTTATCATGAAAAAAACATTTTACTCTTTACTCTTCTCTTTGACTTTCTTTTTTGGCTTTGCCCTACAGGACATGCAAGCCCAGTGCACAAATTGGATAGCCCCGACCGATACCACTGGCTGGACTGATTTTAATAGCATGTTTGGCGGCGCTCCCTGCGATGATGGCAACGGTTGCCCTTTCAATGAAATAAACAGCTTCGAGGTGTTTGCGGCAGAGGCATACAATGTGGACAATTTTATAGCTGGAGGAAACTACTCTTTCAGCATTTGCAACGGGCCGGGGGCTGGTTCGTGGGTGCCAGAATTCACCATCATTGCCCCGAGCGGTGCCGTGGATGCTTTTGGCCCTGGCGACGGCGATGGATGTACGATAAGCTGGACGGCTACCGAAAGCGGCACCTATCTCATCGTCATCAATGAAGCTGGGCAATGCGGCGGCGGGGACAATACCCAAGTCGGTAATGGCTTTCCAGCGCTTACCTGTTCTTCCGGTGCCCCTTGTGACCCCGCTGGTTCGGCATGCAATGCGGGGGCATTTACCTCTCCGGCCATGACAACTGCCTGCCCTTTTGGTACTTTTGACCTCATTGTAGCGGGAGACTCTATTCCCAACAGTGGTGGCTTCGGATGGCAGTTCAGTGATTTACAAGGCGGCACAGGAGCAATTTCCGGGGGCTTTACCCTCACCAACTCTGCGGATTCGTCCGTATTTAACAGTGACCTGAATGGCGTATTGAGTATTAACGGACTGCCTCCCCTTGGAGGCACCTGGGTTGTTTATGGTGTTGTTTATTCAGATGCGACCGATGCTGTCAATACTATTTGCAGCACCACTGCTGATTCTGTTTTTGTGACTTTTTCCGATATTTCTGTCATTTCGGTTGTTGACAACATGGACGGCACTGCCACCGTAAATGCAATGGGTGGGGACATGCCGTACACTTACTTATGGTCGAACAACGATACTGCCCAGACTGCAATCGGACTAGAGACCGGATTTACTTATGGCGTAACCGTAACCGATGCCAATGGCTGTACCGATAATGGTTCGGTAGCAATAGGAGAAATAGACCCATGCCCCGATTGGATCAATCCGACGGATACCACTGGCTGGACTGATTTTAATAGCATGTTTGGCGGCGCTCCCTGCGATGATGGCAACGGTTGCCCTTTCAATGAAATAAACAGCTTCGAGGTGTTTGCGGCAGAAGCATACAGTGTGGACAATTTTATAGCTGGAGGAATCTACTCTTTCAGCATTTGCAACGGGCCGGGCGCTGGTTCGTGGGTGCCGGAGTTTACCATCATTGCCCCGAGCGGTGCCGTGGATGCTTTTGGCCTTGGCGACGGCGATGGCTGTACGATCACTTGGACGGCCTCCGAAAGCGGTACTTACCTCATCGTTATCAATGAAGCTGGCCAATGCGGCGGCGGGGACAATACCCAAGTCGGCAATGGCTTTCCAGCCCTGACCTGTTTTGGAGGAGCCCTTTGCGACGTCACCTGCGAGGCCGGAACATTGACAACATCCGGCAGCATTTCCGTCTGCTCTGCCGATGCCACTTTTGATCTTAACGCTACTGGGGTCGAGGCTCCTTCCACAGGTGCACATGGCTGGCTGTTCGACAACAACACCGGTGGTACGGGAGCGCTCGAAGGAGCTTTTGTTTTGACCAGTGCCCCTAATTCCAGCAGCTATGACAGTGACCTCAACGGTATCTTGAGCAGCAACAACTTCCCTTTGTTCGAAGGCACTTGGGTCGTCAAGAGTGTTACCTATTCCGACTCCAGCAATCCCTTCAACTCGATCTGCAGTATTTCCACAGACTCGCTCGTTGTGACCTTCGCTGCTGAAGGGCCGAGCATTGATATGATCGAGGACAATGGCAACGGAGGGGCAACGGTTACCGTTTCGGGAGGCCTCGCCCCTTACAGCTACCTGTGGTCGGACGACAACATGCAGACCACTGAAACGGCCTCTGACCTTGGCCCTGGAACTTATTCGGTGACCGTGACCGATGCCAACGGATGTACGGCCACCGCTTCGGTTGATGTGATTTCAACCGGTGTGGGCCAAATCGAAGGCTTGACAAAACTGGCGGTACTGCCCAATCCGACCAAGGGCCTGTTCAATGTGCAAATGGCTTTGCAGACGACGGAAAACGTTCGGATCAGTGTGCTCGACATTACCGGTAAAACAATAGAACAATCGGAGAAAGTGATTTCCAGCGGCCAGTTCGATTTCGATATGAGCGGCCAGTCTGCTGGCGTTTATTTGTTGAAAATTACCGTTGGCGATGATGTCTTGACCCGGCGCTTGGTACTGGCACCGAGGTAGGGCGTAAATAAATATTTTGGTAACTGTTTATACTGCGCCACTTTAGGTTTTGTGCATTTGCCCCCGCCAGCCCCCAGCCCCAAAAGGGGAGAACCTGCGCTCGATGCACAAAACCTAAAGTGGCGCAGTTTACCATCCCTCGAATCCCGAAGGGATTGAACGTGAATAACCCCGGATGCAATCCGGGGAAAGAGGTCGTGGCAGGCGGCAACCCCGAAGGGGTTGAATGCAAGTAGCAGGCATTCAACCCCTCTGGGGTTGTCACTCGCCTTTACTTCCCCCCGGATTGCATCCGGGGTTATTCACGTTCAATCCCTTCGGGATTCGAGGGGTGCTAAACAGTTGCATATTTTGACAAAAAAAGGGCTGGCGTAAAATATACGCCAGCCCTTTTGTTTTTGAAAATGCGCCCCAGGCGATCTAACGATATCATAGTGCCCGGGACGACTTGTTCAAATTTTACTGTTTTTTGAGATTGTCAAATTTGCCCCCGGTCACCGACACGGTGTTGCCGTTCAGGTCTGCTGCCTCAAAACTGAAGGTGCCGGAGATTTTATCCCCCTCAAATTTTGAAATGGTCAAGGTGCCGGAAGTGGACTGATAAGCCGTACCGTTTTCGGTATAGCTTGCCAACTTGCCAGCAAGGTCATAGGTGCCAGTTGTTTTGTCCATGAACTGAAGACTGACGGCTTCCATGTCCGTATTGCCTGCTCCGATGGAAGTGATGGTGCCCGCGATGCCCAGGTCGAGGACATTGAAATTGGCGCTGCCGCACCAGTCTGCACCGTCTATTTTTGCTTCGAGGGAGCAGTCGCCGCTGCCGGAGCCACCGTCGTCTTTGCTGCAAGACGTGAACGTGGTGAAACTGAATGCAAGGAAAATGAAAATTAAATTTTTCATGATGGAATTGATTTTATGATTAAAAAAAACGGTGTATTTCATTTTGCCGCCTTTCCGTAGCAGCCCCTTTGATCCCCAGAAGGGGAGAAGCCGCCCGCTGCGGCAAAATGAAACACCCAAAAAAAAAAACGGGCAACCAAAAGGGCGGCTGCCCGGGATATTCGATGGGATTATTACCTTTCGCAAATAAGGGTTTACTTTAAATTTTTGGTAGTGTAAAACAATGATTGGTGGCTTTGGCCATAGGTTTACGTTGATCGTTACTTACTCTTTTATTATTTTTTTCATTGTCACTTTATGCCCCGACTTTATTTGTACAAAATAAACTCCACTTGGGATTTCTGAAATATCTATTCCGGCATTTAAAAACCTTTCTTTTTTGACAATTTTACCGATATTGTTAAATAGGGTTATCTCGCCTTCCTCCATCCCCGTCACCCTTATTTTATCGTTTGCCGGGTTTGGGAAAATATTAATTTCTGCTGTTTTAACGAACAGTGCACGTACCGGCGAATATGTAAATTGAGCATCTTTGTCAACCATTTTTAATCTATAATAATTTCTTCCTGACAGTGGATTTTCATCAATATATGAATACCTTCCTTCGCCCCTAGAATAGGTTTTGTCAATTGTCTCAAATCTATTTCCATTTGAACTGCGTTCAATTTCAAAATGAGAAAAGTTTATAAGATTTGCAACGTTCCAATTCAATATTCCTTTATCCTTTTGTTCGAGTGCATTAAACGAAATTAAATCCAATGGTAAAGATTCCTCAACTATTGCCGCATTAGATGAGGCCGGGAAACCACAATTAGCGGTTGCATAGGTAACATCGCAAGAATAACTTCCAATACTTGTAGCAATATATTCCTGATTGGTGGCTCCGGATATAGCCGCACCATCTTTATACCACTGATAGGTTACTGCCTGACTACAAACCAATGTGTATGGATAACCGGAGACCGGCCCTGTCAATTCATTGCCGGAGCTATCTAAAATCTTTGGGGGCATGTTCGTATAAATATTATTGGCGTAATAAGGCTCGTTTACCACCATTTCGAGAATGGCAAACCAAGAAGGCGTAGCCGACTGGGAAATCCTGATGTACCTGACATTTGGAATCACGGGGTCAAATACCAACTTTATTTCTTCAAGGCTGACACGGGGGCCAGAAGTATTGGCAGCCGTGGTCCATGTAGTGCCATCTGCGGATACTTCCACTAATTCCGTCACAGTGCCGTTGGGGGACATCCCCACCCACCAGCGTAGGCTCTCTAATGTTATTGTGCTCCCTAAATCCATTTGCAGCCACCCGCCATATGTGCCTGAATTCCAAGAATTGCACATAATAAAATCTTTTGTGGCATTCCCGCCGGCGGCATAATATGAGCCACTGAATGTGAAGCTGACCCCTGGCAGATGTGAGATTGGGGTTTGAGCAAAAAGAACAACAGTTGATAATACTATATAAAAGGTAAATAATTTTTTCATGGGCTTGATATTTAACAATCGAAATTAGTATGGAGGGTATATCCCTTATGCGGCTTGTGCAGTAAATAATCAATGCCTTGTCAGATAAATTTATTGGTGAACCCAACTCTCCGAAATTTCCAAACTTTCGGAGAGCTGGGTTCAAACTGTCCCATGCCTGTCAATCCATTGTTTTACAGGCCACTCCTTTTTTGCCAGATTTATAATAAATGAGGTTGGCGGCTTCGTCGGTGGCATAGATGGGGCTGCGGTCGCCGATGATGATTTCTTTTTCCAGTTTGCCCGTTTTTTTGTTCACCTTGGCCAGGCCAAAACCCTTGCCCTTGAACTTGGTGTTGATGTAATCAAAATTCCGGGAGGAGGTAGAGTTGCGGGTGCCGGAATCCCTCAGGGCAGGGGTGTACTGGTAATAGGAATAGTGGCCGAGGGCATCCGCGTTTTGCTGGCCGAGGCGTTGGCTGTTCATGGTAGATGCAGCGGCTACCGTGGCGAGTGCTATGTTTTGGGCAATGGTGCCGAGGCTTGCGCCGGGGGCTTTGAAGTATTGTTGGTATTCGATTTTGCCGGAGTTTTTGTTGATGCCGACCGTGTTCTGGCTGCTGCCCAGCACGATGAGGTCGCCGACCATTTCGATGGAAGAGAAGGATTCGTTGCCGCCGAACTTGATCTTGTCCGTCAGTTGTTTGGCGCTTTTCTTGGCCACGTCTATTTCCAATAAATACTTTTTGGAGACCATGTAAAACTTGTCGCCGTCCTGTACCAAAAGGCCGGATTCTGCACCTTTTACTTTCAGGGGCTTGTCCCATTTAGGGGCGCCGGTGGCAGGGTCAATGAGCTGCAGCCCATTGGCTTTGAGGACAAGGATGCCTTCCGGCAAAATGTGGAGGTCGCGCACTAGTCCGGTTTTGTTGGCTTTTACGTTCCATTTGGCTTGGCCTGTCTTGGCATCCACTGCGATGAGGATGTTGCGGAAGGGGAAATACAGGGTATTGGTTTTTGGGTCGAGCTTCATGGCTGCGTAGCCTTTGGAGGGGTAGCTTGGGCTGTCGCCTTTGCCGTTGCCCGGTTTTTTTATTTTATAAGGTTTGAAATTGAACTGCCATTTTGGTTGTCCGGTAGTGAAGTCATATTCGGCCAAGTGGCCGAGGCCGAGGTGCATGATGCCCGATTTTTCGGAGGTATAGGCGATGGGCTGAGTGCCCCGGAAGGTAGCTGTCATGGAGGCCATTTTTTCGGTGGCGATGCCGTATGGGAAGTAGCCGCCGAGGTCCCATAGTTTTTTGTTGGAATCAATGTCCCATGCCTGGATGTCCTTTGGAGAAGGCATGACCAAAAGTATATTGGCGGGGTGGATGATCCTCGCCCCGAAGATGTTGGCGAACTTAACGCCGTCGTCGGCATACTCTGCGCCGGTGAGGACATTGATGGTTCGGTTGCGGGCCAACATGCCTTTGTCGGAGACAAAAATAAGCTCGCTGCCGGTGAGTACTTCCACGCGGTTTTCTTCTACTTTGCGGAGTTTTTTGTTGCTCCATAAAACCTCGCCTTTGGCGTTGATGCCGTACAGCGCATCGTCCGTGCCGATCACGGCCACGCCCGCTTCGGTCATTTTGATGAAGTTGACTTCTTTGTCGAACGTTTTGTCCCACGACTGGCCAAAAACAATGGCCGGGGCAATAATCAGGAAGGTGAATACGGATAGGATCAGACTTTTCATGATATCGTTATTTAGTTAAAAATGATGGTACAAAGGTGGGCGGAGATGGGCGGCGGGGGTATTGGTGGAAAGGCGGATTCGGGTAGGTGTTTTTACCTAAATGCGGGAGTGGAGAGGGAAGAGGTATGTATTTCTTCGGCATGAAAAAGAGGTTTGCACTTTATCGGTTTTTCCAACAACATTTTGACGGGATGTTGTTGACTTTGTTGTCAATTGCATTTATGTAATGGCATTGCGGCAATGCCGTTGTTAATATTAATTACCCTGTTACTTATCAATAAAACTTAATTATACCAAATAAAAAATGAAACTTTATCTCCTTATTCTTCCCGTTCTGATCAGTTCGATCGCTCACTCTCAAAATTATCAAACTGAATCGCTCAACCAAATCTTAAATTCATACGTTAGCTCCGCATCCGAACCGGGACTTACAGTAGGGGTTGTAAAAAATGATACGCTGATTTACCATAATAGTAAAGGGTGCATGAATCTGGAATACGATATTCCATTCAATGATTCTACTGTTTTTGGTTTAGCATCTGTTACAAAACAGTTTACATCTGCCTGTATTGGAATATTGGAAAATCAAGGTAAATTGTCAGTGAGTGATGATGTTCGAAAGTATATTCCTGAATTATTATTTTATTCTGATACCATTAGAATTAAACACCTACTTAATCACACTAGTGGCATCCGAAACCATAACGCATTACTTGACTTGAAAGGCTTTGACTATGAGCATCAGGGATATACAAATAAGATGATTCAAGAACTTATGTTTAAGCAAAATGGAGTCAATAATTTGCCAGGTGAAAAAATGTTGTATTCCAACACTAATTATGTACTTCTCGCATTAATTGTAGAACGAGTTTCAAAAATGAAACTCCATGAATTTGCGGAGCAGGAATTATTCAAGCCTATGAAAATGACAAGTTCTTTTTATCGAAGTAATCTTGAGGAGGTCATAAAAAATCGAGCATATTCTTACTACAAATCCAATGATAGCTACCAACAACCAAAGTCATTAACGCTTTGTGTAGGTGCTGGTGGGATGGTTAGTACCATTGAAGATTTAGCGAAATGGTCCAGTGTTTTCCTAAATCCAAAGCATAAATTTTCTTACTTATGTGTACTCTACATGATAAAACTTAAAAACCATAATATGATGGTAGAGAAGATGCCAATTTAGGCGGAAGAATAAAAAAAGAGGCTTATTTTTGTAGTGTCAAAAAATCTAAAAAACAAGCCTCATATGAAAAAAGAA
>DROJ01000463.1 GCA_011321935.1 Bacteroidota bacterium | reverse complement strand
TTCCAATTTCCAATTTCCAATTTCCAATTTCCAATTTCCAATTTCCAATTTCCAATTTCCAATTTCCAATTTCCAATTTCCAATTTCCAATTTCCAATTTCCAATTTCCAATTTCCAATTTCCAATTCCCCCTTTTGTTCCAAAATAAATAACTCCCTGCTCTCCAATCATCCTACCTTTGCAGCCGCAAAATAATCACCTTTTTAAAACGGCAAAATGTACTATCAAAATATATTGGAGACCATCGGCAATACGCCCCTGGTAAAGCTCAACAAAACCGTCGCCGACATCCCGGCGCTGGTATTGGGCAAATTGGAAACCTTCAACCCCGGCCATTCTGCCAAAGATCGAATGGCCCTGAAAATGCTTGAAGTGGCAGAGGCCGAAGGGAAGATAAAACCCGGCGGCACCATCATCGAATGCACGAGCGGCAACACGGGCATGGGCCTCGCCATAGCGGCCTGCGTGAAAGGTTACCGCTGCATTTTCACCACGAGCGACAAGCAGTCGAAAGAAAAGTTTGACCTGCTGCGGGCGATGGGCGCAGAGGTCATCGTTTGTCCGACCAATGTGGAGGCGAGCGACCCGCGGAGTTATTACAGCATCGCCGAGCGCCTGTCGAAAGAAATCCCCAATTCCTATTGGTTCAACCAATACGACAACCTCGCCAACCAGCAGGCGCATTACGAGCAGACCGGCCCCGAAATCTGGGAACAGACGGAGGGCAAGATCACCCACCTCGTGGTCGGTGCAGGCACGGGCGGTACTATCACTGGCACGGGCCGCTATCTAAAAGAGAAAAACCCGGACATCAAAATCTGGGCGATTGATACTTTTGGTTCTACCCTGAAGGCATACCACGAGACGGGCAAAATTGACCCCAACGAAATCTATTCTTACATAACCGAGGGCATCGGCGAGGACATCATTCCCGCCAATTACGACTTCTCCGTGATAGATCATTTTGAAAAAGTGACCGATAAGGACGGCGCCGTGTGGGCAAGGAAAATCGCAAAGGAGGAGGGCATCTTGCTCGGCTACTCGGCAGGCAGCGCATTGGCCGGCCTGCGGCAAATGAAAGACCAATTGACCAAAGACGATGTGGTGGTCATTGTTTTCCACGACCACGGCAGCCGCTATGTCGGCAAAATTTTCAACGACGACTGGATGAGGCAGCGGGGCTTCCTCGAAGAAACACTGACGGTGAAAGACCTCATCAACATGAAACAGAACAAAGAATTTCTTTCCGTAAAAATGACCGATACCGTAAAAAGTGCTTTTGATGCCATGCGGCAAAAAGATATTTCGCAAATGCCCGTGATGGACAAGGGCCAAGTGGTCGGCTCGATCACCGAAACGGTGGTGCTGAAATACCTGCTCGAAAACCCGCTCGTCAATTCGGACAAACCGGTGAAAAGCATCATGGGCAAGCCATTTCCCGAAGTGGACGAGGAACTGCCTTTCCGCCAACTCGGCAAATACCTGAACAAAGAAATACAGGCCGTGATGGCCAAAGACCGGGCAGGCAACCTGCATGTGCTGACGCAGTACGATGTGATACAGGCGGTCTGATTAATGGTGAATGGTTAATGATGAATAGCCTGTCCCGAATACTCGGGGGTGAATAAAAAACGGGGAGTTGAAATTTTTCAACTCCCCGTTTTTTTTATGTGGTTCAATGTTAGCTTTTTTTGGAGGGCGGCTTTTTTTTGCCGTTCGCTTTTTTGCCGTTTTTTTTGGCGATGCCTTTGATCGTTTCTTCGACAAATTTCTTTTTGAAACCAATGATCTTGATGATCTGCTCTTGGCTTATCCCGCCTTTGTAAAGCCGCACGACTATTTCTTTGTTGCGTTCTGCATCACGTTCTGCATCACGTTCTTTAGCTGTTTTGCCCCAGATGAGCATTTCAACGGTTTCGGCCATTAATGGGTTTACTTCTGCTAATGGTTTCATTTTCTTTTCGATTAAATGTTTTATTTCTGTTTTGTAAAATGCGTCCTGTTGGCTGGGCAGTGCGATGGTGAACCCCACAAATATAAACAATTCCCTGATTTCCTGCTGGGAAAACCCGCTTTCAAAACACAAACGGATCAGTTTTATTTTGAAATGCAGGCGGAGGGCGTAATCTTTTTTGCTTTTCAAAATGTACCAACAGGCCAGTACCACCTTTGCAAAAGGGTTCTTGCTTTTTAAGAGCTGTTCCTCTGATTGATCCTTTACGACATAGGCATTGAAATCGAAACGGATTTTTGTGCCTGCAAATTCATAGCGGAAAACATCATAATCCACAGGCACGTTTTCGCCGATATAGATGGCAATGACCGTGATGTTTGCTTTAGGGTACTTGTCCCACAGGCGCAAGAAGTACTCGAACATGCGGCGCGAAAAACCTTTTTTGCCCTTGCCTTCCACCTCCACATGGATCAGCACAAATTCAAGCATCCCGTTTTTCATAAAAACCTTGAGCAGCTTGTCGGGGTAGCGGCGGCCGTCCTTGCCCCAATCGGGAAAGATCTTTTGCAGTTCCTTGTCCATCGGTTGGATGCCTTTTCCGAAATCAATGTTTTTCCAGAAAGAAGGTTTGAAAAAGAATTTCAAAAATTGTTCGGACAGCGCATAGATGATGGCTTTCCAGCGGGCGTCGAAATCAGGTTGGGGGACTTGCGGGGCAGGGGGCTTCTTCATAGTATAAAGTTTTGTCAAAGATAGGGAATAAACACCGAATTTCTTTTTGAAACGATGCCTTCAAGGGCTTTCTCATAGAAATGGAAATATCGGACTGATGGGCTTTTTAATAGGGTTTTATCGAAAATCCCGACTACGATGGAGGCCTGAGGGAAATGATAAAATTAATGGCCTTTCCATTTTTATGAGAAAGCCCTTCGATGCTTTCACCTCTGTTTATACTTTCCCCGGAATTTTCGGTAAAGCACTTCCTGCTTATTGTCCAGGTTTATTTTCCTTCCTTGAATAAAGGCATCGGTCACTTTGGAAGTCCGCATGTCGAGCACATCGCCATTGCAGAGAAACAAAGTGGCGTCCATCCCTTTCTGTATTGTCCCGGTCCGTTTGTGGATGCCCATGATCTTGGCCGTGTTGGAAGTCAATGCTTGGATGGCCTCTTCGTGGCCGAGGCCAAAACCGACTGCTTGGCCAGCCTGAAAGGCTAGGTTGCGCTGTTGCCAGAAGCCTTCGTGGCCGAAGCACCAGAGCAGGCCTGCCTCTTGGAGCAGGGCGGGGGTTTTATAAGGCTGGTCAATGTCGGCATCTGCCCTGCCGGGGAGGCTTTGGGTAGAGCGGAGGACGACCGGGATGCGGTGTTTTTTCAGAAAACCGGTGATCCTCCAACTGTCCCTGCCGCCCACGATGACGGGGGTGATCTCGAATTTGTCCATCAGCAATACGGCTTCTTCCATGGCCACCACTTCGTTGGCGTGGATAAACAGTTTTTTGCTGCCGTCGAACAGGCCGCTCATGGCCTCGAAGCGGAGGTTGGGGGCGGGGTTTTCGTCTTTTTGGCTGTATGCCTCGGCCTGCCTGAAGTAGTCGGCTATCTCCCGTACCTGTTTTTCATAATTCTTGTTTTTGCTTGCCCGCCGGGAGTGCCAATCCCAGGAGGAAAGGGCAGGCCAGTTCATGTGCACTGCGAAATCGGTTGCGTAAGCGGCGTCTTCCCAGTTCCACGCATCCAGTTGCACGATGCTGGAAGTGCCGGCGATGCGCCCGCCCTGCGGGGCTGTTTCGGCGAGCAAGATGCCCATCGAACGGACGGTGGGGATGATCTCGGAATCGGTATTATAGGCCACGATGGAGCGGATGTTGGGGTTGATGCTGCCTATTTCGTCATCGTCGCGGGTGGCTTTGACGGCGCCGATCTCCGTCAGCCCCAGAGTCGTGTTCGGGGCAATGAAGCCGGGGTAGAGGTGTTGGCCTGCGGCCTTGATTTCTTTGTGGCCGGGGAAGCCTATTTTATCGGCGGCCGAGCCGACGTAGGTGATTTTGCCCGCTTCAAAAGCGACCATGCTGTTCTCGATGACCTCGCCGTTGCCGAGGTGGGCCGTTGCACCCGTAATAAGGATGGGCTGCGTTTGGGCAGGGGCAGGGGCAGGCACGTATTGGGCCGCTGCGCTAAATTGGAACAGGAGAATAAAAACGGGGAGTGGGAAGACCGACTTCATGCTTTTGATTTTAAGGGGTCGGCGAATAATAACCTTCCGATTTAGGCGACGTTATTTTTGATGCAGGCGATGCAAAAAAATAGAGCATAGTGGTTCTATTTGACATTTTTTTTAAGAAGCCTGCATTAAAAAGAACAAGCATAAACGGAAGGTTATTATTCGCCGACCCCTAAGTATTTGAAAATAATACCGTCCGGTTATTTGGTTCATTGTAAGTCTTTCAGGTGCTTGAACATATAGGGGCTGTCTCATAAGTCGATTTTTAAAAATAGGTTTGTTTTGTTTGTAAAACGCTCATTTTGAGTTAAAAACAGGTTTTCTAAATTTTTAAATTTAGTAAATCTCGATTTGTGAGACAGTCTCCATGTCCAGGAGTAGCCGCGTAGTGCAGTGATTAGTGATTAGTCCGCCAAATCCCTGATAATGTGGCATTTAAACAAAAACTAAATGGTTGGCTAATTACGATTTTTACCAGTAGTTTGGTTCGATTCGTAATTAGAGGACTATTTATTTTTTTTGGTAAATGCCACATTATCCAGAATTTGGCGGACTAATCACTAATCAACTAATCACTAATCACTGCAGTAGTCTGGTTCATTTTATCAAAATGTCTTTTAGATCGTCGTAAGGTATGACAAACTCAGTATAGCCCATTGCGTAGGGGGTCACTTCATAGGGCACGTAGCAGAAAAACAGGCCCTCTTCCGTTATGCCGACGTTGTCGGCGATCTGGAAAGGCCAGCTTTCGGTAAATTCAAAGCCGTCCTCGAAATCCGCTGCCCGTTCTTCCTTGAATTTTTTTTCGGCCAGTACATAGAGTGCTTCGAGGTCGCTTACCAAATTTCCGGTTTTCAGCAATTTCCCTTTTTGCAGATCAAAGGTAGCAATGCTGGCAAAACTGTTGGGGTGCGCCCCTCCTGTAAAACTATAGCCATCGAGGCGCAGGGTCAGGTATTTTTCATTTTGAAACAGAACGGTATCGGTGACCTCAACGGTGTAATAGCCCATCATGTCCGGCATCTCCTGGGTTGTCTCCCGGTGCATTTCGATGAAACTTTGGATGGCAGATTCGAGGGAGGTCTCTTCGTCGGGTTCCATGGATTGGTCCAGCAGGCCGACCATGAAATCGTTGGCCCAGTTGGCCACGGCCTTTTTCAAACGTTCATTTCCTTCTTTGATGCTTGGGTAAGTAAGGGATATTTTTGCGCATTTGCGCTCAAAGTTTTCTTCTTCGCAGTCGCCTTCTGTCCGGTTTATGTTCAGGTGTTCCACTTGGGCCTGGGCCTTCGGCGGAGCGGTGGTTTCGGTTTTTTTTTCATTCGTGCAGGCAATGAAAAAGAAGAGGCCGAGGATGGGCAATATGAGTTTGTTCATTTTGTCGAGGGTTTGGGCGGTTTGATAACATGCAGCAAATGAGGTGCTTGTTGTTTTCAAATCCCAAAAGTACAGAAAGGGAAGGCAAAAATGCAGTTGGGGCAAAATAATAATCCGGTATGGAATGCTCCATACCGGATTATGAAATTAAGGCACGACGCAAATATATAACCTGGGCAGTGCCGATGGTTTACCAAAAAGAGCAAACATTATCAGTTGCCGATTTTGTAAAGTTTACCTGTATCTACTTTAGGCTTGGCAACGGTACGGCGGTTCTGTGCCCTGCCTTCACTAGTGTCGTTGGTGGCTGCGGGAGCAGTGTCGCCGCGGCCAGAGACGGTCAATTGGTCGGGGCTGACGCCTTTGCGGATGAGCCTTTTCACAACGGCCATCGCGCGGTTCACGCTCAGTTGCCAGTTGTCCATATTGCTGCCGGAGACGAATTTCTTGTTGTCGGTATGGCCTTCGATCAAAAGGTGCATGCTGGGGTTGTTCTTCATCGTTTCGGCCAATGACTCGATGGATTTGCGGGCAGCGCGGTTCAAGCGGGCAGAGCCGCTGCGGTACTGAACAGGGTTTTCGAGGGTAACATAGAGGTCACCATTTTTCTCCGTAATGTTAGCACCGCTGTTGAGGCCGAGTGCAGATTTCACGTCGCTTTTTATTTTGGCCAGTTCGGCTTCTTTGTCGGCGAGTGATTTCTGGGCCATTTCTGCGCTGCTTTTGGCAGCATCTATGTCTGAGCGCAAACCGGCAATGTCGCTTTCGAATTGCGATTTCTGGTTGGCCATGTCGGCTTCAAGGCTGGACACCTTGCCTTCTAGCATGTTTACTTTTTCTTTGCTATCAGCCAAAGAACTGGCCAGTGCGGCTTTTGCATCTTCGAGTTCCAGGAATTTTTTCTTGGAAACGCATGAAGGAAGGGCAAGTGTAGTCACCAGCAGTAATAAGGCAAGCAATCTCAATGTAGCATTCATAATCATCTAAAATTAATAGTTTTTGTTTTCAGAAAAATGGCAGAAGAAAAAAACGGGTTTGTTCCTTGTTTTTCTTTTGTCTTTTTTTCCAAAGACAAATGGTTGGAAGTTGTTTTAGGCATTTGGCAAACCGTAATGGTTTGTTGCTCCAATTATGGAAAAGGTGGCCAGTTGCCTGTTTGTTCGCTCTGCAAAGGTATAAATTGATGGAAAAAAACTTTAAAGAAAGTATAGATAGTTGTTTTTGTTATTTGATATTGGCAAAATGCCCGGCTTCAACGGGTGATTTGGAATTGCCGGGACACTGCCACAAACTGCCCACCGTCCTGCACCGAGGCATGGATGACAAGCGTTCCGCCCCGTTTTGCCCGCTCGACGACCTTCTTCAGCTCAGCTGAAATACTTCCCCGGCTGGTAGCACTTACGATGCGGTTTTCTTTTTGAAAAACAAATTCCAGTTCATCAATAAAGCGGTTGTCGCCTTCCGGGCCGCGCACGTACACCCTTTTGGAGAGGTTGTCGAGCAGTTCTTTTTTGCTTGCCTGGCCGCTGCGCAAGCTGCCCCACGAAATGGTAAAGCGCTCGGCCTTGTCCCTGTTTTTTGCCCGCAGGTAGAACTGGATGGGGAGGTTCATCCTGGTTTTTACGGGCTGCCCGTTTTGCAGGGCAGGTGTCCACGGGGGCATCTGCCGTACCACGTTCAGGGCCGCTTCGCCGCAGCCGCCGCCAATGTCGGTCAAAATGGAGGGGTTTTGGACCTCTCCTATTTCGTCAATAATAAAACTGACGAAAACGGTGCCTTCTATGCCCTTGTTCCGTGCCTCTGCCGGATATACGAGCTGTTGGGAAATAAAGCGGACCAGTTCGAGATCGGAGCATTCCCTTTTGCGTCCGTCATTTTTGTTGAAAGAACGGCAGCCCGAAAAATAGGGCATTTCATCGGCCACAGTAAAAACGGTATCGTCGGGAAATGCAGGATAGTTGCCTTGTGCAGAAAGGACATGGCAGCATAAAAGCGCCAAAATGGTAGTGCAAAGTTCTCTCACAGCCTTGTTTTTTATGAGCATTATAGCATCGTTGCTTAGCGAACCTTTAATACGCCCCCCTTCCGTATGTCTGTGATTCGGTAGCAAATTTATTAAATATTTTTATTCATTTATATGTTTGGTGGAAAAATTTGTACCACTTTTCGGTCGGCAGCCCGGTGGCCGGCAGCCGGCAGTCCGTCCGGGATAAAACCTGGATGCGGAATTTGACCGCAGGAATGTTCGAAAATCAATGATACGAATAACGGGGTAAAAAAAACTACTGATTTTCAGGACGTTACGTTTACTAAACTTTTAAAGTTTAGTAAACGTGGAGCCTAAACCATTGAAAATCAATGCTCGCAAAATTAACCCGTTATTCGCATCAATGTTTTTAAAGAATGTGGAAGCACTCCGTTCCGGCGGGTTCGTACCTGTCGGTGGCCGATAATTTGCGGAGACCATATCCTGCCCTTTTGGTTGCTGTTGACCAGCAACGGGGCTGCGGGGCGGATTTGGTTCTGTGCCGAAAGTCCGGTTATTTTGCGGTCACAAAAAAATAATTATGCAAATCATAAACGGCTTGAAAACAACCCGGGACCGGACGCTGGTATATTTTGACTTGTCAGATGAATATTTGGGCAAAACATATGCCGCTGGGAAATGGTCGGTACGTGAGCTGTTAAACCATATTGTTGATGCGGAAACGGTCTTGTATGAAAGGATAAGAAGGGGCATTTCCAAACCTGAACAAGTCGCTCATGTTCCGTTCGTGCTGATAGCCGCGAATTGCGCTAATTTAACCGAATTAAATTCGTCTGAAATTGGCGCTATTTGCGGCAACCAGCCTTTGCTGAGCAAAGCCTATTTGGCATCTTTTTAATCAGCCGAGGTAAATGCA
>DROJ01000462.1 GCA_011321935.1 Bacteroidota bacterium | reverse complement strand
GGTGTGCCGCTATGGTAAGTGATCGAAGGGTTGGTGCTATTTTGATCTTGGATATTTAGCGAAGCTAAATCAAAGTCGTCGCCTATGCACATTTGCGGAGCAGCACCGACCACGATGAGGTCGGGCGGCACAATGCCATCGGCCACCGTGACCGAGGTGCTTGATTGGCAAGGGGGCATGATGGCATTGTTGAAAACAGTCAGGTTGTAAGTGCCGGGTTCAGTGACCGTGACGGCGGCCGTAGTTGCCGAGAAATTATTCGGCCCAGTCCATTCATACACATTTCCGGTAGAAGGCAGGCCGGTCAATGTTACCGAATTATTGGCGCAGGTGAGCGCAGGCGGAGATGCCGGGCTGATGACGGCGTTCACGGGCGTTTCTATAAAAGTCAAAGTGATGATACTGTCGCAGCCCATTTGGTTGGTCAGGCTGATGACATGCGGACCCGGCACGCAGTATTGCGTACCCCCGATGTCAACGCAGCCGCCCTCGCAGACATTCAATTGCAGGGCAATGTCGTCGGGCGGTACCGATGTCAGGTTGACCTGAATGGTGCTGTCGCAGCCAAGCCAAGAGGTCAATGTAATAAGGCCGGAGGAGCATACCATTTGATTGCCGACCATGATGCAGTCGCCTTCGCAGGCCGAGGTGTCTATGGTGACGAGCGTAGGTGTCGGCTCAATTACTACCGTTATGCCGTTGGAAGAAAGCGCCCCACAAAGCGGTGCGGTGGTAGAGTTTAGCTGAGAAATGACAGTAGCCGTATCGAGGCCGATGAGGACGGCCAAGTCTGATGAATCTCCCTGATAATAGGAGATGCCATGCACCTGATAGGTGCCCGGTGGCTGGGCGGTAAGGTCGGCAGTGGAATCAATTTCGAGTACAACGCCATTTTGTGAAATGACATAGTTGTACCCGTAGTCCATGCCGGGCGGCGGGCCGGTATAGTTTGGGGGAAGGCTGAGGTCGAGGTTGGGGTTGCCAACGCAGCTTCTTATGTCCAGTGAGTCCAGCATCCCCCCGTCCGGTTCGCAGGCGATGCAGGTTTCCACGCCATTCTGAAAATTCAATGAAAAATTGTCCAAAGTCCCCGTGTCCATATTACAAACGTCAACGACGGTCAATGTCCAAGTACCGTTTGCTGGGTCACCGGGAACGTTGAAGTCGTTGAGGTCGCAGTTGGGTGCCTGCAATGCTCCATTGACGGGGTCGGTGACGCCGCCACATGCCACGTTCCAAGTACTGGTCAAACAGCAGGTGCCAGAGGGGCAAGGGCCTGTGTTGCACATGTAATCGGTATTGTTGGTCAAAGGATTAGCGCTGCCGGGCACAATACATACATCAACGTTGTCCTGCTGCATACCGCAACCGCCGAAGTTATTATCGCTATCTGCCATCAGCAAATAATTGACACCGCTTGGCGAGGTGAGCGAAACGCTGAGGTCGCCGATCCAGGTATGGGTAATGGTAAAGCAGACAGAAGTGAGGGGGTTCACGGCGAGGTCGTTTGGGCCGTTGACGGTCACATTGAGCGTGCCGTCGTAACTCCCGTTATCAGTGATAGGGACCGGACAGTTGCCGGTAGAGAGGCAATCACAAACCTGTGAAAAGGCAGGAGTGGCAGCGCTTAACAAAAGCAGAAGTGCAGCAAGGCGTAGATTAAATGCCATAGTTCTTGAATTTAGCATGTTTGTTTCTAAAATGAGAAGGATCGCCTGTCCGCACCGCGGGACAGCCGTTATTCGTTTAATTGGATACGCTGGGAAGTATTTAATATGCGATAGCCGCGCAGGCTATGCGAGAGGGAAAAGAGGTTCGGGTTCCAGTACCGGTGTTAGAAGAATATTTTTTCAAGAACAGGTCGGCATTTCAGATATATAAAATAGGTGTGGCAAACACACTTATAAAGTTTTGCGGTTATCTGAAAATTACTGGATTACAACGTTTCTGGAGGGATGCAGATGTACCTTAAAAATAATGCCAAACGGAAGCAGGGTATTGATTTGTATATGTTTTTTATAAATATTTTTTTTGGTGGGTATTTGCGCGGGGCTTGTTTTAAATATAGGTATTGTTATTTTTTTAAATATGTATGCTTTGGCATTTTTAAAAGCGGTAAAATAATCTGTGCCCATGATTTATGGGACTGCTGTAACTATATAAAAATGGATATACGAGGCATAAAAAAAACCTGAACAGAAGGTCAAGCTATTCAGGTTTTTTCACTTTGAAAATAGTGGAAGAATAATTCTAAAAAAAGGATTGAAAAGTAGATGGGCTTATATTTACAGTTTAGCGATTACTGTTTTGTTGCCTTTTACTTTCTGCCCCATTTCGACTTCTATCTTTGCGTCCAGGGGCAAAAACAGATCGACCCGCGAGCCGAATTTAATGAAACCGAAATCGGCGCCCTGCTCCACGTTGTCGCCCTCGCTGATGTAATTGACAATGCGCTTGGCCACTGCGCCCGCTATTTGCCGGAGCAATACTTCCTCTTTCCCGTTGTCGATGACAAGGGTTGTCCTTTCGTTTTCTGTTGATGATTTCGGATGCCATGCAACGAGGTATTTGCCGGGATGATGCCGGAAATAATTGATCGTCCCGCTGATAGGGTTGCGGTTCACGTGGACATTGGTGGGGGACATGAAAATGGAAACCTGCAAACGTTTTTCTTCAAAATACTCCCCCTCGTGCGCCTCTTCTATCACCACTACTTTGCCATCGGCGGGCGCATATACGAGGTTGTCGTCGGCGATCAATATTTCCCGGTTGGGATTTCTGAAAAACTGCAATATCAGTAGGAACAGCACCAAAGAACTGACCGAAGCTGCCAATAGGTATTCTGGCCAAAAGAAGTGTACCAATAAATTAACGGAAGTCAATAAAAGTACAAGCGTAATGAGTATCCGATGGCCTTCTTTATGTATTTTCATTTAAAATTTTTTGTATAAATAATGTGTCCGATTTTTGAAATGGCTTTGCAAAAGTAATCAAACGATAAAATTGAGCCGAATTCTTTTCGACGAAAAGAAAAACTGGTTTTGTTTTTTAAAAGCGAAATACTTTTAGCCCTTCTTTGTCCAAAACATACAGCCTTTCCTTTTCCACCCGCAACTTACTGTTTTCCGAAATACCGGCGGGCAGTTTTATAGGGCTTTGCAGCAAGGACTGCAAGTGAAAAGACTGCATCTGTCCGTCTGCCACAAAAAGGAGCTGCCCTCCAACGATCTGGAAATGGTCGGTGTGGAGGATGGGCAATGTTTTTAAATATTTCCCAAAAACATCAAAAACAAGGATGCCCTGTTCCGGGTCGTTCAAAAAGACCTGCTGGTCGCGTTCGGTTAAAAAAACGGGTTGGAATGACCGGTTCAGTTCGAGGCTCAGGTCATTGCTTTGCAAGATGACACTGCCGGTCCGGCCTATTTTTTTCAAGCGGAAATTCACGGGGTCATATGCCCACAAATTGCCGTCGCCCGCCATCCCAACGGCTTCCAGACCAAACAGGCCAAGCTGGAAAAGGTTGAATTGAGCCGCAAGGTTCATGGTGCGGTCGAGAACGATAACGTTCTGGTAGTCTGGGTAAAACAGTAGCAGGTTGAAGGGGTTGGTAGCGTCCAGATAGGTCGGCAGGCCATAGGTTTTGTTGAGGTAACGGAACTGCTCCGTCCCGTCCGGCCTTAGTTTTACGACCTCGTTTTCGGGGCTGATGTAATAGATGTTCTGCAGCTTGTCGGTGGTAAAATCAAGGGCTTCGATGTCGAGTTGGTAAAGGAGTTGGTACTGGTTTTCGATTTTTGCAGAATCTATATTTTGACAAAAAACCCCCGAAAAACAAAGCACAAATAGTAGCCCCAAGGTCCAACGCGAACTGTGGTCCCGAAGTGCCTGCCTGCCGGCAAGGCAGGAATTCGGGATTTTCGCTCCGCTCCAAACTGTGGACTGCCGGACTGTGGACTGAGAACTAACTAAATACTTCACCTTTGTCATTTTCAAAAAATTTTACTTCCAATTGCTGCCCGTCGAAGACGGCGTAGGAGTTGAAACGGATCCATTCGCCGAGGTTTATGTAACGGCTTTTTCCGTTTTTTAGCCTAAAGTCAATCGGCAGGTGGCGGTGGCCGAAAATGAAAAAATCAACGTCTTCTTTGTCCAAGTGGGCGTTGCAGAACTGGATGAGGCGTTCCTTTTTTTCGCCGTGAAATTTCGGGTCGGAGGGATTTGCTTTACGGCTCGAACCCGAAAATGCCTTCATCAGCCAAAGCCCAAAATTGGGGTGCAGCCTCGCAAAAAGCCATTGGCAGATGGGGTTGCCAAAAAGGGCTTTGATGAACTTGTAGCCATAGTCGCCGTGGCCGAGGCCATCGCCGTGGCCGATGAAAAAGCGCTTGCCGCCGATTTCCCGCACGATGGGCCGGCGGTAGATCGAGATGCCCAGTTCGTCCTCCAAATAGCGGAACATCCACATGTCGTGGTTGCCGGTAAAAAAATAGACCGGCAGGCCATTGTCCCTCAGCTCGCCCAATTTCCCCAACAGCCGCACAAAGCCCTTCGGCACTACCTGCCCATACTCAAACCAATAGTCGAAAACATCGCCCACGAGATAGAGTTCGCAAGCGTCTTCCGAGATTTTGTCCAGCCAACGGACGACCCGTTTCTCCCGCTCCCGGCTGCCGGGCGTGCCCAAATGGAAATCGGAAACAAAGTAGGTTTTGTGCATTGTCTTTTAGAAATTAAAGCGCTCCAAGTTCTTTCCGGTAGGAGCTAAAATTTTGCAGTTTTTCCACAAAGCGCAAAGCTCATCGCTAAAAAACTCCGTAATCTGCGAAGTTCTGCTAATTTCGCCAAAAATTTTACAAGCATATGGATTTGAACCTAAAAGGAAAAAATGCTTTCGTCGGGGGGAGCAGCAAAGGCATCGGCAAAGCATCGGCCATCGAACTGTCCCGCTTGGGGGCCAGCGTCACATTGGTTGGCCGCAACCCCGCATCGCTGTCCGAAGCACTGTCCGAACTGCAGCATTCAGCCGACCAAGACCATGATTACTTGATCGCCGATTTTTCCGACGTGAAAGACCTGCACAAAAAAGTGCGGGGCTTGGCCGCCCAAAAAAAGATCCATATTTTGGTCAACAACACGGGCGGCCCTCCCGGCGGGCCGATCACGGAGGCCAGGCCCGTCGAGTTTATCCAAGCCCTCAACAACCACCTGATCTGCAACCATTTGCTGGCGCAAACGTTTTTGCCGGGCATGAAAGAAGCAGGCTACGGCCGCATCATCAACATCATTTCCACTTCCGTAAAACAGCCCATTGACGGCCTCGGCGTATCGAATGCCACGCGGGGCGCAGTCGGCAACTGGGCAAAAACACTGGCCAATGAAGTCGGCCCATTTGGCATCACCGTCAACAACGTTTTGCCCGGTTTCACCAAAACCGGAAGGCTGGAAGAAATTGCCGGGGAAAGGGCAAAAAAAGCGGGCACCAGCACTGAAGGCATTTTTGAATTTTGGAAAAAAGTAACGCCGCTGCGCCGTATCGCCGACCCTTCGGAAATTGCCAACGCCGTCGCTTTTTTGGCATCGCCGGCGGCCTCTTATATTTCCGGCATCAACTTGCCCGTTGACGGCGGCAGGACAAAAAGCCTTTGAAAATGAAAATGAAAATTAAAATTAAAATAAAAAATAGGCCGGAGCCTGTTCTTGATTTTCCCCGAGGTTTTGGGGCAAGCGGTTTTTAATTTTAATTTTCATTTCTATTTTTATTTCCCAATGCACAATCCCGTTAAATTCCGCATTTTTTACAACCAGACTATCTTTCCAGAATTGATGCGTTTGGACAAGCAACGGCGGCGTATGTTGCGGCGGATATTTTTGTCCCTTTTGTTGATGCTAGGGTTGGCCGCATTGCTCCTTTATATACAGATCATGGTAATAGCCCTGGTGGCCGTTATTCCTTTTATTATCTATATATATTACCAATTTGGGCAAATAAAAAAATTCAAGCAGGAATTCAAACCACGGGTTGTCGAATTGATTTTGGATTTTATTGACGACGGCCTATTATTTGGTGATTTAAAATACGATGCAAAAAAAAAGGTGTCGATAGAGAAATTTATCAGGAGCAATATATTCGGTGCAAGGCCGGCCATATACGATGGCGAAGATTATATAGAAGGCCGTATCGGCGATGTCGAATTTGAAATGTCGGAGCTGCATGTGGAAGAATTTTCGAGGGTACGCAGCCGGCTTGACCTGGTTTTTAAGGGGATATTTGTCAGGGCAAAATTTTTCCATCCATTAAAAGGCTCATTGCTGGTATTGCCCAAAGACCGCCTGCCGTTTATATCCAATGCCCTGAAAACATATATACGCCACAATGGGCAACCAATGGATGCTTTTGTGCGGCATCGGAAATTTACCAAACCATATACCGTATATGGCACGGCCAACACAAAAGTAGGTGAACTGCTGCCCAACCATTTGATGGATTTTATTTTAGAAGCCAGAAAAAAAACAGGGGAAATATACCTTTCTATATTTAAAGACAACTGCTATATCGCTATATCCAATGAGAAAGATATATTGGAGCCAAAAATTTTTCAGTCGAACGTGAGCTTTGAACTCGTCCGCGAATTTTATGACGATATATATACTGCACTATATATTGGGGAGGAATTGGACAAGGCGCATTGACCCCCTTTTTTATTTCTTTTCTTCCGCCTTCGGCAAATATAAAAGTGGATATATAAATTACATTTGCGTTTCATTTTTTTAGTGTACCAATTTTTAATTTTAATTTACAATGCTCGATTATAAAAATCCAAACCTCGTGATTGCCACTGAAGATGTTGAACCCGGTAGCGTCACTTGGCGCAGCCCCTCTAATATTGCGATAATAAAATATTGGGGAAAGCACGGCGTACAATTACCGCAAAACCCCTCTGTCAGCCTGACTTTAAACTCTTCTTTTACCGATACCTTGGTCGAATACCGGCCCAAAGAAAGCGGCGACAAAAATATATCGCTGGACTTTTTTTTCCATCAGGAAGAGAACGGGGCGTTCCGGGGAAAGGTGCTGGAATATTTGGAAAGCGTGGCCGGTATATTCCCGTTTTTGCGGCAGTTGGACCTGACCGTCCGCACCGGCAATTCCTTTCCGCATTCGGCGGGCATTGCTTCTTCCGCATCGGCGATGAGCGCCCTCGCCCTCTGCCTTTGCTCTATGGAAGAAGAGCTTTTTGGCACATTGGCCGATGATAATGAATTTGACAAAAAGGCTTCATATGTTGCCCGCTTGGGTTCGGGCAGCGCCTGCCGTTCTATATTTCCGGTCGCAGCGCTTTGGGGGCAAACGGGCGAAATGCAAGGGTCTTCCGATTTATATGCCGTTTCTTTAGAATGCCATGTCCACGAAGTTTTCAAAACTTTTCACGACGATATATTGATTGCGAGTGCCGCCGAAAAACCGGTCAGCAGCCGGGCAGGGCACGGCCTTATGGAGGGCAACCCTTTTGCCGCCGCCCGTTATGCAGATGCCAAGCGTAAATTGCTCCGCCTGCTCGATATTATGCGCAGCGGTGATTTAAATGAATTCGGGAAAATTTGCGAAAGCGAAGCGCTCACCCTGCACGGCCTGATGATGAGCAGCAACCCTTCCTATATTTTATTAAAACCAAAAACATTGGAAATGATAGAGCGTCTGAAACAATACCGGGAGGAAACTAAAAACCCGGTATTTTTCACCCTCGATGCCGGCCCCAATCTGCATGTATTATATCCCGCTGATGTAGTGCATGAAGTAAAGCCATTTATTTTGGACGAACTGGTGCCGCTTTGTGAAAACGAAAAATATATAAATGATTGGGTAGGGGAAGGGCCGGAGCAGGTTTGAAAAATTGCTGGTTATTTGCTATATGCCGAGGACATTCCCCCAAGTCGGAAAAAATTGTTTCAACGTTCCTTACAAACTATATACTGAACCTTTTTAGGTTTTTTTTAAATTCAATAGACCTTATTCGGATTTGTGTGCGCCAGCACACAAACCGTCCAAATTCATTGTTTTTGAAAAGGCATTTTAGAATAAAGTCTAATATTTTGCACAAAATGAAGGTTGCCAACTTTGTGGCATCTCCATGAGATTCCTGCCTCCCGAGGGGGCGGGGCAAGTTGCCGGTACGTCCGTGTGGACAGGCAGGTGTCAAAGGATCAAATTACTTTATCCGCCATATATTTCCATCTCCTCTAAATTTATATTTCGGCGTACTGTTGAATGCCAAAAAAGTAATGCTCAATCCCACCTGTGCTGCCCCCGACAATAATATATCCCTCTTGCTGTCTTTATCCGATACTATAAAAGAATTGAGTGCGGTGGTCACTCCCGTAAAGAGCAAAATCCCTCCTGCAATGCCAAAATTGTTTTTCCGTTTTTTGCTTTTCAACGATTTATATTTTACCAAAGAATAAATGTCTTTTTTTGCCAAGCTGCCAAAATTAAGGTCATTCTTATAAGTTATTGTATGATCGGAACTCAAGTCTTCCGCAACGGTCATTTGGGTATATTTGCTCAACCGCAAACGGATGCTGTCTTTATTTAGACCTGACAATGTTCCTGTCATTTCTGTCCAATCGCAGCATTTTCCTGAAGGTTCGCCTTCCCCAAAACTTATTACATATACAGAACTGGGCTTGAACGTTTTTTCAGTTTCGCCATTGGTAATGGTCAATGTTTGGCCGAATATATTTATACTGATAAAACAGCAGAAAAATAAAATGAGAAAGTGTTGCATGATTAATTGTTTTGAGAGTTCCTAAGAGAGGATACCCTTTGGTTCCTGCTCACATGTTTTTTGAATAAATGAACATTGCTTTCCATATTTGGAAATTGCATGGTTATAAAAGAATTGTTTGTGTTGCAATTGACTTTATTCTGAAATTTTTTCCACCGTCCACCGTCCACCGTCCACCGAATAAAGTCTGATCTATTTTGGACAGTGCAATTGATTTATCTGCGGTTTGAATACCTCATTATCAAGTAAAGTACCATGACCAACGCAGACAGGGCAGCAGCAACATAGGTCATCGCAGCCCACCAAAGTGCATCTTTTGCGCCTTCATATTCAGCGCCTTGTGCCACGCCTGTTTCATCTAGCCATACGAGTGCCCTTCTGCTTGCGTCGAACTCAACTGGCAAGGTGACAAAAGCGAACATGGCCGTGATGGCAAAGGCTGCGATAGTGATTTGCATTAGGAGTCCCCCGCCGCCGCCTGCCGCCATGAAAAAAGCGGCATATAGCAAAAATTGTTGTGCTTTCGAAGCTACGCTGACTATCGGCACCACTGCCGAACGGAATTTCAGCCAAGTATAAGAACGGGCGTGCTGTACCGCATGGCCGCATTCATGTGCTGCTACTGCGGCAGCCGAAACGTTCCTTCCTTGAAAAACATTTGGGCTGAGGTTTACGGTTTTAGTCATGGGGTTATAATGGTCGGTGAGCATCCCTTTGCCCTGAACGATCTTGACGTCGCTGATGCCATAATGCTGGAGCATGGCAGCAGCCACTTCCCGCCCGCTCATGCCTGAGCGGAGGGGCATTTGCGAGTATTGTCGAAATTTGCTTTTTAAGCGGTTGCTGATCACCATGCCTACCAAAGACATTGCTCCGACCAATATAAAATACATCATATTCATAATTAACGTGGTTTTAGTTTGTGAAATTTAGAAAGCCCGAATATAACAAGTCGGCAGTTCATTGGCCTCTCCTGTTAGACGAAACGATTTTGATTGAGGCACAAATGATCTTCAAAAAAGCGCCAAACTATAAAAAACATTCAGAGATTTGCATTTGTGAAAGCGAACAATAAAAAATAAATGCTGGTAATGGGTTTGCAAAAAGGAGGATATGTTTTTCGTTCACCTTCTTTTTCTATTCTTTTTCAGCATGACAAGATTTTGATTTGAAAATATGGGCAGACGTAAAAACAGGAAACCGATCATCATAGAAGAGGTTGAGATTACAGGTGTGGCAGACAAGGGACGGGGCGTTGGCAGAAGTGCCGACGGTCGGGTGCTTTTTGTAGAGCACGTCGCCCCTGGGGATATTGTGGACGTTAGGATTGTAAAAAAGAAAAAAGCTTTTTGGGATGGCTATGCCATCAAATACCATAGCTTGTCGCAAGAAAGGGTAGAGCCATTTTGTGAACATTTTGGAGTATGCGGAGGCTGTCGTTGGCAACATTTGGATTACCTGTCGCAGATATTTTACAAAGAAAAAGTGGTAAGAGAAGTACT
>DROJ01000461.1 GCA_011321935.1 Bacteroidota bacterium | reverse complement strand
TTGAGATTTTAAACAAAAAATATACTTATGGGAACACGGGTGTTTTGGCACATGAAATATATTCGCTTTTGATGATGGGCATAAGCAACAGCAAATGGTTTTCGGTATTTTTTTTCACCCTGCTTTTGTGTTTTATGCCAATTATTTTTATTTTAAACAAAATGGATTATTCAATCAAAAAAAACAATGGAAACGGGCTGTTAACCATTGCCAAAAAATAATAAAATGAAAATTCCGAATTTTATCCTCGCTGCAATTTTTATTGTTTTTGCCTATTTGCAATTGAACGACCCCGACCCGTTAGGGTGGACGCTCGTTTATTTATACATGGCCGCCGTTTGTGTTTTTGCCGCTTATAACCGGGCGAACAAATATGTGCTTTGGGCAGGCATTGCTGCTGTTTTGGTCTGGATGGGTTTTCTTTTTCCAGAATTTGTAAGCTGGATAAAAACAGGCATGCCCGATATTGCAGGGCAGATGAAAGCGGAAGAGCCGCACATTGAATTCACGCGCGAGTTTTTGGGTTTGGGCATTTGTCTGGCCGTATTGTTTTGGCAACTAAAAAACATCAAAAAATGAATTTAAACCAAGTTACCGTCCCGACATTAAATGTTGACAGATCAATATTATTTTATAAAAAATTAGGGCTGAAATTAATTGTCCATACCGGCCCGCATTATGCCCGTTTTGAATGCCCGGAAGGAAGCGCTACTTTCTCTTTGCACCTTGTCGAAGCACTGCCCAAAGGCCACGGCGTGACCGTATATTTTGAACAAAAAAACATGGACGCATATGTTCAAGAATTAATCGGAAAAGGCATTGAATTTGAGGAAATGCCGGATGACAAACGCTGGCTGTGGCGGGAAGCAAAACTGCGCGACCCCGACGGCAACCAACTGATTATCTATTACGCCGGAAAAAACAGGAAAAACCCTCCGTGGCGGAAAAAAGAATAAAATGACGAGGAGTGCAAACCGTTGAGGAATAGGCATATGCGGTGATTTTGATAGAAGAATGCCCAGAGCAAGCGAAATTATTTTTTTCTTCGAAATAAGCTGTTAGCTTTGTCAAAACATTTGTTGAACCAAACATGCTTTGAGATGGCCAAAAAACACCCTACTCCGCACGACCGCCTGTTCAGGCATACTTTTTCCCACCGCTCGGAAGTCATTCTTTTCATCAAAAATTTCCTCCCTGCGTACATCTACGAGCAGCTTGATTTCAGGACACTCAAAATCCAGAACACTTCGTTTGTGAACGAAAAACTGGAAAACAATTATTCCGACATCAACTATAGGTGCAGGTGGAAAAACAGCGAGCGGGAAGTGCTGCTCTCGTTTTTGTTCGAGCACAAAAGCTATGCGGCCGACTTTCCCGAATTTCAATTGCTGCGGTACCTTTTGGAAGGGTATGAGCAGCAACTGAAACAAGAAGGCCCCTGCTCCCTCATCGTGCCCGTGCTGCTGTACCACGGCAAAGAAAAGTTCAACGAGGCCACCTTTTTTGAATGCCTCGAACTGCCCGACCCGATGTTTGGCAGGTTCTTTCCGGGCTTTGAATTTATCAAGGTTGACCTCGGCAAGTATTCCGACGAAGAGCTGCTTGCCATCGGCGGCAGCTTTCTGGCTTCGATGCTCCTTTTGTTCAAGCACAAGCAGGAAAAAGAATTCGTGCTGAACAACTACCAGAAAATCTTTATCTTTGTGAAGGGCTACAAAAGCAGGGACGCAACCGACAGGTTTGTCCAAACGTTGGTTTTGTATATTTTCCATTCATTCAAAATAGAACGGGAGGAAATCGCCGAAATCGCCGGTGACCTCCCCAAAAATGTTTCGGATATGTTTGTTAGCGCATATGACATTGCTGTAAAGACCGGTGAAAAAAGGGGCATCAGGAAGGGCGAACAGATCGGCATCAGGAAGGGCGAACAGATCGGCATCAAGAAGGGCGAAACCTTCCTGTCTTTCGATCTGGCATTCGAATTAATTTCGGAAATTGACGGGCTGGATAACGAGACAATCGCAAAAAGGACAAGAATGCCCCTTTCAATAATAGGAAGGCTATGCCCTATTTTCGATAACAAGGACAGGGCAGCAGCACAATACCTGATGTTCGATACACTGAAAAAAATCGCCCCGTTGACCAAACACGACAAGCAAAGGACAGAACGCATTTTACAAAAATATTTCACGAAATAAACGCTGCACCCTCTATACCACCGCTTCTTGCATTTCTGGCCAAAACCCACCTCGCACCACCACCTTTCGGGCACACACACGACGATAATACAAGAGCAAGCACATGGTCTCAAAACAAGCCTGCCTAAAAGCGGCATACTATTCTCTTAATGACGAAGCAGCGTTTGGCCATACCTGGCCGGACTGTTCCCCCCTCGATCTGAATTCCAATTGTATGACAACAAGCACAGTCGTCTCACAAGCTGGCATTTTGCCCGGCCTGCCGCCTTTTGCGCTCGCAGGGGTACGACTGTTTTGCCTGCTCCTCTGCCTTTCTTTTTTTACCGGAAAAACCTTTGCGCAGCAAGAGCCGCAGTTCACCAAATACATGTTCAACACCCTCGCCTACAACCCCGGTTATGCGGGCAGCAGGGAGTACATGTCCATCGTGGCGATACACCGCGACCAATGGTTCGGCTGGGGCAATGGCAGCGAAAGCAGCGGCAGGCCCGTGAGCCAGACTTTTTCCGTCCACTCGCCGGTCAGCAAATCTGTCGGGCTGGGGCTGAACCTGACCAACGACAAAGTGGGCGCACACAAAACCACCTTTGTCAACGCCAGTTATGCCTACCGGATCGGCTTTGGCAAAGGGACACTATCGGTCGGCTTGCAGGCAGGTGCATTGAGCTGGAGCGCCAATTGGAACGAACTGGTTTTCAAGGATGCACAGGTGACCGACAATGCCTTCAACAATGGCAACCCCAGCAAAATATTGCCCGATTTCGGGGCGGGTTTTTTCTATTATACCGACAAATTTTATGTGGGCGCCTCCCTCCCCCACCTCGCCCAGTTCAATCTCCGCAGCATATCGGGGGCAGAAGCAGAGCTGATCCGCAAGTGGGCGCGCAACTACCGCCATTTCTATTTGACGGCCGGCGGGGCCATTCCCCTGGAAGGGGAAACGCTGGTTTTCAAACCTTCCATTTTGATAAAAACGGTCGGCTTTTTCCCAGAGTTTTTTAAGCGGGGCGACCTCGTTCGGGAAATCGGCGCACCCACCGTTTTCGACATTGACGCATCTTTCCTTTTCAGCAAAAAACTATGGCTGGGCGCATCTTTCCGCTCGGCCTTTGCCGCTTTCATTAAAAAAAACGGCAAGTCGAGCAGCTTTGGTTCAGCAGATATTTGGGCTTCTTTCCTGTTCGACAAAGGCTTCCGACTGGGCTTTGCCTATGACTACCCTTTGAGTGAAATTGCCAAATATTCGAACGGCTCTTTTGAACTGATGATCGGCTATGATTTTTACCAAGAAGTGGAAAAAGTCAACACGCCGAGGTATTTTTAGCACTTAAATTGCAAGGCCACCGCTTTCGGCACACCTCCGTTCTTTCAGGGGGGCTTGGGGCCATCGGAACAAAGCAAGGTTTTGAATTTTTGAAAGCAAAACAAACCAAACGAAGCACCCATTTTGTCCCATAATTTGCCCTTCTGCCATTTTAGCTGCCATTATTTTTGTAAAATTTTCAAAAGGGGCTACCTTTATACTCCAATCGGAAATATGTATTTTAGCTCGGCTACTTATTATCCATCCCCCATTCAATTTCCCTTTTTGTTTTACTTGACGGCTGTCCCCACAACTATTTAGCATTTTAGCAAAAAAGACAACACTGTAATACCTATGAACCAACACCAATTATTCAAAACTTACCACCACCTGCTTTGCAGCTTGGCTTTTCTGTTTATAGCCCACCCTTCTTTTTCTCAACTCTTTGTGGAATGGGACAAAACCGCTGGCGGCGGCGGTTACGAGGAATTACAGACCTTGACCAAAACCTCTGACGGGGGCTACCTCTTTGGGGGGTTGACCAACACCCCAAACCCTTTCCCCGGCTGGGAAATCACCCAAAGTTCGCGCGATACCGTTAGGTGGCCATACGAAAACGAGGGCGATGCCTGGCTGGTAAAAGTAGATGGCCAAGGCCAAGTGCTGTGGGACAAAAGGTACGGGGGCTTCAAGCAAGACCGCATCTGGTCGGTCAACGAAACTGCCGACGGGGGCTTTATTCTTGGTGGAGAATCCTTTTCAGGTGTAGATTCAGGTACAGAACACACGCAGTTCAACCGGGGGGAACTGGACTATTGGTTATTGAAAATAGACAAAGACGGCAATTTTGAAAGGGACTTCACTTTTGGCGGCCCCGGCAACGATGTCCTCCGGGTGGTCATCCCCATCGAAAATGGCTTCATGCTTTTCGGCTCTTCCGATTCAGACAACAATATCAATTCGTGGGGAGAAAAGACAGACGATTCGAGGGGGGGGGCTGATTACTGGATCGTAAAAGCAACCCCCGGCCTCGGGTATTGGCAAGACTGGACCATCGGCGGCGACGGCACCGATTGGATCAACGATGTCAAACGCCTGCCCGATGGCAATTTCATCATCTCCGGCTGGTCAACCTCATCTCAGGGCAGCGGCGAAAAAACAACCCCCCTTTACGGCAAAAATGACTTTTGGATCGTAAAAATAGACGGCCAAGCCAACATCCTTTGGCAGATGAGCCTCGGCGGCGACGAAGAAGACCTGCCCAACGACATTATCATAACCAACGACGGCGGCATCCTGCTCACTGGCTTTTCTGGTTCAGAACCGGCAAGCGAATCGGGCATCGGGAACAAAACCTCCCCCCATTACGGCGGCTACGACGCATGGGTGGTAAAAATAAGGGACGAAGAAACGCAGGGGGTCGTAGAATGGGAGCAGTCTTTTGGCGGGGCAGCAGGCGACCTGTCCTACTCTGCCGCCGAAACGCCGCTCGGCAATATCATGGTCGTTGGTGCCAGCACTTCCGATACCTCTTCCATGGCCGGCAACAAAGAAGCCCCGCTTTTGGGCTTGTCCGACTACTGGGTCATCTACCTCGAACCTGATGGCACAAAAAAATGGGACTTTACAATGGGCGGGATAAACAGCGATGTCTGCACCAAAATCATCCGCGCACATGATTATGGCTTTGTCTTTGGCGGGCACTCCGCTTCCATGAACTATGACCCCTACAAATCAGAAGATAGCCGCGGCAACAACGACATGTGGATCGTCCGCACCGGCTGCCTCATCGAGCCGCCCGGCCTGCAGGACATGACCTTCGCCTGCGACGACGACCTCATCCAAATAGATGCCACCCTTGATTCCTGCATCCACTGCAACTACTTCTGGGACGACGGCAATACCGACCCTGTCCGCGAATTTGCCCCCGACAACGACATCAAATTGAAACTCGTCGTGCAGCACCCCGACGGCTGCGAAGTAGAGGACTCCATCAACATCGAAGTCATTCCCGGCATTGACGAAATCAAGACTGGCTTCTCCCCGGTCACTTGCTATGAATCCAACGACGCAGAGTTTTTGGTGGAAAATGTCGAGGGCGGCATCGGCCCCTTTTTGTACCGGCTCAACGGGGGCGAATGGGAAGACTTCGCCCACTATATCAACATGGCACCGGGCGAATACACCCTCGAAGTACTCGACACCAACGGCTGCACCTACGACACTTCATTTTTCATAGAACAACCCAAAGAAGTGCTTTTGGAACTCGGCGACGACATCCGCATCAACTTCGGCGACAGCGTTCAGCTTCAGGCACTGACCAACCTCGTGGAAGAAGATTCTTTCACCTTCCAATGGGCACAACCCCAGCTTCTTTCCTGTTCCGACTGCCTAAACCCCTGGGTGAAACCTTCCTACACCACCACTTACAGCCTTGAACTAAAAGACAAAAACGGCTGCGCAGTGACCGACAACGTGCAGGTCTCCATGTCGCGCAGCAGTTCCGTTTTCATCCCCAATGCCTTCACCCCCAACAACGACAACATCAACGATTTTTTTACCATTTACACCGACAAATCAGTGGCCAAGGTCAACTCCTTCCTCGTCTATGACCGCTGGGGCGAGCTCATGTACGAACAGTGGAATTTCCAGCCCAACAAAGACCAAATCGGCTGGGACGGCCGCCTCGATGGCCGTTTTATGCAGCCTGCCGTCTTTGCCTACACCGCCGAAGTCGAATACACTGATGGCCGGACGGAGGTTTTTATGGGCAACGTGGTTTTGATAAGATGAAATTGGAAATTGAGAAATTGGAAATTGGAAATTAAGAAATTAAGAAATTGGGAAATTACTGAAACCCGTCCCCGGCAGTTTGATAATTTCTCAATTTCCCAATTTCTCAATTTCTCAATTTCTCAATTTCCCAATTTCCCAATTTCTCAATTTCCCAATTTCCCAATTTCCAATTTCTCAATTTCTCAATTTCCAATTTCCCAATTTCCCCTACCTTAGCCTCAAAATTCGCTTGACCAATGTTCGAACTTCGAGGCAAACTTTCCAATTCCCAATCTTTGACACTTGGCATTGCCGGCGTGGCCGTCCTCATTTTGGCTTGGTGGGCCATGGCCGAGCTGCTCTCCCGGCAGATACCGGTAGTTGAGGGCTTCAACACCGAACTGCCCTCCGGCCTTACCCAAGATTCTTTGCAAAACGCAGTGCTGCGCGATTCCATACTGGCTGCCGATTCCACAAAAATGGCCAATGCGACCGAGTTCAAAAAGGTTTACCCGATGATCCCCCTGCCGCTCGATGTAGTCAAAAGCTATGGCCGCCTGGCATCCAAAGACCGGCTATTTGCCAATGCGGTCCGCTCCATTTGGCTCAATTTGCAGGGCTATTTTTGGGCAGTGCTTTTATGTGTGCCCATCGGTTTTTTGGTGGGGCTGATCCCCCTGTTCCGCGGCCTGTTCAGCAAGCCCGTGGACGCCATGCGCTACCTGCCGCTCACTGCGCTCATCGGCGTTTTCATCATTTGGTTCGGGATTTACGACGAAATGAAAGTAGCGTTCCTCGCCTTTGGCATCATCGTTTTTTTGCTGCCCACCGTCATTCAGCGCATTGACGAAGTGGAAGATGTTTACCTGCGCACTTCCTTTACTTTGGGCGCCAGCAATTGGCAGACCATCAAGACCGTTTACTTCCCCGCCGTGATGGGCCGCCTCATCGAAGACATCCGCGTGCTGACCGCCGTTTCCTGGACCTACATCATCGTGGCGGAGTATATCAATAAAGACGGCGGAGGCCTCGGCGCACTGATTTACATAAAACGCCGTTTGCAGCAAATGCCCGATATGTTCGCCATCATCCTGCTGATCGTTTTCATCGGTTTTATGCAAGACCGCATTTTTGTCTATCTGAGCAAACGGCTTTTCCCGTACCGCTTTTACAAGACCACCCTTCCGGGGAACCTGGAAATACGTTACGGCATCTGGATGCTGCTCGCTATTTTAGCTGTTGCTGTTTTTCAAAAAATATTGCTGCCGGACTTGGGCTCGATAGCGACCCTTGCCATGATCGGATCCATTGCAGCCATCGTTTTCATCCTGTACGGCGAGTTCAAAATACAGACTTCTTTTAATGAAAATTAAAATGAAAATTAAAATGAAAAACCCCGTCCGTTCCTTTGCCGGGCGGAGAGTTTTTTATTTTTATTTTATTTTTTATTTGTACGGCGATCTCAAAATACAGGCTTATTTTAATGAAAATTAAAATGAAAATTAAAATGAAAAACCCCATCCGTTCCTTTGCCGGGCGGAGAGTTTTTTATTTTATTTTTTATTTTATTTTTTATTTGTACGGCGAGTTCAAAATACAGGCTTCTTTTAATGAAAATTAAAATGAAAATTAAAATGAAAAACCCCATCCGTTCCTTTGCCGGGCGGAGAGTTTTTTATTTTTATTTTATTTTTTATTTGTACGGCGATCTCAAAACACAGGCTTATTTTAATGAAAATTAAAATGAAAAACCCCATCCGTTCCTTTGCCGGGCGGAGAGTTTTTTAATTTCATTTTTATTTTATCTTTTATTTGTACGGCGATCTCAAAATACAGGCTTATTTTAATGAAAATTAAAATGAAAAACCCCATCCGTTCCTTTGCCGGGCGGAGAGTTTTTTATTTTATTTTTTATTTTAT
>DROJ01000460.1 GCA_011321935.1 Bacteroidota bacterium | reverse complement strand
TCAGATGTAATGCTTTTTTTCTTTTTTTCCGAGGGGCTCACGACACTCGCTAAGATATGCCGTCCCCGCGGGACTATGATAGACAGGCTTTCCACATAGTGCAGTGATTCGTAATTAGTTGATTAGTGATTAGTCCGCCAAATCCCTGATAATGTGGCATTTAACCAAAAACTAAATGGTTGGCTAATTACGATTTGTACCACTAGTCCCGCAGGGACGGCATATCTTAGCGAGGGATGTGAATCCCTCGAAAAAAGCATTTCATTTGATACCCTGCTGCCCGTTTTTGTTGCCTCGAAACTTCGTTTTTTTCTTTGCCATTCCCTTCTTTGCCTTACTTTTACCCCATGAAAAAACTCACCTTGCTACTCCTCCTGTTTACGGCCTGCCAAACGGACAGCCCGCGCAACCCCCTCAACGTACAGCACGCCGGGGCATTGAAAACCATGATGCACAAAGGCGACCTTTCGGCAAAAAAAGATCTGCAAGAACTGGCCGGGACGCCCAACCTATATGCCCTCGGCGCAGTGGAAAACCTAAAAGGAGAAATCCTGATTTATGACGGGCAGCCGCTGGTCACTTCCGTAAAAAACGGGACCATTGCGGTTGATAAATCTTTTGACAAAAAGGCAGCTTTATTGGTTTGGGCAGCGGTGGATACCTGGGCGGAAGTGCCTGTCCCATCTAATGTTAAAAGTTTTGAAGAATTTGAAATTTTTATAAAAAAAGCAGCGGAGGAAAATGGCTTGGATACCGAAACCCAATTTCCCTTTTTGCTCGACGGCACCGCGCGTTCGCTCACTTGGCACGTCATAAATTGGAAAGACGGCGATACCGAACACTCCCACGAAAAACATATCAAATCCGGCCTCAACGGTACGCTCAAAAATATAGCCGTCAATATATTGGGCTTTTATTCCAAGCACCACCGCACCATATATACCCACCACACTTCCAATATACACGCGCATTTTAAAACGGCGGAAAATCCTTTTGCCGGGCATGCCGACGATATAGAACTGGGCGAGAATATGGTTTTGAAATTGCCCGTTGAAAAATATACGCTGCTCGAAAATGCCACATTAATTGATGTCAATAATTTGGGAAAAACGGAAAACGATATATCCAACGCTTGTATTTTATTAAAAAATAAACATATAGAGTGGGCGGGAAAATGCAGCGAAAAACCGGCCCTTCCAGATAATACAAAAATTATTGACGCCTCCGGCAAATATATAATGCCCGGCCTGTTCGATGGCTTTGCGGCAATCAATAACCAGGCATATTGCAATGCTTATTTATACAGCGGCATTACCAGTATTATATCTGTGGACGGGGGCAGGCGCGGGCCGTTTTTTGGAGACGGAAACCCCAGCCCGAACATATACCGGTTGGAAGGCGTGGGCGAGGAAAAAATCGAGACCGATACTTTGTTGGCACAAATAGGTGACCTCCACGAAAAAGGTTTTAAAGTATTGCTGCTGATGTATGGCCTCACCCCCGACCAACTTAAATTGGCCATAAAAAAAGCAGCCGAAAATAATATGGCGACCATCGGCGAAATGGGTTACACCACATATAAGGAAGGCATGGATTTGGGCCTCGATGCCATTGTTCATACCACCCGTTATTCGCTCGACGTTGCGCCCCGCGACATGGCAAAGGCCGTGGCCGACGAACCTTTTAGCAATGATTTAAATAGTCCAAAATGGAAATATTATAAATATCTCACAAAAATAAAAAAGGATAATAAACGGTTGCTGCAACATGCCGAAAATATAGGTAAATCAAATACCTTTATTATCCCAACAAGCAGCCTTTCTTATCTCGATCTGCCGGAGCATAAAAACCCGTGGAAAGAACCTGTCGCCGCTATCATAAATATCGAAGACGTGAACCGTCCTGCCGACCCTGTAACAGGCAACCACAGTATAGACAGCGAGGAACAAGCGGCATATACCAATTTAATTACCAATGAATTGGCGAATATAGAACCGACCTACCGGGCGCACGGCGCTAAATATTTGGCAGGCAGCGGAACGGATGTTTGGGGAACGATGCCGGGCATTTCCCTGCATACCGAACTATGGCTGCTGCACAATAAAATTGGCCTCACCAACCGGGAAGTATTAGCTGCCGCAACTGCTAATTTTGCGGAAGCATATAATTGGAAAAACGGAAAAATAGAAAAAAGATATGCCGCCAATATTTTGATTTTAAATAAAAACCCGTTGGACGATCTGGAAAATTTGAAAGATATAGAAACGGTGATTTTGAATGGGAGGCTTATTGAAAGGGAAGGGCTTTTGAAATAAAAATGAATTACTGTTGAGCATCTTTTAAAATCCCGAAGGGATTGAATGTGAATAACCTCGGATGCCTGCCTGCCGGTAGGCAGGAAATTCGGGGGAAGCGATAGAAGCAATTTTGATAACCCCAAAGGGGTTGAATATGAATTTAGATGGCAGACAGGTAGTGGAAAATTTTAACTGACATGTTTTCAACGCAAGACCGCAAGGAAACGCAATGAAAAACTAAATGATTGGAGCTTTTCACCGCATTAAAAAAAGCCGCTAATGCGCCAAACATTGCACAACAACCATTTCCGAATTAGCGGCTAAAATAAAATATTGCGAAGCACTATAAAAAATCGGGTAGTGGTCTTTTTTTAATGACATGTTTTCAACGCAAGGCCGCAAGGCCGCAAGGAAACGCAATATTCCGTTAGTTTTTCATTGCGTTTCATTGCGGCCTTGCGGCCTTGCGTTGAAAACATATCAGTTAAAAAAAAACACCACCGGCAGACATTCAACCCTTTCGGGGTTGTCACCCTTCTTGATTGCTTCCCCCAGATTTCCTGCCTACCGGCAGGCAGGCATCCGGGGTTATTCACATTTAATCCTTTCAGGATTTTAATTCTACTTTGGGATTAGTGCAGTGATTCGTAATTAGTTGATTAGTGATTAGTCCGCCAAATCCCTGATAATGTGGCATTTAACCAAAAACTAAATGGTT
>DROJ01000459.1 GCA_011321935.1 Bacteroidota bacterium | reverse complement strand
TGCATTTACCTCGGCTGATTAAGAAGATGCCAAATAGGCTTTGCTCAGCAAAGGCTGGTTGCCGCAAATAGCGCCAATTTCAGACGAATTTAATTCGGTTAAATTAGCGCAATTCGCGGCTATCAGCACGAACGGAACATGAGCGTAATTTTCTGTTGTGGTTTGATTTTGATAAAAAAAATAAAATTTATTTGGCGGGTTTATTTTTTGGGATTGCATTTATGGTAAAAGGCCCTGCGGTGGCCGTCTTGTTTCCGGGGATGATATTGTATGCAATTTTTACGGACAGGTTCAAAAAATTAATCACCTCCCGGCAAATTTGGGTATCTGTTTTTATATGTTTGGTATTCCCTGTATTATGGTTTTTAATTGTCCGGCAATACGGGGTTGTTTTTGAAAACAATGGTTCTGGAGGCAATGTGTTTGAACGCCTTTTTATCTACGACATTTGGGAGCGGTTCACTCAAAATGAAATAGGTTGGAAAAAAGCCTTTGATTTGAATTTCTTTTTTTATAGCGTTGATAAGATGTTTAATGTGTGGAGCATAATATTTTTTTGTTTTCTGACCTTTGGATTGTTTTATTTTATTATTGACAGGAAACAAGTCGTTTTTATTATTAAAAACTCCAAACATAGGTTGTTGCTCTTGTCATTGTGCCTTTACTTTCCTCTGGCTGTTTTCTTGACCATCGCTTCTAAATCAAATAGTTGGTATATTGCTCCAGTAATCCCATTTGTTGGGGTGGTCGTTTTTTATGCGGTTGATAAACTGTGGCGTTTTCAAAAGGTGGTTGGGTTTATATTTGTGGGCTTGCTTGTGTCAACGATGGCCATCCGTTTTGTTGAATTGTATTCTCCGAAAAATAGGCCGAAAATAATTGAAAATAATTGCAGTCTTTTATCCAGTGCTGACAAGGTTTATATTGTCGGTAATTTAGAACAGGACATATTGCTTTACAATTATTTTTGCAATCAAAATTTGAAATTTGGACGGGAACAAGAAAAGGGCATTCGCGGGGAAAATATTATTTTTATAAAAAACGAAGAGTTGAAAACTGAAACATTTGAACATTTTAAAGTTGTGGACAAAAGCCAAAAATATTCTGTTTTAAAACGGGTATCAATAAAAACTGAAAACAGGTAAAAAGATTTAAAGACATCAAGGTATATTATCGTTATAAAGGGCTTTCTTATAAAAACGAGAAGTCCGTTTTTTTTTCCCGCAAAGACAAGCCCGCAGAGTCCGCAGTGTCATTCGCTGAGTTTCGCAGAGTTTATTGGAGACGGCTTCATAAAACTCTGCGAAACTCAGCGAATGACTCTGCGGGCTTGTCTTTGCGGAGAAAGGACGGAAAAAAGCTGGGTAAAACCGCGTTTATTATTTTTATAAAAAAACCCTTTATCGTTCTATTTTACATGGGCTGTTTCTTCAGCATCACCGACCCTCCATTTATATACAGCACCACTTTAGGTTTTTACGAGGGTTAGGGAAAACCTAAAGTGGTGCTGTATATAATTATCAAAAAAAAAAACAGCCCGCTAAGGGTGGCTGCTCAGGAACGGTGAAATAAAAAGCTGATTTTTGAAAACAATAATTCTTGGCTTTATAAAAACTGAACTGCTAAAGCTCCCAAAATGGCCGGGCAACCAAAAGACTGCCCGGCACTTGGCTGTGGCAGCGTTGCAAAACAACGCTGATACAATACACAAGTGCAAAAAAGGCCTTTTGTTCATGGCTATTTATTGTTTTACGTAAATTGTAAAAAATTACATTTTTTTTGACAAAAAAAGGCAGCCCGGAGGCTGCCTTTTCCATTTCTAATATTTACAAAAGGGCTTACATATGCGCAATGATATTGTCGCCGAATTCAGAGCATTTCAGCAGGGTGGCCCCTTTCATCAGGCGTTCGAAATCATAGGTTACCCGCTTGCTTTTGATAGCGCCTTTCATGCCCCTCAGTACCATGTTGGCCGCTTTTTTCCAGCCCATGTAGCGGAGCATCATCTCGCCCGAAAGGATGACCGAACTTGGGTTCACTTTGTCTAGGCCCGCATATTTTGGCGCGGTGCCGTGGGTGGCCTCGAATATGGCGACGCCCGTATTGTAATTGATGTTGGCGCCGGGGGCGATGCCGATTCCGCCGACCTGCGCAGCGAGTGCATCGGAAATATAATCGCCGTTCAGGTTCAGAGTGGCGATGACTGAATACTCTGCCGGGCGCAGCAAAATCTGCTGCAAAAAGGCGTCGGCGATCACGTCTTTTATCAAAATAGCGCCTCCGTCGAGGGCGGCTTTTTGTGCCTTGTTGGCGGCGTCTTTTCCTTGGTCGGCAGCGATGCGGTCGTACTGCGCCCAGGTCCATACCTTGTCGCCAAATTCCCGCTCGGCCACTGCATAGCCCCATGCCTTGAACTGGCCTTCGGTAAATTTCATGATGTTGCCCTTGTGTACCAAAGTGACCGATGGTTTTTTGTTTGCGATAGCGTATTTAAGGGCGCTGATGACGAGGCGTTCGGTCCCTTCTTTCGATACGGGCTTGATGCCCAAGGAGGAAGTGCGGGGGAAGCGGATGTTTTTCACGCCCAGTTCGTCCTGCAAAAAGTTCAGCAATTTGGTGCAG
Organism: Bacteroidota bacterium; assembly: GCA_011321935.1. Taxonomy (GTDB): domain Bacteria; phylum Bacteroidota; class Bacteroidia; order Chitinophagales; family Saprospiraceae; genus UBA6168. The sequence goes on along the minus strand of DROJ01000459.1, from coordinate 7,962 downwards.
CTATCAGACCCGGCCATGTACTCGATGCCGGCGTATATGTCTTCCGTATTTTCGCGGAAAATAATCATGTTCACGGCTTTGGGGTTTTTCACGGGAGAAGGAACGCCACGGAAATATTGCACCGGCCGGACACAGGCGTAGAGGTCGAGTTTTTGCCGCAAGGCGACATTTAGCGAACGGATACCCCCGCCGACAGGCGTGGTCAATGGGCCTTTGATGGCGATGAGGTGTTCGCGGATGGAGTCGAGGGTTTCGGGTGGCAGCCACTCGCCCGTTTTGTCAAAAGCCTTTTGGCCGCAATAGACTTCTTTCCAGAAAATCTTCCTTTTCCCGTCAAATGCTTTTTCGACGGCGGCGTCCAACACTTTGCGGGCTGCCGCCCAAATATCGGGGCCGATGCCGTCGCCTTCTATAAATGGAATGATCGGATCGTTGGGTACTTTTACTTTCCCCCTGCTAATCTTTACTTTTGTCCCTGTCATATTTTATGATCTTTGTTCGTGGTTGGTTGCTGGTAGTCCTTGGCCCAGGTTTTTGCTTTTTAGTACCCTGGGCAACGTGCTGCGAGCAACTGAAAAAAAGCGGCGCAAAGGTAGGGAACGGGGGAGGCTTACGAAAGGGACGAGGGTAAAATAAATTAATCATTTTGACTGATTCTTTTTCCTTCTAACTTTGTTGAAAATACTCGTCGTAGCCCTGCTATGCCTGCGTTTTTCGCCTTCCCGAAATTTCGGGACAAGCTGTTAGAAGTAAAAATAATTCACTCTAAATAATCAATTTATTTTACCCTCGTCCCTAAATGAATTACTTTAAAATTCTGTCAACAAAGAGATGAAAAAACTCATTTTATTTTTAATGCTTGCGTTGGCTTTGGCCTGCAAAACCAAACAGGTTTTGGTAAATGAATGCGCCACAACGGGCACGGTGAAAAACTTTGCAGGTCTCGATGGATGCCAATTGCTGATAGAATTGCAAAACGGCGACCTGCTCAACCCCGTAAAACTTCCGCCCAAAGTTGCCCTCAAAGACAAGCAGACCATCTCGTTCAGTTACAAGGTGCTGCCGGACGTGATGAGCATCTGCATGACCGAAAAAGCAAGCATCGAAATCACTTGCCTGAATATTTTGGAGGAGGGCATAACAGCCTTAAACGGATGTGTTGATACCAAAAACCCTTTTGAAGTAGATTGGATGGACAAAGCCATTGACCTGCACAACCCCAACCAGGTCATCAAATACAAGGACGGCGCAAAATGGGCGTATTTGTTCCGCGCATTCCCCAGTTCCTACCTTTATACTTGCGAAGGAAAACTGATCTGCGAAACTAAAAACGACCACGATACTTGCCAGTTGAATTATCTGAGCCAATATGGAAGAGGGAAGATTATATGGCAGGGGGAGGGAGTTTGGGATTGAGAGCAGGCATGCCGATTAAAGAGTTTTCGGTAGTATATCGGCCTGATTTTCAAGCACCTAACCCACGCCCCCGTCTCCGCTTTTTTGTCATCCTGTAAGGATCTGTTCACGTTAGAAGTGCGCCATGGTAGCCATCCTAACGTGAACAGATCCATACAGGATGACAAAGAAGCGGAGTTTTGGGTTGGGTTTAGGAGCTTGAAAACCAGACAGCTATATTTCAATCATATCAAAATTAGCGCTGCCCCGACCATCCTTTATACCGATAAACCTTTACACCGATATTTTATGCAAAACCCAAATCTGGACCCCTCCGGGGAATCAATGACAAGTGAAGAACAACTGGTGGAGAAGGCACTCCGGCCAAAGGAACTGGATGATTTCAGTGGCCAGCCAAAAATCGTTGCCAACCTCGAAGTCTTTATTGCTGCCGCAAAAATGAGGGGGGAAGCGCTCGACCATGTGCTGCTGCACGGCCCGCCGGGGCTTGGCAAAACGACCCTCTCGCACATCATTTCCAATGAACTGGGCGCTGAGCTGAAATTGACTTCCGGCCCCGTGCTGGAAAAACCGGGCGACCTCGCCGGACTGCTCACCAACCTCGGCGAGGGCGACGTGCTTTTCATTGATGAAATACACCGCCTGAACACCGTGGTAGAGGAGTACCTCTACTCGGCGATGGAAGATTTCCGCATAGACATCATGATAGATTCGGGCCCCAATGCGAGGAGTATCCAGCTATCGCTAAATAACTTTACGCTCGTAGGGGCGACCACCCGGATGGGGCTTTTGACGGCGCCGATGCGCTCGCGTTTTGGCATCACCTGCCACCTCGATTATTACGATGTGGCCACTTTGGAAAAAATAATAAAACGTTCGGCAGCCATCCTAAACGTGCCGATCAAAAAAGCCGGGGCGCTCGAAATAGCCCGCCGCAGCAGGGGCACGCCGCGCATCGCCAATTTGCTGTTGCGCCGCATCCGCGATTTTGCGCAGATAAAAGGCAACGGCACCATTGACCTCGAAATCGCAAAAATCGGCCTTTCTGCCCTCAATGTGGACGAGAGCGGCCTCAACGAAATGGACAACAAAATCCTCGATGCCATCGTCAATAAATTCAAGGGCGGGCCCGTCGGCCTGACCACTATCTCGACCGCAGTTGCCGAGGAGGCAGGTACCATCGAGGAGGTACACGAGCCGTTTTTGATTATGGAAGGCTTTATCCAAAGGACGCCGAGGGGCAGGGAAGCAACGGAAAAAACTTACAAACACTTGGGCGTGGTGCCGCCGGGCAGGGCAGGGACGCTGTTTGATGGGTGAACAAAAAAGCCGCTAAGTCATCAGCGGCTTTTTTTTGGAACAAATCAACACATCTATGACTTGCCGGAAAATTCCCTATATCTTCAAAACCAACTTACCGAACTGCGGGCTGCCCGCCATCATCTCTACCGCTTCATTTCCATTTTTTAAATCAAATACCTTATCTATTACCGGCACTATTTTATATTCGCCCACAAATTCCAGCATTTTTTTAAATTCCATATCCGAGCCCATCGTACTGCCGTGAATTGATATTTGTTTATAAAATAAATTGGGCACGTTTATTTTTTCGATATTGCCCGTCGTGCCGCCATATATAGCGACCTGCGCCCCTTTCCGGCACATCCGCAACAGCATATCAAAACCTGCACCGCCTGCACTGTCAATCACCACATCAAAACCGCCGGCCGATTTTCCGAGGTTTTTCATGGCATCCCTGTCTTTATAATTCGCCCCCCCCTTTGCGCCCAATGCAACTGCTTTTTTTATTTTATCTTCCGAACCAGAAGTGACATATACGTTCGCCCCGGCGGCTATCGCAAATTGACAGGCCATCAATGCCGTGCCTCCACCAACACCTGAAATCAAAACATTGTCGCCCGCCTCCGCAGCGCAGCGCGTAAATAAAGCGCGATATGCAGTCAGCCCAGAAAGCGGCAATGCCGCCGCTTCTTCGGAAGTGAGGTGGGCGGGTTTTTTATAAATATTGTTTTTGCGGACAGCTATTTTTTCTGCAAATGTCCCGTCTTCTTCCATGCCCAATATTTTATATTTATCGGATTGAAAACGGATATCGCTCCCCCACTCTATACTTGGATTAATTATTACTTCTTCGCCATTATATATGCCGCAGCCATCGGAGCCAAGTATGGACGGGGTTTTTATATTGGCGTACATTCCTTGCGTGATCCACCAATCGCGGCGGTTGAGGGCAGCGGCTTTTAATTCGACCATTGCGAAGCCGTCTTTGATTATCGGATCGGGGTGTTCTTTGTATTCGAGGGCTTGTTTTACGGATATGAAGACGAGTGCTTTCATGTTAAGCGATTAAATCCAAGCTCCACTCTTTTCTCATCCTGTAAGGAACTGTTCAGGTTAAAACGGCCGCCTTTACGATACTCATAACGTGAACGGTTCCTTACAGGATGACAAAAGAGTGGAGCTTGAAAAGTAAAAAATTAAAAAATCAGACCAAAGAAAGAGGTATTTTGCAAAAATATCAGACCGAAGGTTTGATGGGGGAACATACCCGCATTAACTTTCCGCCTTTTCGACTACCACCCCCACCCCGTTCAGCGCCGCATTCCCCGTCAGTTCATCCACCCGCATTTCGTCCGTCAGATCATTTATGCTGACACTTAACGGAGAAGCCGCCACCGACATCGCCGTATTTTTCCGAGAGCCAAAACCCTGCGGCAAACATACCACACCGGGCATCATTTCATTCGTTATTTCTGCCTCCACACTTACTTGTCCGACCCTCGATTTTACGGAAACTATATCTCCTTTTTTTATTTCTAAACTATTGGCATCATCGGGGTTAATTAATAGCGTACATTCATTTTTTCCTTTTGTCAAGCGCTGCGAATTATGCGTCCAAGTATTGTGCTGCCGCAATACCCGGCGTCCGATTAATTGAAACGGATATCCGTTTTTATTATGGACTTGTCCCGAATTAACTTCGGGAAAAAACATTTTATCCAACCTTTTTAAATCATTTAAATATGCCTCGTTCGCTAAACGTATTTTATCGTCGTTGGTCTGCAGCCGTTTTAAAAGGCAAGGTTTTAATGGTCCCAGATCAATGCCGTGCGGGTTTTCTTTTAATTTATCAAAACTCAACCCCGTCTTTCCATATGCGCCCATTTGCAGGGCAAAATCGAGTATCATTTCAGGCGTCCGGCCATCGTGTTTTTTGCCGTTTATTTTTTCCATTAATGCGGTCAATATTTCCCAATCGTGTTTCAGCCCCTTTCCTTTTTCAAAAAGCGGCGGCGAATATTTCACTGTATTTCTAATCGCCAAATTATGAAAAGCAATATCGAATTGGGGTATTTCCAAACCCGTTGCCGCAGGCAAAATAATATCAGCATGTCGGCTTGTTTCATTTACATAAATATCAATGCAGACCATAAAATCAAGTTGCTGAATTGCCTTTTCCAAACGCAGCCCGTTGGGCGTAGAAAGCACCGGGTTTCCGGCCACCGTAATCAATGCTTTTATTTGCCCTTCCCCTTCGGTTTCTATTTCGTCCGCCAAAGTTGAGACGGGAAATTCGCCATAATATTTCGGTAATTTGCGCACCCGCGAACGCTGTATTTCTTTCCATTCCGGCTTACCCTTTTTGGGATTCATCATCACCGCATCAAATGCAGGCATGGTAAACATCGCCCCCCCTTCCCGATCACAATTTCCATTTAAAATATTAAATACATTGGTGAGCCAAAGGCACATTCCGCCAAAGGATTGGGTGGATGCGCCCATGCGGCTATAACATACCGCACTGCCCGCCGCTGCCATTTCCAATGCAAGCGAACGGATTTTATCGGCAGGTATTCCCGTTATATTGGCCGCTTTTTCTGGCGTATATTTTTTAATATTTTCTTTTAATAAATCAAGGCCGTCTATATTTTCTTTTAAATGCCGCAGGTTTATTTTATTTTCATTAAATAAAACATTTATCATCGCCAATAATAGAAGCGCATCGGTTTCCGGTTTTATAAATAAATGTTTGTCCGCCTTTTTAGCAGTTTCTGTTTTACGCGGGTCAACGACCACTATTTTACCGCCCCGTGCCTGTATTGCCCGCAGGCGTTTTGCAATATCCGGCGCCGTCATCATGCTGCCGTTCGACACCAATGGATTGCCTCCGATAATCAATAAAAAATCCGTGCGGTCAATATCCGGCACCGGCAATAATAAGTTGTGACCGAACATATATTTCCCCGCTACGTGGTGCGGCAATTGATCTACCGACGAGGCGCTATACCTGTTTTTTGTTTTTAAGCTCCGCAAAAAATTGGACAAAAATAATTGGTTGCCAAAATTATGGGCATTCGGGTTTCCGGCATATGTGGCCACAGCGTCGTTGCCATATTTTTCTTGCACAGCTTTTATATTTTCCGCCACTATATCCAATGCTTCCTCCCAACTTATTTTTACAAAACCGTTTTCCGTCTTTTTCACCGGATGCCGCAGGCGGTCTTTGTCACAATAAAAATCCTGTAAAGCCACTGCCTTCGGACATATATGCCCGCGCGAAAACGGGTCTTTTTTATCGCCTTTTATGGACAATATTTTATTGCCTTCGTATTTTATTTCGAGGCCGCATAGGGCTTCGCATATGTTGCAATTGCGGTAGTGGATTGCTTCCATTTTTTAATGTATTATAGGATTGCACACTGATTAAACAGATTGAACAGATATAAATAGATTAATATGAATAAAAGATTTTCCAGATTTATAAAACCTGGAAAATCTCTGCTTAAAAACCCAAATATGCTCTGTATAAATCCGTTAAAATCAGTTTAATCAGTTCAATCAGTGTGCAATCCCATCTATCAATTATTTCTTTTTACTTTGCAGTGCCATTATTACTTTCATCAAAGTTTCTTTTGAAGTTGGTTTCCAAAAATGATCATTAATATCAATAAGCCCTTCCCATTTTTCTTGCGCTGTCATCTTTTTCAACAATGCCAAACGCAGGTTGTGTTTGACCCCCAATAAGGTATCGTTATCAAATGCCAGCCATTTTTTTAATTGTGCTTCCGCCCGTTCCTGCACCTGTTCCATTGGCACTACCGCATCCACTAAACCCTGCGTTTTGGCTTCTTCCGGGGTGCATAATTTACCTTCCAAAAAATTATGGTATGCCTGCTTTTTCCCGATCCAAAAAGAATATAGCTCGAATATAAAAGGCCGGATCATAATGCCGACTTGAACCTCGTTGGGGCCAATCGTATATGGTCCTTCGCCCATTACCCGGAAATCGCAACATATAGCCATCACGCAGCCGCCCGCCGGGCAATGCCCATTTATTGCCGCAACTATTGGCTTCGGAAAATGTGCCATTTTATAAATCATTTCCCCAAATGTTTTGAAGAATATAGAAGTGCCTTTTTTGTCCAGCATCAATAATTCTTTTACGTCCAGGCCGACACTGAATATGGGGGCTTTGCCAATTAATACGACGCCGCGTATTTCGTTGTTGGAACTTAATTCATCCATCGCTTGCATGATGTCTTTCATCATTTGCAAATTAATGGCATTGCCCCTTCCCCGGTCGAGTTGGAGGATGGCGTAATTTTCTTTTTTAATTATTTTTAGTGTTTCCATATTTTTTTTATAAAAGTTGACAACTTTTGAAATTAGTCAATTAAGATAAACCCGAAACAACCCACGCCCGGCTTTCCGCCGGAACGATCACATTATCAATTTCAAGAAAAGAAGCCATATTGATTGCCTCTCCTCTCCGATATGACTCGGCCAATAATTTTTCATATAAAATGTTCCGTTCCGCGGGATCATCCACCGCCTCCAATTCTTTTCTATATCCCAATTTAACCGCCCCTTCCAAACCCATCGCACCAAATTCTCCCGTCGGCCAAGAAACAATAAGATCGGTGGCATGGAAGCTACCTCCAGTCATTGCCATTGCCCCCAAACCATATCCGCGGCGCAATACAATAGCGAGTATCGGAAAATTTAATTTTGCACCTGCGGTAAATAATTTTGCGGCATGTTTTACCGTTCCCGTTTTTTCCGCTTCTGGGCCCACCATAATTCCCGGCGTGTCAACCAATGATAAAATAGGGATATTAAAATCATTGCATAAATTCATAAAATGGGCGGCTTTATTTGCACTATCGGAGGTAATAGCGCCGCCCATTTCTGCGGCATCGTTGGCAATCAATCCGAGCGGCTTTCCTTCTATCCGTATAAATGCCGTAATGATGCTTTTCCCAAATTCTTTTTTTAATTCTAAAACAGATTTTTTATCGGCAAGTGTGGATATTATTTTACGAACATCAAATATACGTTTCCTGTTTTCCGGCACTATATTATTTAATTCGTTTTGGTCGGCACATTCCCATTTTTTTATATTTCCCTGAAAATAAGACAAATATTTTTTGGCAATTAATATTGCTTCATTTTCATTTTTCACTAAAACATCAATAAGGCCATTTTTTAACTGCACATCAGCCGGGCCTATTTCTTTTGGGTGGA
>DROJ01000458.1 GCA_011321935.1 Bacteroidota bacterium | reverse complement strand
TGATGCTCTGCCAAAGAGCCTGACAATAACCTGATATAATCTCGAATGAACGGTAAAAGTTGTGCTTGTATCATTTTTGTCTTCTTGCAAAGTTACCACCTTTGTATTTTATGTTTTTTAGAAAAAACTTGAACATAGAGTAATAGACTCGGTATAAACACACTACTGCTTGGTGACGGGAAAATATACGCATCAGAAAGTGGTATGTACGGCGAGGACAAAGTTTTTGTACTCGGGTTTTTGATCGTTGAAAGCCCTGTGGAAAAACATGAAAAGGACTTGGCACAAATCAGGTCAACCTATAATTACCGTACCCAACTGACATACCGAAGCAGCGACCGGTTTAAAGTCCCTTTCGCCAAGGCGGCATTGGAATATTTCATGAAAACGGACGGGCTTGTCTTTGTGTCCCAAATAATTTCAACAAAAAAAGGCCATAAAACCCCTTCTTCTTACCAACAGCAAAAGGATAAGATAGAAGCGTACAAAAACCTTTTCGGAGATAGCGATAATGCAAAGACGATAGGTGAAGTGCTTGTTAAAAACCAAACTCCTTTCGGGCCTTCATCATCTTATCAGGCCGCCTTTAAAGCAAGTACAAATGCAAAGCTTGTTGCAATGAATCCGGTGCAAAGTAATTTATTACAACTAGCCGATTTGTTGACGGGCTGCGTAAGAGGCGACAAAGTCAAAGAAGTAAAGAACCCGTCCAAACTGGCGGTCATCCAACAGTTAAAAAGCGGGCTTGGTACCGGGAGTATTGGAACCGGGGTCGACAAGGGCAGAAAATTTATTGTCAAATATAGATAAAAGATAAACTGGGGGCCAAGACGAATGGTCCTGGAAGGTGTCCCTATGGGGATGCCTACCTCCCGGTTCAATGAACTTTGCTTGAAGTACAAGCATGTATAACATTGTATATGCTGACGTAGAAATATTCAAATTTTTATTAGAAGCCAAATTATAAAAGATAAACTGGGGGCCAAGACGAATGGTCCTGGAAGGTGTCCCTATGGGGATGCCTACCTCCCGGTTCAATGAGTCTTGAGTATCCTGCAAATCAATGCGAGAATATACTCGCAGGGTTCAAAATTATTCAAAAATAAAAGTTGATACTCAGCTAATGTGTAGGCTTGTCATCCCTGATGGGAATAGGATATCATCTTTGATGAATTTACAAAAAATTGATAACCAAATCATGAAAAATCCGGTCAACTATCTTCTATTGTTCCTTTCTGTTATTGCCTTGGTTATTTGTAAAAATCAGTTGAATGCGCAGTGCGGAAGTGGAGGAAGTCTGTTTATAAATGAAGTAGGAAATCCTGCGGATATACTAGAAGGCGAATTTATCGAACTGGTGGTGGTCGGCGACCCTGCAAACCCTTCTGCCCCGGTCAACTTAGAAGGTTGGATTATTGACGACAACAATGCACCTGCCGTTGCGGTTGGGAATGAGCCGGGACATATTGTTTTGGGAGCTTGCTTTGGCAGTGTCGATCCTGGAACTATAATATTGATCTACGACGATGAGCGTGGATTCCCGGGGATTACATCAACAAATAACGGCAATTCAGGTAATCTAATGCAAATTCCTTTTAGTGATGCTTGTATCCAAAAGATAGAAGGCTGCCCAAACCATGAAGACGGTAGTTATTGTGATTCGGGAGCAGATGATCCAACTCCTCCAAGCGAGTGGGATTACCCTTCTTTATGGAACCAGTACATCCCGATGAGGAATTTTGGGGATGTCATCCAAGTCCGCAACCCAGCAAAAGAATTGGTTCATGCATTGAGTTGGGTCGAAGGATTCTCTGGAAACGCTGGCGGCGCGACCATAAGCATCGCTGGTAAAGCTACAAATAAATCTTTTCAATTTACGGGCAGTTCCAACTGGCTGGACGATTCGGCATATGCTTCAGTAGAAGGGGGGTATAGCCCCGGCCAGGCCAATTCTCCTGAGAACGAGGCGTTTATTCAGGCTATTTTATCTCAGCAAATTTCAGCGGGCCTCAGCGTAACCGTTACAACAGATGATGCTACAATGCTGGCGCTAAATGATGGAGCAATACATCTGGACGTGAACAGTGGGAGTTTGCCAATATCTGTCATTATCTCAAATGGTTCGTGGAGTAATCAAATAGAGGTTGTAGCTTTTGGGACGTATGATTTTAATAATTTGCAAACGGGTAATTATACGATCCAGATAGAGGATGCAAATGGGTGTACTGCTAATTCTGAAATAAATGTTGGAGCGTTGAGCAATTGTGGTAATTGCCCGGAAATAGGTGTGGCAACAGAGATGTGCTTTAAGTGGATTCCTACTACAGGTTTGCTGGATCCAAATTCCAGTTTGACCCAAGCCTGTCCATATCTTACTACAGAATATAGATTGGTTATTTCAGATGGCGACGGAAACATAGCCCAAGATTTGACCTATACGGTAAAAGCCCAAGTTCTTGACGTAAGTATTTATCCAGAAGACCCAATCCTGTGCGGAGAATCTTCGGTAAGCTTGGAAGCACTGGTTTCACAAAGTGGTGGAAACTATTCTTACCTATGGTCAAATGGTGAGACTGGCCAAATCATTTTGGTCAATGCCGTGGGGTCATATACTGTTACGGTCACAGATCATGATATCGATTGCGAATCGGAGGCTACAATTTTGGTGACGGGTACAGATTTGACAGTAACAATAAATTCTGCCAATACCGAAGTATGTACCGGTTCGCCAATAGCATTGGAGGCAATTCCGAGCGAACCTGAAGGCGAATACAGCTATGAATGGTCAGGAGGGCAGACTGGTTCGGTTATTAATGTTGATGAGCCGGGGCTGCATAGTGTTACGGTTACGGATTTGGCCAACGGTTGTGAGGCAAATGCCGAGATAACGCTCACCTCTTCTGATATTACGGTTGGGATTATTCCCCAAGAACCTGTCGTGTGTCCCGGCGGAGAGACGGCACTAGGAGTGGATGGAGGGCCTTATCAAACAGTACTCTGGAATACGGGGGAGACCGCCACAGAAATAACCGTTACAGATTTAGGTGAGTACTCGGTAACGGTAACAAACAACTTGGGTTGTGAGGCCACTGCCACAGTTGAAGTAAAAGATGCAAATGACCCGGATGCCATAAAAGCTTTCTTCGAAAGCAAAGGTTTTTATTGCATTGATATTGAAATACTTGGGCCTGCATTTGCTCCAACTGGTGGCGATGATAAAAGATTGCTCTCCGGTAATTTTTGCGACCCCGGCAATCCCGACCTGTGCAGCGGTGGAGCAAATTGTGTGGTTGATGAGGCAAGCCTGCAAATAAGTATAAGCGGGTCGGCCATCACCACTACCCAAATGGAATCGGCCATCATCGACAATTTCCAGTACTTTAGTGATGAATTTCAATACAATAGCGGCAAGGCATTTATCACCAAAAATGAGGGCATTTGCGCTTGTGGTGAATATTTGGCAAATGTCGAAGAACAATTTGAAAATGGAGAATTGGCATATTGGGTCCACCTCTGGGAATCAGGTACAGCTTCTCCTGACAAACTATTTATCTTGGCTAACGTTCCGTCGCTTGCCGGGCATACCCCCGGGGCCTTTGCTGGATGGCATGAGTATATGGACGGCGTGTTGCAAGCAGTCGCAAATGATGTGGGCAGCGGAAACCTGCCATCAGAAGCCGAACAGGTTTTGTTTGCCCTGATGGACAACAGTCTGGACAACCACCTCAGCTTGGCTCCTCCGATCAATCAAGGCAGCGGTAGCCATGTGCCTGTTTGTGAATCGTTTGAAATGGAAAATGCGATAGGGTTGACACCTGCTGATATTCCCTTGCAGTTGCCTTCGCAAACCATCCTGCGATTTGGCGCTCCCCCGCATTGGACAGGCTCGTTCCCGGACGGGGCATTGGGTGGGTTTACAGTAAATTCCAGTACCGGCGGCGGCCCTTGGTATTATAACGGCAGGCCAAATGCGGCAGGGTTTGATTTTGTTGGGTATTATGAAATTACTGTAAAAGGAGGTTTTGTATTTTCAGGTTCAGGCAACCTTTCCACCCCATATATTTCCCAACCCTATGTTACTCCCCCGTTGGCAGTCTTGGGTTACCAAACTGGAACTGCCTCCTTTGAAGCCGAGCAACGTGAGTACCTCTGTACTTTGCCTACCTCGCTTGGCAAAGGGGCCGGGAGCATTGTGAGTGATTTAGACCTTGCTTGCTTGGGTGATCCGATCCAATCTCCAGACCCCTATAATATTGACCTTCCGCCTATAACAACCAATGGGTTTACCTCTTCCGACCAGAACAAGATTTGCAATTGGTGGGAAGAAGGTTCTTTGATAAAAATCCAGCGAGGCAACGGTTATTCCGATTATTTCTACATAGTAGGTGACGAATCAAATCCTGACAACTACACTTTCTACCAGTGGAATTGTGCCACTGGCCTGTGGGAACCTTACACCCCGGACGACCCGACACTGACCGACCAATTGGTGCTTGAATATACACTTTGCGAGTTTTCTACCGACGGAGGGTACGACCCGGAAACGGAAGACTTGGGCGTCCCCAAATGTTTTGAACTGTCAGCAGAACAGATCGGGGATTTCAGCTTTACCGGAAGCCCCAACAGTTCTGGGAACATCATTGACCATATTGGCCTTGACGGAACGGAGATAGCTGAAATCAACTCTGCCATAGCCAATGGGATGGGCCGTTGGGGAATGGACATGGACGTGATTCTGAGCGGGGATTACCAACCTGACCAAGAGCTGCCCATCAATTCTATCGGCCCTGCTCAAGATGATTTTGACAATTTCGACATGGCCTCAACGGACGTGCTTTATTGGATACATTACAGGAACAACGGAACTGCAAGTTTCTGCTTGAAATTTGGCGATGATTATTTTGACGGAATCCCCGACGAAGCCGAACGAAAAGAGGCTAAAGCAGTAATGATTGATGCAATAAAAGATGGTAGGGATGTAAAGATGGAAACCCATGTGGACAACAACCCCGTGACAGATCCCGACGATCCTCCTGCTTATCCTTTGTTGAGATATTTTGGCATAAGGGCCGGCTACGAAGACGAGGTTAATTTTTGGGGAGTTACCAAAGAATTGGCCGGTATAGGTAAACAGACCATTATTAATGTAGAAATACCTGAACAAGTTTGGCATCCCAGTGGTGATTGTCTCTTCGATACTCCAGGCCCGGTCATAGGGTTTGGAAATGCAATAGGGCAAGAAAACCCCGTCGCTGCTGCTGCACAGATGCTCTCTTTTGGTGTAAGCGTGGTAAAGGACAAACAAACCCGTGATGCGATTGTCCATGCGGTCACTCACCCCGGCAAGGTAGCCCGGGGAATCCTTAAGGAAAAGCATGACATCTATTCTGGCCAGTCTGGATTGGAAGTTGAAGTTGTAACCTATAATGCTTCTTTTGACGGTGTGAGCATCATTTTGGCCATCGCTCAAGGAAAGGCTATATTTGATCTGCTAAAGAAACTTTCCAAAAAAGCCAAGGAAGCGGCTAAAACCATGGCCAAACATCTTGACGAGGCCCCTCACGATTTTGACCATCAGTTCTTCCAACAGTTTGAGAATGTCGGGGCTGCCATACAAGAAGAATTCCTCGAGTTCTTTAAAGATATGGGGCCGCACTTTCCTAAACTCACCAAAAACCCAAAACTGTTCCACGTCTGGAATGCATTCAAAGGGGGGGATGTTGATCTGCTGCATGTTTTCAAAAGGTTTCCCGATGAGAATCCGGCATTTTATAGTAAATTCGATGAAGTGTTTTTTGAAGGGAATGTGGTCAAGGCGAAGGCGGAAGATTTTTTGAGGGATGTGGATGGGAATGATAACCTTTTGAATATCTTTGTAGAAGACCATAAAGCTATTGACGGGTGGGATGTGTTGAATGATGCAGACAGACCTAATTTACGTAAAAAAATTGATTCAGATTTGTTAAAAAAGTTGGGCGACTTAGTGGATGACAATGACTTTCAAAAACCTGGGGGGTTTGGCTGGGAAAAAGCTGAATTTGTGGAAACTTTCAAGAAGCACGATGATTGGGGCTATGGGAATCAAAACAAACCATATATAGATGATGAAGGTATTGCTAATTATTTAGGAAACACCATGACTGCAGATGAATTAACTGACGCATTAAAATTAGTGAGAGATGCTGCCCCCCAGCCTCCCAGAGTTGGAGATGTTTTGCAAAATATTTGTTGTAGCGGAGACTTGCAATACATTGGCGCAGAATGGCAGCTTAGGTATTCAAAAAACAGATGGAACGACATAAGTAGTTTTGAGAGGGTTGACAATTCAAACGGGGTTCAAAGGATAATAGATGTTGATGAGTTCGATGGTTCTTTTACTAAAAGGGTTGAGCTTAAATCATGGTCTTCATTTAACCAGAATTATAACTTTGCGGGTCAATTCAGCAAAGATATCATTCAAGTTGATGAGTTGTCTGATATGAAATGGGTCTTTGATGGCAAAGGAGCATTTTCTTCCGGCGGTTCGCCTAATTATGAATACTTGTTAGAAAATGCTAGAACTGCAATAACCCAACATTCCAATGATTTTGCAAATAATAACATTATTGAAACATTCGTAGAATTTGCCGCACAAAACAATCCGTCTTTTGTAATAGGAAACGTCAATGACCTGATGGATTTCATCAACAATACTGACGACTGGTTCTACTTAATTTTCAAAATAGAATAATATCTCAAATGCTAAAACGAATTGCTTTAATAGAGGGTGTAAGTAAGTATTCCATTTACGCCAGAGACACAGCCTCGATGTTGTTGATAAAAGAGGAAGGGCTGACTTTGTGGGATCGAGAAAGTCGTACTGAACAATTGATCCACCCTGGCCCTATATATACCTGTTTTAGTAGTGGAAATTTGATCCTGTTGCAGGAAGAAAACGGTTCTGATATTTTAATTTATAAAGAAGGGAAATTTTATAGAACAATAAGCGGCACTTATTATTTGTGGAGGAGGTGTCAATATAAAAATGGGTTCATCACATCGGGCGAGAACGAAAAGGGCAGGGCAAAATTTTCCTTTGACCTGCATGACCTCAGTATATCTGAAGTAAAGTTGAACGATGTTCCTGTGCTGGCAGTTGGCAACGGTGATTTCGTCTATAATAAAGGCAGAAAAATTTTCTGCGTTTCTATTGATGGCGACCTTAGATGGAGCTTTGGCATAGCTGAATTAGGAAAATGGGAATCAAATGGCGAAGTAAAACTCGGCAGTACATATATGCTTCATTACCACAAAAAAATCAAAATGCTAATTGCATCAATAACAGCTTTTAAAATTATAAGCATTGCTGTTGAAACTGGGGCTGTAATGTGGTCGGCAACTATTACTGGCGGAAAAAACATGCTATTCATCTACGATAACAAAACTCATGTCCTTACTAATGGACGTTATCCAGCATACCACGTTTTGAAGACCGAAACTGGTAAAATAATTTCTTCAGTAAATTTAAGGGAATCTTGGAAGTCTTTTGCTATTCCAAAAACGCACGATGGAAAGCTGACCAGAGGGTTTTGGAACATGACCCGTCATGCTGTGGACGAAAAATTTATGTACGTGACAAGCAGGTATGATCGGGTGCTTGGAGTTTTTGATAAACATACTGCTGAATTAGTTCAATTGTTGCCACTCGAAGGGGCAAAAGATAGTATTCCGGCCAGACATGCTCCAATAGTGACAAATGACCATGTTTACCAATTAGACGGAGACAAGCAACTTCATGTATTCAAAAAAAACCAATAAACAACCACAAACCTGAACACCCCACAACCAAAAACAAAACCATCAATAACGCATAAAATATAGTCGTATGAAAACGCATACCATGCAAGCTGCGTACCTGCGCAGGGGTTGGATATTATTGTCCCTGCTATTGGTTTCGGTTCAAGTGGCCTTGGCCACTATCGAAATCACCAATACCACATTCACCAGTATTGGCCAATGCGACGGGAGCATTGAGGCCACCGCAGCGGGTGATGCCGGCCCCTTTGTCTTGTCCTTAGTGGGTGACAATGGGTCAGCTGAATACACCGCAGATATCAATGGGGCTTATACCTTCGGCAATTTGTGTGCAGGAAGCTATACCTTGTCGGTGATGGATGCCTATGGGTGTTTATCTACCCTCACTGTTGAGATTTCAGAATGCCCTGAAATAACCATGCAGCCATCCAACATTAAGCCCCCTACATCCTGCAATTCATTTAATGGGGCAATCCGTTTCCTGTCCGGTGGCGCAGAAGGCGGAATCTCGCCCTATACGTATCTTTGGGAAAACGGTTCTACCCAACTCTTGCATGCTGGCTTGTCGGACGGAATTTATTTTTTGACCGCTACCGATGCGGTCGGTTGTACAGGAACGTTCTCTTATGAAATATTTGGCGGCAGCACCCCTCAATTGGTCGTTAGTGATGTTCAGCCTGCATGTGAAGGTGTAGCCAATGGTTCTATTACAATCGCTGTATTTATAGAAGACTTTGGTGGCGACTTTACCTATGAGTGGAGCAGTGGAATCAGTGTTGATAACAACAATATTTCAGAGTTAAATGATATAGCCGTGGGAGATTATTCTGTAACTGTTACGGAAACCAATTCAGGTTGTCACTCATCTTTTTCGTTCACCGTTCCTGAAACACCAAGCGAAGGAGAATTCACGGTAGATCTCAATATTGCAAGACTGTCTTGCTTTGGTGCAGCAACAGGCATTATCAGCATCAATGTAACAGGTGGAAATTCTCCCTACCGGATCGAAGGGAGCGATGGTTCTGTTATTCCATCTTCTCAAGGAGGGGCTGCCTTTTCGCAACTATCTGCTGGAACTTATTACTTTGATGTATATGACGATTGCGGCAGGTATTTAAGCAAAAGTATATTATTGGATAATTTTCCTGCAATGGATATAAACTTGGATGGAGAAGGGATATTTGGATGCCCCGGCACAGGTGAAATTGACCTTTTGGTATCGGGCGGTTCTCCTCCATTCGCTTATGAATGGAGCAACGGGCAAACGACGGAGGATGCGACAGGGCTTTTCAATGAAACTTATACCATCACAGTGACAGATAATGAGGGATGTACCGCCTCCGAAAGTTATGCCGCTTTCTTTGGTGATGCTTCTCTGGTGGAGGAAGATCCTCCATGTGAGGGCTTTGTCGGTAGTGCTACTTTTAACATTGAAAAGGTTGATGACAACCACGAAGTGTATTATTCTATCGATGGTAGCGAAAACATATTGATCCCTTCTCTTGAAAACCCACTTTCTTATACAATCGGAAACCTTGACCCAAATCAAGAGTATAATTTTCTTTTCAGTTTTGGTGATTGTACGTATCCTGTTTCTGTGCAACTTGGTGTGAGACCTACTGATAAAGAGTTTGTGGGAGTAGTGAACGATATTTATTGCGAGTATAATGAAAGTTGTGACGGGATAGATTTTGGGCCATTATATATAAACGCAACATATGACATAGAAGCATTTGAAGAAGGTTGGTTGAAATGCAAGGCACCTATTATATGTGATGGTATTGATACTGGCAAGAAAAGAAGATTTAAAAAAAGAATAGTCAGTGTTGCCGAATATAGATCAATATTGAATCAGGCATTTGTGAGTACTGGGTTTAACTCAGAGTATATAGGATTTTTGCAATCAACTGTAAGTAGCTATTTGCCATGTGACAAAGTGAAATATTGCCCTGCAAGCCTCAAATCGTCAAATCATTGGGGGGGATGGCCCGGAGAAGCTATTTTCCCCACTCCCACATTGGATAATGGGTGCATATTTGTTGATTGCAAATTTCCGAGATTAGATATTCACTATTGCCTGAACGATCTTGATGTGCCTGCAGGATTTTTACCAACGGAACAACCTTTGACCTGTTTGCCCCGTACATTTAATTTTTATAACATAATCAGGTATTATGATTATTTAATGGAAAATGAGCCTATATTTCCAGGTAGCGAATTGCGTAATTATATGGATTTATATTATTACGATGCTTCAGAAGAAGAACGCAAAAAGACCTATTGTGCAATAATCTCTTTTTGCCGAACTGATTTTTCAGTTTATTATACAGATGTAGAAAATGTAGTTTGTGGGGTCCCGATTGACCCAAATTACTGTGTATATAATCCCGACAATCCTCTTCCTCCTTGTGAAACTTGTCAAAAAGGACCTGTCATTGGTACGGATAAAGAATTGGTTTGGTGCACTATCCCCAGCGACGCGCCCCTTTTGATTCCGCCTATTAAAGATGGCACACCTTTTTTTACAGCTAACAATGAGGTTTAGACTTTGGACGCACAGGGAAACCTTCTGCCTCAAGGATCAGGCAGAGAGTTCGCCCATACTGTCCGATATAATTTTTTGACCGTTATGTT
>DROJ01000457.1 GCA_011321935.1 Bacteroidota bacterium | reverse complement strand
TTTTCCAAAAACAGCATTGGAGAATGTAATGGGTTTAAAAAACTTGGATTTAAAAGCAATAGGAGTCGTTTATTATTTAATTTTTGCGGAGCGTTTTAAAATAATTTTACCAAAAGAATTCAATGCATTGGAAAATATATTTCATGGGCGGCGAATATAGTTTTTTCAGTAAGGCAAGTCGCCCGGCGCCTAATCATTCACCTTCCGCTGCCATCATTTTTTCAGTATTCTCGGCTATCTGCAGCCCGTCTATTATTTTATCCAAATCACCTTCGATAACCTGGTCGAGGTTATAAAGCGTCAAATCAATGCGGTGGTCGGTCACCCTGTTTTGCGGATAATTAAAAGTGCGTATTTTTTCCGAGCGGTCGCCCGAACCGACCAGCGATTTTCGTTTGGCGGCCACCTCCGATTCCATCTTGTTTTTCTGTGCTTCGTATATTTTTTGGTACAAACGCTGCTCGGCAATTTCCTTGTTCGAGTGCTGCGAACGCCCTTCGGTACACTCCACCACCACGCCAGTCGGAATATGCGTGAGCCGCACGCCCGACTCCGTTTTGTTGACGTGCTGACCGCCCGCCCCGCTCGACCGGAAGGTATCAATGCGCAGGTCGGACTTGTTGATGTTGACATCTTCCATTTCCATTTTGGGCATCACGGCGACGGTGACGGCGGAGGTATGTACCCGGCCTTTCGATTCAGTGGCCGGAATGCGCTGTACCCGGTGCGTGCCCGATTCAAATTTCAGGCGGCCATAAACGTCAACCCCCTGCACCTCCACCGTTATTTCCTTGTACCCGCCCGACGAGCCTTCGTTGGCATATATCAACTGCATTTTCCAACCTTGTTTTTCAAAGTATTTGCTGTACATACGGAAAAGGTCGCCCACAAATATGCTGGCCTCGTCGCCGCCCGTTCCGGCCCGTATCTCGAATATGACATCCTTCTCGTCTTCGGGGTCTTTGGGGATGAGTAGCTGCCTCAGTTTTTCTTCCAGTCCGGCGGCTTTGGGCTGCAGTTCTTGGAGTTCCATTTTGGCCATTTCCCGCATTTCTTCATCTTTGTCCTTGCTCATTTCTTTGGCCTCCTTGATGTTCGCCAGCGCTGTTTTATATTCTTCAAAAACATCAACCACTGCTTTCAGTTTTGTATATTCCTTGCCCACTTCCCGGTACCTTTTTTGGTCGCTGATAATATCGGGGTCGGACATTTGCTCTTCCAGTGTGAGGAATGTGTTTTTAATGGCTTCGAGTTTATCTATCATTTCTGTTTTTATTTTTTTGAAATATAAATGTGGTGTGAAAAAGGGCTGCGCGAAAAAAATTAGAAATATATTTTGCCAAAAAGCAAAAAAATGGATTTCCATGATTGACCTTTGCAAATGATTTGACAAGGGAAACAGCCCGTCGTGAAGGAAGGAATAAATTCAAGGCAGCTATAAAAAAGTATATGCAGTCATAAGTTTGTTTTTGCAAATCGGCGGCAAAGGTAATTGTTCCGCTTGAATATTTTTGATCAAATAATCAGGTTTCCCCTTTTTATACTGAACCACTTTAGGTTTTGTGCATTTGCCCTCGCCAGCCCCCAGCCCCAGAAGGGGAGTACCTGCCCTCGATGCACAAAACCTAAAGTGGTTCAGTATAGAATAACTGGACTTCTGTACTCCCCAGTTCAATTAGCCCCAGCGGGGCGGCGATATTTGCAGAAAAAATACCCTCTCTTTTATTTAGCCCCAGCGGGGCGACCATATTTGATGACTTTAAACATGACCGCCCGCCTCCGGTGGGCTAAGAAAAATTGCTCCTATTTATTTTCTACAAATATGGCTGCCCTGCTGGGGCTAAATAAACCGAGTGGTGCAATATCAGAAAATAAAAAAAATTGCAAAAAGAACCCATCATCTTAAATATCGAGTCGGCCACAGGCACCTGCTCTGTTGCAGTATCCAGAGGGGACAAGCTGCTCCACCTCCGGGAGGCCGGCAAAGAATTCGACCACTCAAGGGTATTGACCACTTTGATCGGCGACTGCCTAAAGGCGTCCGGTTTGTCCCTCCGGGAAATAGACGCGGTGGCGGTAAGTTCCGGCCCTGGATCATATACTTCTTTGCGGGTCGGTGCCTCGACGGCCAAAGGGATTTGCTATGCCCTGGGCAAGCCCTTGCTAAAAATCGACACCTTACAGGCACTCGCGCTGGGCGCACAAAAAGATACGCCAGGACACGGCGGCTATTATTGCCCAATGATAGATGCCAGGCGGATGGAGGTCTATTGTTCCATATTCGACAGACAAAACAAACTAATTACGGGCGCAAAGGCCATGGTTATTGAGGAAAACAGCTTCGGCGATCTCTTTGAGGCAGGGAGAAAAATAGTGTTTTGCGGTACAGGTGCAGAGAAATGCCAGAGCGTGTTAACCTCGCCGATGGCGGTTTTCCGCCCCTCCAAATGCTCGGCTGCCAACCTGCCAAGCCTTTCCAACCAACAGTTCAAATCTGGGAACTTTGCAGACATTGCCTACTTCACGCCTTTCTATTTAAAGCCTCCAAACATTACGGTTCCAAAGAATATGAACCTTTTGAAAGCGTGAAAAATCCAATATAATTTTTTACATATTAAAAAATAATTTACTTTATAAGTCTTTGTTATTTGAAAAAGCTATCTTAATTTCGCCCTGATAACATGGCGTTTAAGTATTAAAGACCATCGTAATTATTGATTGGTATAGTTCTTGGAATCCATGTATCTGAATTTTATTAATTTGAGAAAACTTAACGAAAGTTCTTTTTCGCAATTTTTTTAACCATATAAAAATTAAACATAGATATGAGAAAGCAAAAGAGCGAAACTATTGTTTTGAAGAAGGGAACGCAAGAAATCCAGCTAGATTATGCTGAATTGAGAAAAGCAGTTTTAGTTCTTAGGGCCATCAACCACAAACTCCGCCAGCGCATGATTGACCTGTTGGAGGAGAATGAACGGATGACCGTCACGGACATCTACATCAAGTTGAGGCTAGAACAATCTGTCGCTTCCCAGCACTTGGCCATCCTGCGCCGCGCCGGAGTAGTCGCAACCGACCGCAACGGAAAATTCATCTACTATTCTTTGGACAAGGACCGCCTTTCCCAAATTTCACAATTGGTAGAAGAACTCGCCGCTTAAAGGAAACAACTTCGCACCTCGATCAAAGGCCCGAGTAGCCAACACAAACACTTTTGTCTGAACAATCAATCCCACGACAAAGAGACCGCTACTAAAATTCACCGGATGAGGTTCTGCCAACGCTTGTTGGCAAGGTATTATTGAACCCGGTGAGCAACAAAGGCATCCGCCGAAAAGTGCTGTAAACCAATGAGTTTGCAGCACTTTTTTTTATAACTATTTTGAAAAAATAATAAAATAGCGCATATTTGCCACTGCACATTATTTTAAGACAATTATAAAGGTAACTTCTATGAGAAAGGCTAAGGTAAACATCAATGATGAGAAGCTACAGGCATCTTCCGAAATTCTTAGAGCGTTAGCTCATCCTTTAAGAATGAAGATCCTGGAATTTATAGATCAGCATGACGTAATCAATGTCAACAAAATCTATAACACGCTGAAATTGGAGCAATCAATCACTTCTCAACATCTCCGCATCCTCCGTTTAGCTGGTTTGGTACTGACTGAAAGAGATGGCAAGTTCATCCATTACAGCTTGGACTATGATAAATTGTCCAATGCCATGGAAGCCATTGATTCATTTCTTGAGCAGCAGCCAGCTTAAAAGATAAATGCCGACAAACTATGTTTGTTGGCGTTTTGCATTTGAGGACAGGCAGGCATTGTTTCAAAAGGGAGCCTAACTAATTTACTGGTACATAACTATTTCAGCCCTCGATGAAGAGCGCTGAGATGGATCGGTGTTCGTGTGTGTTGCGGATGGCCCTTGCAAACAATTTTGCGGTAGGCAGGACTTTTATCTTTTCCGGTAGGTTGTTGGTTTTGATCGGAATGGTATCGCAAACGATCAATTCTTTTAATCCTGATTTTTTGATGTTCTGGAAAGCGTTGCCCGACAAAACAGGATGCGTGCAGATGGCACGGACGCTTTTTGCACCTTTTTTCAATATTATGTCGGCCGCACGGCAAAGGGTGCCAGCCGTATCTACGAGGTCATCCACCAATATGACATCTGCACCTTCCACATCTCCGATCAAAGTCATTTCTGCAATTTCATTGGCCTTCATCCTGTATTTATCGCACATCACCAATTCGCGTCCAAAATACTTGGCATAAGTCCTTGCCCTTTTCACGCCGCCCACATCGGGGGAGGCAAAAATGGTATTGCTCAAGTCTTGTTGTTTTAAAAAAGGAATATAGATGGCCTCGCTTTTAAGGTGGTCAACAGGTATTTTGAAAAAGCCCTGGATCTGGTCGGCGTGGAAATCCATGGTCATCACCCTGTCCACCCCTGCTGCTTGCAACAGCTCGGCAATCAACTTGGCAGAAATGGGTACGCGGGGCTTGTCTTTTCGGTCTTGCCGGGCATAGCCGTAGTAGGGAATGACCGCGGTGATGTAGCCCGCCGAGGCCCTTTTTGCGGCATCCACCATTAATAGTAGCTCCATCAGATTTTCGGCAGGGGCAAAAGTGGACTGGATGAAAAACACAAATGCCCCCCTGACCGATTCGTTGATGACGGGCTGCATTTCGCCATCGCTGAAGCGGTTGAGCTGCACGTCGCCGAGGGGCTGCCCGTAGTAATCGGCAATGTTTTCTGCCATATACCTTGAGCATTTTCCGGAGAAAATTTTAACTTCGACCATAGAGTTGCTTGAGAATGTAGAAGATGCCGCTGCTGAAGGGTTCAGCAGGTCAATGGCAGGCGCCAGTGCAGTGTCAGCATAATTCATGAAGGATAAGGATGGTTTTTAAAGCCAATGTCGTTGATCGACAAAGCAAAAGTAGCTATTTATTAAACAAAGGTGGGGGGATGGAGTGTTGTTTTTACCAACATCGGTTTTGTTGGGAATTAAATTAGCGAAGCAGTGATTAGCGGGACAGTGATTAGTGAAGTGATTAGTAATTAGTTGATTAGTGATTAGTCCGCCAAATCCCTGAGAATGTGACATTTAACCAAAAACTAAATGGTTAGTTAATTTCGATTTGTACCATTAGAGCCTTACCAACCACTGTCCACTAATCAATTAACCCGTACATTTGACCTAAATCTGAACAGCCATGCATTTAAACAATTACCACCTTGCCCGCCTTTTCCCCCTCCTTCCTATCTTTTCGTTTTTTATTTTTTCATGCTACCCCGGGGGCAGCCCCGAAGGGCAAACTGTGCTGGTGTCCAATGCCCGGACGGGTAACTTTGCAGACTACTGGTTTGCTGGCGAGGGCGAAATCAATTCTTATGACCTGCAACAATCGAGGTACGGGGAAATGAGGGAAGGCGAGGCCATCATGGTGTTCGTGACGGAAGATTTCTCGAAAGAGAAACAAGTGAAATTGGACAAGCCCAAAAAGGCCGGGAGCGACAAAGTGCCTGTTTTGAAACTGAATTACCTGCGCCGCTTTGTGACCGGCATTTATGATTATTCCATGATGCAGTCGGTTTTTACGCCCATTGACCAAGCCCAGTTCCCGCGCTCGCTAAAAGCCACCACCACCTCGCAGGACTGGTGCGGCCACTTTTTTTTGCAAATGAACTTGGAGGGGGAAAAATACAATGCCCGCAGTTTTTCCTATTTTGAATCGGAAGGCGATCAAGATGTAAAACTCAAAGCGGACTTTCTGGAAGACGAACTTTGGACCCGCATCCGCCTCGACCCCGAAAGCATAAAAGAGGGGACTTACGAGGTCATCCCCTCCGCATTTTATTCGCGCCTGACCCACGACCCGCCGAAAGCAAAACAGGCAAGGATAAGGTTTGAAAAACAGGAAACAAGCACTTCCCTCGTCCTCGAATACCTCCACCTCGACCGTACATTGACCATTGGCTTCGACCCTGTTTTTCCGCATAAAATACTATCTTGGACCGAAATGCAGGATGGGAAGCTGATGTCGAAAGGCACCTTGAAAGGCTCGGTAAAATCGGCCTATTGGAAGCAGCACGGGAACAGGGATGAGTATTTGCGGGAGAAGTTGGGGCTGTAAAACCTAAATGGGCGATATGTTTTTTGGCTTTGGTTCAAAACCAGCAATCAAACCACTACTGGTTCAAATTATAAATGATTCAAGGGATTCACATCCCTCGACGACGGGGCATATGAATCTTAAATTATTTATAACTTAAACCACTACCTCCACCATTTCTTTTTTCCCAAAATACTTCCTCGCCAAATTTCTCAGTTCTTCTGCCTTGATGTTTTTGATGGTCTCCACCATATCTTCAAAAGACGACAGTGGCATGCCTTCTTTTGCGAATGTTTTTACCACACCAGCTATATTAAAGGGCCCGTCCAGGTTGGTGAGCATTGTGCCCAAAAGGTAGTTCCGGACCATTGAAAGCTCGTCCGGCCCAATCAGTTCGGTCTGTAGTTTTTCCATTTCAATATAAACCTGTTTAATGGTATCTTCCACAAATTCATTGCCCACCTCGGAAGCCACACTGAAATACCCACCGAAGAGCATCGAGTCATTGCTGCTGTATATACTATAGGTGTAGCCCTTTTTTTCCCGGATATTGGCCATGAGCCGAGAGCCAAAATAACCACCTAAAATAGTGTTCAGCACATACATGCCGTTGTAGTCTTCGTGCTTGCGCCCAAACATACGGCGGCCGATACGGATGGCTTTTTGCAATTTATCGGCGGTACTGACCTTTCCGTTTTCAGGGCCGGTCACAGGCTCGTTCAAATGAACCGACCTCCGTTCGCCCTGCAACATCTTTTTGCCCAATTGCTCCTCTAATTGCCGGCGGATGGACGGGTTGATCTTGCCGCTCAAAAAAACAAGGCAATTACCTGCGGTAAAATTTTCTTCAAAATGGGCCACGAGGTCTGCCCTTTTTATTTGGCCGTAAGTTTCTGGGTAGCTGTTGTAGCCATACGGGTGTTGCTTGCCATAAAGGAGTTCTGTGAATTTCCGGTAGGCAAGCACATCGTTTTTGGTCAGTTCTACCTGCAACCGTTGTTGGTTGCGGTGGATGAACGCATCGATTTCTTTTTGGGGAAAGGTAGGGACAGACAATATTCCTGCAAGGAGCGGAAGCACTTTGTCGAAATGCTTGGTCAATGAATAGAGCTGCACATTGGAGGTATCCATACCAAAAGGCATGGCGAGGGTAGCCCCATAAAAATCCATCGTTTCGGCAATCTCAGCAGAGGAATGGGTTTTTGTGCCTTCTTTCATCAGCGGGGCCGTTGCCCTAGCGGCCAACTTTTTCCGTTCAAATGGCCGCCCGGCAAAAAAGACCAGCTCCAATTTGACGATCTCCTGTGTGCCCATGTTGGTCTCGTAAACGGGGGCCCCATTGCTCAAATACCACAGCTTTGGGCGGGGTACTTTTAAATCTTCAACTTCCTGTACGGAAGGCATTATTGATCTTTTTAGCATACTCTTTTTGAGAGAATGGGAAAACCAGAGTTTGAGAGAATGAGAGTTTGAGAGTTTGAGAGCAGTATCGAGAAGGGACTCTTTGGCACTCGTTCGAGAAACCAAAGAGTCCCTTCTCGATACTGCTCTCAAACTCTCAAACTCTCATTCTCTCAAACTCTCATTCTCTCAAACTCTGGTTTTCCCATTCTCTGTTAAGTGTCCAGTTTCAAATCAAACCTTTTCCGCACTTCATCCACTAGCGGGTTGATAGTTTTCATGCGCCAATATTTTTCGCTGTCCGTCAATTTTTTTGGCTTGGCGGGAGCAGCATTGGAGCGGCTGGGGTCAAGTTTTATTTTCATGGCCAGCATGGGGGCATTCAGGCTTTTGCGGAGGTGGTCCATCAGGCTGCGCTCTTGCCGGATGGTGCTTTCTGCCAAGGCCGAACCAACGACTACGGTTACCTCTTCCCCTTCTGCTTTGATGCTTATTTCTGCTCCTTTGAGCATCGTTTTTACGGAGTCTTTGGTGGAGGTTTCAATGTAGGCTTTCCAAGTTTCTTCGAGATCGGCCTGCGTGAGTTTGGCTATTTGGTTGCCCTTGTTTTCCTCTGCCTCTTCCACCTCCGCATGTAGGGAATCAAGCGATTGCAGCTTTGGGAGGTTCGAGTTTTTTGATTGGCGGATGGATGGTCTGCCCGTGGGTTTTGGCTCAACGTAGTCGGGATGCCCGCCCTTTTGGCCCAGACTTCCGTCAGGCTTGCTCATGGGCTCAACAGGTGGCTCTTCCACTTTCAACGGTGCGGCTTCCACAAGTGCCTCCTCTTCGGGTATCGGGTATCTTTTTTCAATTGCAGGAGCGGCAGCCCCATTTGTTTTTTCTTCTAAAACCTCAGGTGCTTCCGCAATCACGGCTTTGTCGGTTACCTTTTCCGCAGGCGCATTTAAGTCAGCCTTTTTTTTTTCCGCTACCGCCGGCTGCCCCGAAGTCGCTCCGGTTGCGACCGCAGACTGCGGACTAATGACTGCGGACTGAGATACCGCGATTCCCGAAAAGCACATTTTAATGAGCGACATCTGTACGTGCAGGTGCTTATCGCGCGCCATTTTATAATTAATATCGCAGTCGTTGGCAAGGTTGAGGGCAGTGAGGATAAACGACGACGGCGCTACGGCAGCTTGCTGGTGGTAGCGTTTCTTGAGCGAGTCGCTCACTTCCAGCAGCCGGAGGGTTTCTTTGTCTTTGCAGACCAGCAGGTTGCGGAGGTGTTCGGCGAGGCCGATATTGAACAGGTCGCCCTCAAAACCGTTCCTCGTTATTTCATCAAAAATCAGCAGCACTTGCTGCAAATCAGAAGTGAGCAGGGCATCGGTAAAGCGGAAATAATAATCGTAATCGAGGACGTTCAGGCTGCCAATGACGTCTTCGTAAGTTATATTTTTACCTGAAAAACTGACGATGCGGTCAAAAATAGAAAGCGCATCCCGCAGCGCCCCGTCCGCTTTTTGGGCGATGATGTGCAGCGCCTCTTGCTCTGCTGCGATGCCTTCCTCTTTGCAAATCTTTTCCAAATGCCCGACAATGTCCTTGATCTGTATCCTTTTAAAATCAAAAATCTGGCAGCGGGAAAGGATCGTCGGGATGATCTTGTGCTTCTCGGTGGTCGCCAAAATGAAGATAGCATACGGCGGCGGCTCTTCCAGTGTTTTCAAAAAAGCATTGAAGGCCGCTTGCGACAACATGTGTACCTCGTCAATGATAAATACCTTGTACTTGCCCTGCTGCGGCTGGAACCGGACCTGCTCGACGAGGGTACGGATATGGTCAACACTATTGTTGGAAGCGGCGTCCAACTCCATGATATTAAAGGAAGCATTGCCCGCAAATGCCTTGCAGCTATCGCAGGTGCCGCATGGCTCGGCATCGGCAGTCACGTTTTGGCAGTTGAGCACTTTTGCCAAAATCCTCGCGCAAGTGGTCTTGCCCACCCCGCGCGGCCCGCAAAACAAAAAGGCATGGGCCAAGTGGTCGGTCTGCAATGCCTTCTTCAGTGTTTGCGATACATGTTGCTGGCCGACAACTTCGTCGAACCGGGCAGGCCTGTATTTTCTTGCTGATACTACGTAACTCATTTTTCAGTTTTCGGTCTTTTAGTCCGTCAGTCTTCAGTCCGGCCCCCGATTTATTGAGCTTAGTCCACCTTATTTGAAAACCAACTCGACCCTGAACGTCCCGCGGAGTCCTTTCGGGATGGATTGGCAGACTGCCGGCTGAAAAGCAAAGGTAGGAAAATTAGATTGGGAGAGCGGCGCCGGGCACATATTCATAAAAGTTGAAAAAGAGCATTTGTCCGTGTTTTAAGGATGATGCTGACCGCATGGAAGGGCTTGCCCCGAAAGGCAAAATTTCGTCACGCAGGGTAGTTCAAATATGGTGGGCGTTTCTACATTTGCCGCATGAAGGTCAACGGCACAAAAGTAGGCATGCTCGGCGGCGGGCAGCTCGGCAAGATGATGGCGCTCGCCGCACACAATTGGGATTTGGAAACATGGGCGCTCGACGGCTCCAAATCTTTTCCCGCCGGATCGGCCGTCTCGCATTTTGTAGAAGGCAATTTCAAAAACTTCGACGATGTTTACGCCTTCGGCAAACAAGTGGACGTGCTGACCATCGAGATCGAGCATGTCAACACCGGTGCCCTGCTGAAACTGGAAGCGGAAGGCCTGCCTGTCCACCCCTCCCCCACTGCGCTCAACACCATCAAAGACAAAGGGCTGCAAAAGCAATTTTACAAAAAACACCGACTGCCCACCGCTCCTTTCACCTTGTTCGGCAGCGGAGAAGCGATCAAAAAAGCAATTGCCGCAGGCGAGCTGAAATACCCGTTTGTGCAAAAATCAAGAGAGGCGGGCTACGACGGGAAAGGGGTCGCCCTCATCCAATCGGAAAGCGACCTCGGCCTGGTCATCCCCGCCCCTTCGATGGTGGAAGATTTGGTGGACATCGAAACAGAAATTGCGGTCATTGTAGCAAGGAACGGGCAGGGAGAAATAAAAGCCTACCCGCCCGTCGCCATGCAATTCAATCCACAGGCCAACCTCGTCGAGTTCCTCATTTGCCCGGCAGGGCTGGACAAAAAAATTGCGCAGCAAGCAGAAGAAATGGCCGTTGCCGCCATCGGGGCATACGGCATTTGCGGCCTGTTGGCCGTCGAACTTTTTTTGACAAAAAACGGCGAACTGCTCATCAACGAGGTAGCGCCCCGCCCCCACAACAGCGGCCACCATACCATTGACTCCTGCTATACTTCGCAATACGAGCAGCACCTCCGCGGCATCCTCGGCCTGCCCCTCGGCAGTACCAAAATGAAGACTGCCTCTGTTATGGTCAACCTGCTCGGCGAACCCGGGCATACCGGCCCGGTGCGTTATGAAGGCTTGGAGAAATGCCTGAAAATGGAAGGAATAAAAGTGCATCTTTACGGCAAAGAAACAACGAAACCCTTCCGGAAAATGGGCCATGTGACGGTGCTGGACAAGGAAGTGGAAAAAGCAAAAACCAAAGCGCAAAAAGTAAAACAATTACTGAAAGTAAAAGCAAACAGGCCACTTTAAACAGCCAAAGCAAATGCGAAAAAACCTTGTTTCCGACTACGTGCCCTTCCAAAAGAGGGGGAATTTATTCCCCCGATCCGATGGGCGGAGCATGTCTCCTTTGTCATCCCCGCTAGGGGAACTGTTCACGTTAAAGCGGCAATTTTAGCAACCATACAAACGTGAACAGTTCCCCTAGCGGGGATGACAAAGGAGACGGACTCAACAGCCGGAACTTTTCCATCAAACTTCATAAGTGCCGAAATGGAAATTGTATTTTCGAAAAAGCACTTAAAATAAACCTGGTTCCCAAAGGTCATAAATGAACGGATTCAAACTAATCACTAATCACTGATCCACTAATCACTAAACAATGATATCAATAATCATGGGCAGCGATTCCGACCTGCCGATCATGCGGCAAGCAGCGGATATTTTAAAAGGATTCGACATTC
>DROJ01000456.1 GCA_011321935.1 Bacteroidota bacterium | reverse complement strand
GGACAGGGTGGACGACCTCTCTGTCTTCCAATTGGGGCTGCAGGGGCTGCTTTACTACATCAAGCACGGCTTAAGGGTTTCTTTCCAATTTTCAAAGAACTTTCCTGATTTTCAACTTGAATAAAAGTGTACGGTAATGAATTAAATAAAAAGGATATAGTTTCGATCTGAAAAATCAGTTATTTATAAAAAAACTTGTCCTGTTTATTTTTTCATTTTTTTAAGGCTTTATGAAAAATCCCATCATCTTATCCTTGTTGCTTTCCATCCTGTTTGCTGTGAACTTGCAAGCGCAGGACAAACTGAGCTGGCGCAAACACGCCAAACTCGCCGAAGAACTTTTCAGCAAAGGTCAATTTGCCGATGCCGCCGAACACTATTCAGCGGCCTGGAAAAAGAAGACCAAAAAGAAAGAACTGGCCTATAAGGCAGGCGAAAGTTTTTACCTCATCCGCGATTACCGCAACGCTGCCGAATTGTGGAAAAATGTGAAAAACGAACATGAATCTTACCCGCTGATCGGCCTGCAATATGCCCGCTGCCTCAAGCAAAACGGCGACTACGAAGCAGCCAGCAGCGAACTCGTCAACTTCCTCGGCCAGTACAATGGCGCCGACAAATCAACGATTTCGGAAATAGTGCAGAACGAACTCCGCGGCTGCGAACTCGCTGCCCAATACGCCGTAAAAGGCCCGGACGAAAATATCCAGATCGAATATTTGAGCAGCAATATCAACACCCCGGAAATAGAATTTGCGCCCATGCCTTTTGGCGACGAAGCGCTTTATTTCTCATCAACGATGGGCAAGCGGGCAGAGATTTTCCGCTCCATCAAATCGGGCAACATTTGGAGCAAAGCAAGCCCGATTGAAAATTTCCCGAAAATAGAAGGAGACCATTTTTGCAATGGTTCGTTGACGCCCGATGCGTCCCGTTTTTATTTTACCATCTGCAAATCAGTGGAAAGCTGGGGCGG
The DNA here is from genome assembly GCA_011321935.1 of Bacteroidota bacterium. Taxonomy (GTDB): domain Bacteria; phylum Bacteroidota; class Bacteroidia; order Chitinophagales; family Saprospiraceae; genus UBA6168. The sequence goes on along the minus strand of DROJ01000456.1, from coordinate 6,099 downwards.
CCTTACCTCTCAATGCGAGCTGTACGTGACCCGCCGCATGGGCAATTCTTGGAGCGCACCAGAGCGCCTCCCCGACTATCTCAACGAGGTGAACGCGACCACTACCCATCCATACGTGATCCACGACGGAAGTACCGAAGTGCTGTATTTTGCTTCCAACCGCAAAGGTGGCATGGGCGGCATGGACATCTGGTACACCACCCGCGAGATCAACAGCAACGCCAATGATTTTACCCTGCCCATCAATGCCGGCTCAAAAATAAATACCATCGGAGACGAGATCACCCCTTATTACGATCAAGTGGACGATGCCCTGTATTTCTCTTCCAACGGGCAGGTGAGCATCGGCGGTTTTGATGTTTTTATGTCCAAAGGTGCGAAGTCGCATTGGGGCAAAGCCAAGAACATGGGCATGCCCATCAACTCCAACGCCGACGATTTTTACTTCGTAAAAACGACCTCCGGAAAAGGCGGGTTTTTCTCTTCCAACCGAACCTTCGAAATGGAAAAACTCACCACTACCGACGAAGATATTTTCGCTTTCAACTTCTTGGTGAAAGAACAGCGGTGGGTGGCCAAAGGCGAAGTTTACAGCAAAAAAACCAAAGAAATACTGAAAGATGTGGAAGTTGCTATTTATGAACTCGACGGGGACCAGCGCCGGTTTAAAGACAAAATCGTTTCGGCCACGGGGCTTTACAATTTTGATGTCGAACCCGACAGGCGCTATATGTTGGAAGTATTGAAGCCCGGTTTTTTCCAAAAAACTTATGAATTTGATACCCGCGAATATGCGGAATACGATGACTTCGGGGCGCCTATTTTTATGGAGCCATATTACGACGGCTATCAGGAAGAACCCATCGCTGCCAACCGGGATACGGATACGGGCATAAATACAAATACCTATTCTCCGCCTTCGGTCGCAAAGGACTCCCATGGAGCAAATACCGGTTCGGGAGCCAATACTAGCGCTCCGGCCGGTGGCCAAAAAGTACAGGTCAACGAACCGGCAACCAATTATAATGGCTCGGTTGCGGGTACAAATGCAAATACAAATACAACCTCAAATGCAAATGCAAATACAACTTCAAATACAACGGCTGCTTATCCGGCTACCGAGGTCGTAAACCCAGAAAACAGCATCAACGGAAAAACGGCCACAGGCGGAGGAAGCACCGACACCATTGCCTCCCCAAAGGCAGGTAAATCTTATTATAAAATACAGATTATCGCATTATCCAAGTTCAACCCGAACCTATCCATGTACAATTCCGTAAAGAACCTGGGCAAGCTCGATACAGAGTATATCCAAGACCGGGGCCTTTACCGGGTGATGATAGCTGATTACAGTTCGGCGAGCGCCGCAAAAGCAGACTTGAGTGCAGTGAGAAAAAACCGCATGTTCCACGATGCGTTTATCGTTGAGTACAAAGACGGCCAAAGAATCAGAACGATCTTTTAGACAGACATAACTTGGAAGACCAATGGCCGGAGTAACTTGTTGCTCCGGCTTTTTTGTGTTTTGACCACTGGTTTTGTTGAACCACAGAGAACACAGGGGGCACAGAGAGGTCGCAATAATATTCTTGCGCCCTCTCTGTGCCCCCTGTGTTCTCTGTGGTTCAACAAAACCAGTGGTCAAAAGGCCGCTTTTTTTATTACTCCACTTCCTCCAACAATTCCATGATTGTATTTTCAATATGCCCCGCTATGTCGGCAATGGTCGGCTTCTCAAAAACACAACTGACCGGCAAGTCCAGTTCAAACGCCTCATTAGTGCGCGCCATCAACCGGATGGCAGCGAGCGAATGCCCCCCCAGTTCCAGAAAATTATCATAAACGCCGACCCCTTCGATGGCCAAAACCTCCGACCATATCCCCGCCAATATTTCTTCAAATTCCGAGCGGGGCGCAACATAACCAATGCCGCTATCAGGCCGCGCGGCATCTATTTTGGGCAAAGCCCCGCGGTCTATTTTCCCGTTCGCCGTCAGCGGCATAGCTTCCAAACGGACAAAATGCGTGGGCAGCATATACTCCGGCAAATCTCCCGCGAGGTGCTTCCGCAAATCGGCAGCCGGGATTTTTTCTTTTGAAATATAATAGGCCACCAACTGCTTCCCGTCGGTTGGGGCAGCGCCGTTTTCCTCCTCCACGTAGCCGATTTCGGCCATCATCCTTTTCACTTCCCGCTCGTCAATCACCTCGTTTATTTCTTCCAGAGCGGCGTCGCGCTGCTTGTGTCCCATCCGCACGTCCCAGCTGTACGGGAAGGCGTAATTGTTGTAGCCCTCCTTTTTTTTATGCACATAAATACCGAGTTGGTTGATGCTGCAATTGGTTGAACGGCCCGTATCGGTGGGGCGCACCCAGGGCAGGCGGCGGTCGAGGTAGGCATACATTTCATCCAAACTCACATCTGTATATCTATAAAAATCAACGTATTGCACCTTGTCGAACACCTCGTCATTTTCAAACATCGAAACATCGAGCAGGCGGCAGGCCGCATCGTCCACGCGGTGGTAAGCCTTGCGCGCTTCGAGGATGGTCTGGTCAATGGCGGCCACGTCCACGGCTTCGTTCCAGAAAAGTTCTTCCGTTAAACGCGTTTCAAAAAACTGCCCCCTCGACAGCCCCGTGACAATGTACGGGATGCCTTTTTCCAAAGCGATTTTGATGCTCAGCGTGTAAATCGTTTTGAAACAGCCGTTGCAAACGTTGCTGTGGCGGTGCAGGCTGTCCACAAAAATTTCGTTCATCGCCGGGGTTTCACCAAAAACATGGTCAACGCCGAGTTGGCCCACCACCCGCCGGATGTTGGCTTTTGCCTGTTCCGAAATGTAGCCGTTGTCGAGCGTAAAAGTGAGTACTTTCAGCCCCATGTCCACCAATTGCCCGAGCGCATAAGTGCTGTCCTTGCCGCCGCTGAACAGCATCAGGCAATCGTATTCGCTTTTGTTTTTTCCTGCCTCGTCGGCGGGCAGGTCTTTTGCTTTGGCAAACAAGGACTTCAAATCGTCCATTGTTTTAAAATATTTTTGCGCCTTTTGCCGATAAGTCTCAAACGAGCGGCAGAGGTTGCACACCCCTTTTTCGTCGAACTCGGCGGTCGGGTAATTGGAAGGCAGGCCGCACTCCGTGCAGTGGTGTACCTCTTTTTCGACCGCCGTTCCTTTTCGCTCCCGCAGTTCCACCACACAATTTTCGATGGCCGGATGACTGGCCAATGCCGCCTCTATTTCACCCAACTCAATGCGGATGCCACCGATTTTTACCTGCTGGTCAATGCGTCCCAAATACTCCAGATTGCCGGAACGGTTGCGGCGGGCGAGGTCGCCTGTTTTATAAATTCGGGGGGCGGCAGTTAAACCTCCAAGATTTTCAGAAATCTTGGAGGTTTCATTTCGCAGAACCTGAAACTTCTCCTCCGTCAACTCCCCTTGCTGCCAATAGCCCGTCGCCAAACCTGCCCCTGCGATGTGCAGTTCGCCCGTCACCCCGTCGGGCACTTCGTTGCCAAAGGCATCCAAAACCAAAGCCTCCATATTGGCTGCCGGTTTGCCGATAGGCACAGAAATTTGCGTATCGTTTTGGGGGTCAAATTGGTGCAGCACACAGCCCACCGTTGCCTCCGTCGGGCCATATTCATTAAAAATATTCAGGCTACCGCCAAATGTGCGGTGGATACTTTTGGCCAGTTCCGTCCGCAAATCTTCGCCGCCCACAATCATTGTTTGGATGCGGCTTTGCCGCAAATCTTTCCCCCGGAGCAAAGCCAAATGCGAGGGCGTCAATTTAATCAAGTCCACCAAATCGTCTTCGATAACTTGCAGCAAAGAAAGGTCTGGCCCATTGTCCACTTCCTCATAAACCACCACCGTTCCTCCCATTGCCAGGGGCAAAAAAATCGAGGTCACCGTCAAATCAAAACCGATGGAAGTGAACAGCGGCATGGCAGGTTTTTCCACCGCATTGTATTGGCTGGCCGCCCAATGGATGTAATTGCCGAGTGCCCGGTGGGGTATCACCACCCCCTTTGGCCGCCCCGTCGAACCCGAGGTGTACATGATGTAGGCGGGGTCTTCGGGCTGTATTTCTATGGCCGGTTTTTCTTTTTTTTCTACTTCGTAAAATGGGCGTTCCGTATCCATGCCCAGCACGGGGATGCTCATTTCTGGCAGGCCGTTTTCGAGCAGGCTTTGGGTGAGGAGGATGGATGCCTGCGAGTCGGCGAGCATGTGTTCCACCCGCTTGTTTGGATAGTCGGTGGCGATGGGGATGTACGCCGCCCCCGTTTTCAGTACGCCAAAAATAGCGGTCAGGAGGTCGGGTGTCCGTTTTAAAAAAATGGCTGCCCGATGTCCTTTTCCGATGCCCTTTTTTAAAAGGAAATGGGCGAGCTGATTGGATTTTTCTTCGAGGGTTTGGTAGCTGGTTTTTTGCCCGTTGAAGAGGATGGCGGGTTTTGGTAGCATAGCCTTCAGGCTGTCCCGGTCAACGTCGTTTACGACGTTGTTGCTCAAGATGTTTGCGGCGTTGAGCGCCCTAAAGGGCACTGACCGGGACAGCCTGAAGGCTATGCTACCAAGCGGCACCCTCCCCACTTCCTGCGACCTGTCCTCCACAAAAGCATCCAACATCCGCAAAAAATGCCCCGGCACTTCCCCTCTCATTTTTTCATCAAAAACAGCCTCGTTCAAATCAAAATGCAGTTCGATGCTTCCCGACGCATCAAAGTCATGCACGTGCATCCGCAAGTGGTGGCGGGGGTCGCAATGCCCCGGGTGCAGCCACTCCGACCGCGTCGGTATGCCCGCAAAATCAGGGAAAGTGGCGTGGATATAATTCAGCACCACATTGAAGCTGCGGCTCAAACCTGGGGTGCCAGCGCCGGGCTGCGCATAGCGCAAAAACCCGTGCGCCCCGTTGCGCACCCGCTGATAAAGCGAGCCAAAAGTATCGCCTTCCTGCACCTCGGCGAGCAGCGGGAATATTTCAATAAAAACCCCCGGAGTGCCTTTGAATTCAGGCGTCGGGCGGTTGTGGGCAGGGGTGCCGATGGATAATTTCCGCTGCCCGCCCACGCGGTAGAGGTAGGCAAAAAGCACCGTCGAAAAGATATTGAAAAGCGACAGGTGCTGCGTCCACGAGCGGAGGTCTTTCTCTTGCGTGAGCGCCCTCAGCTTGTCCGAGCGCGCTTGTCCGAGGTCGAGCGAAACCCGTTTTGAGAGGGTAGTGGCGGAGGTATTTGTTTCGCCGTAAAGTTTGGGCGGGGCAGGTTGGCCAGCGAGTTTTTCCTCCCAAAACCGATTGACCTCGCCCCGTTTCGCTTGGCCGCGGGCGTCTTTTTCGTAAGCGATATATTTTTTGAAAAATGGCAAAACGGGAGCGGCGTCCAATTCCCCGCGCAATGATTTGGCGTACAGGTCGGCCATTTTATTGTAAAGCACCGAGACGCCCCAGGCATCGGTAATGAGGTGGTGCTGGTTGAGGTACCAGAAAAAACGCCCGTCCGGCAGTCTGCCCAAAACCGAATCGAAAGCGCATTTTGCAAGGTCGAATTTTTGCTGGCAACGCTCGGCAGCCCATGCTTTGAAACCTTTTTCATCTTCAAAATCCAACACCTCTATTTCATAAAAAAAATGGGGCAAAACTTGCTGCTGCGGACTGCCGTCCACCACTTCAAAAACAGTCCGCAGGGCATCGCTTTGGTCGGCCAATGCCCGGAATGCTTTTTTGAAATGCGGCACATCAATCTTGCCTTTCATCTCGAAAAGCAACACCATATTATATAGCGGGGAGTTGGGGGCAAGTTGCTGCCCTGTCCAGAGGAGGAGTTGGGATTGGGTGAGGTTGGTATGCGTTATTTTTTCAACCATTTTGCTAATTGTTTTCGGGCTTCTTGGGTGTCAACGGTTTTTCCTTCCGAGACCTGTTGCAGGCCGGTTTCGATTTTTTGCAGGACAACCAGCCCCTCAACGAGGTCGTAGATTTCAAACTCGTTTGGCAACGAATTTAGGAGTTGTAATACTTGTTCTTTTTTCAGCATTATTCCTGGATTTATATTGCTAAGAGTCCCCATTGAGGCGATGCCTT
>DROJ01000455.1 GCA_011321935.1 Bacteroidota bacterium | reverse complement strand
TAAGTCCATCTCGAATCAGACTGTGGACTGAAGGACTGTGGACTGAAGACTGAAGACTTTTAGTCCACAGTCTTCAGTCTCATCCGTCTCCGTAGCTGGCTTGTGAATCAACGCTCCACTATTAAATCCATCTCGAATCAGACTGTGGACTGAAGGACTGTGGACTGAAGACTGAAGACTGCAGACTGAAAGACTGAAGACTGAGACTTACCAATTGGTGAAGGCTTTGTTGAAGATGCGGTCGGTGAGTTCGTCCGTGATGTTGTTGATGAGGTTGTCCTGCACGTCGAGGAGGTTTTGGTCGGGGGCAAAAAAGTCGTCGAAAGAGAACTGCTGTTTCCAGTTGGCCTTTTCGTCTTTGTTGTTGGTAAACTCAACGCTGACCGTGATGGCGAGTTTGTTGAAGCCGATTTCTTCGCCTGCTTTAGGGGCTTCGGCAGTTACGTTGAAGGCGGCGATGTAGCCCGAAAATTCAATGTCCGGCTCGGTGTCGTTGTATTTGAGGTTGGATTCGCGGCGGATTTTGTCTTTTAGTTTTTCGGTAAAATCACGGGGCAGGGTAGGCACGGCAGCAGGTGCCTGGTTGCCGAATAGTTCGACATAAAAAGTTTTTACGTCGGCGGGGATGCTGATGCCCTTTAGTGAATAGCCAAAAGAGGGGTTGCAACCTGAAAAGAGGAAGAAGGAAGAAAACACAAAGGCCGATAAAAATACTTTTTGAAAGGTCAATTTCATGCTATTTTATTTTGAAATACAAACGTGCAAACTTAGCATTGTTATCTTATTTTTACTTTTTCTTAATCATAGCCGCCCTTCCGAACGGTTTCGGGAGGGCGTTTACGATAGCTGCACGTACCAATGATCCTACTCGCAAAAATAATCGGGGCTGTTTTCCTCACCTATGTATTATTGCTCTTCATCGTTCCCAAAAAAATATTCCTGTACGAGGGGCTGCGGTTGCCGATCTGGTATTTCAACATGAAAAAGCACAAGAGGGGCGACTACATCCAGGCCAAGCACCGGTACGGCGGGCACTCCCGGCAGTACTTGCTCCATTGCAAACCGCCCAACGGCAAGGCTTCCAAAAAACATGTTATCGTATTCTTTCACGGCGGCGGATGGCAATTTGGCAGGCCGGAAATGTTCCGCGCCAATGCGACCCTGCTTACCGGGATGGGCTATCATTTGTTCCTCCCTTCCCACCGCCGCATCCCTTTTTTTGACATCAGGAAGCAGAAAGAAGACGTGGCCAATGCCATGAAAAAAATTGTTGAAATAATGGCAGCGGAAGGGGTTTCGGAGAAAAAAATATTGTTGGGAGGGGTGTCGTCGGGAGCCAATTTGGCGGCACTATTAAACTATGACCGGCGGCTTTTGAAATCGGTAGGTTTGAACCGGGAGCTGTTTGCAGGCCTGTATTTTATGGCCGCTCCGCTAAATTTGGACGGGATGTGGCACTCGCCGCCCCTGCTGATGTTGACCGGGCGGCGCGGCAGCGAAAAGTTCAGGGAGGCCAGCCCCATCAATTTTTTGCAGGAAAACGAGGCGAAGCCTACTTTGCTCGTACACCCCGAAAAAGACGGGATGGTCGCACTGGAAGGTACGTTGGTATTTCACGAAAAAATAAAAAGCCTCGGCGGGCAAAATATCGAATTTAAAATACTTAAAAACATGACGCACCTAGATGCGGCGAGCTGGGCATTTGAGGGGCATCCGTCAAACGATATTTTATTGGGTTGGATAAAGGCTTTTGAGAAAGAGGCTGGAAAAACAAGCTGATGAAGTGCAAGTCCACGACATGCCCTAGTGCAGTGATTAGTAATTAGTTGATTAGTGATTAGTCCGCCAAATCCCTGATAATGTGGCATTTAACCAAAAACTAAATGGTTGGCTAATTACGATTTTTACCACTCGTGGTTCGATTCATAATTAGCGGACTATCTATTTTTTGGTAAATACCACATTATCAAAGATTTGGCGGACTAATCACTAATCAACTAATTACGAATCACTGCACTAGTTCACCATCAGCGAGATCATGTTCATGATCCTGGCAAACAATTCTTTGGGTTTAAAAGGTTTGGAGAGGTAGTCGTTCATGCCGATTTTCATGCACTTGTCCTGCTCCTGTTTGGTCGAATTGGCAGTGAGTGCGATGATCGGCACATCGCTGAACTCCCTGATCTTGGCCGCCGATTCGAGGCCGTTCATCACGGGCATCTGGATGTCCATGAGGACGAGGTCGTAGCCGTATTCCCGGAATTTTTCCACGCCCACCAGTCCATTTTCCGCAATGTCAACAGTGACATGTTCCGACCAATTGGTGAGTATTTTTTTGGTGGCCATCTGGTTGAGGAAGTGGTCTTCCACGAGCAGTATTTTGAGCGGCGCATCGGGTTTGTCGCTTGTGCCAAAGGTGGCTTGGCGGGGCGTTTTGACGGGGATGCTGATGGTAAATTCGGCGCCTTTGCCGAGCTTGCTTTTGATGCCCATTTTGCCGCCCATCGTCTTGGTCAGTTTGGCAACGATGGCGATGCCCAATTGGCGTTTTTTGCCTTCCTCTTCTTCGGGGTCGGTTTCCAACAAAAGTTTATCGGCCTCCAGCAATTGAGCGATTTTTTCTTTTGGAATGCCCGTTCCGGTATCGGTTACCGAAAACACGAGGTTCATGCTGGTAGCGTTCGCGTTTTCGGCTTTGGCGGAGATAGTGACCTTGCCACTTTGTGGGCTGTATTTTATGGCATTGTCAACGAGGTTGTAAAGTATCTGCGTCAGCTTTTTGGGATCGCTGATTACTTTTTCTGGCAGCTTATTGTCCAATACGATGTTCAGTTTCAGGTTGGCTTTGTCGGCTTTGATGGCCACCACATTTTGCGTGCCCTGAATGAACTCCCGGATGTTGAATTCTTCCTCGTCGAGCTTCACATTGTCCGACACCATGACGGAGAAATTGAGCAGGTTGTTGACCGAGAGGGCGAGGTCGTCCACCGAGGTTTTGAGGTCGTTCACATAGTCGCTCTGCTGTTTTGATTTTTCTGTATTTTCCAGCAAGAACAAGAGGTTGACCACCGAGGACAGCGGCGTCCTGATCTGGAAGCTCAAATCGGACAGCACTTCCTCTTGGATTTTAGCGGTCTTGTTGGAGATGTTTTTATCAATGATGAGTTTCTCGGAAATCTTTCGCTGGGTAATGTCCTGGATGCTGCCGACGAGAAGAATCCGGCCCGTTGCCTGTTCCACTTGTACTTTTCCTTGAATGGTGAGGTAGCGGATGTGGGTGCCCTCGATGAGGATGCGGTGCTCGGCCTGGTGCAGTTGGCCGTCTTTTGCGATGTTGTCGAAAAAATCTTCGACATCGTTCCTGTCCTCCACATGCACATAAGAAAGGTAGTCAGAAAGGGTGGGGGAAATGCTGCCGGGATGGAAAGAAAAAATGCGGTACACCTCGTCCGACCATTTCATTTTGTTGCTCACCAGGTCCATTTCCCAAGTGCCGAAGTGGGCCATTTGCTGCGCCTCCAAAAAACGCTTTTTATTGGTTTCCAGTTCTTTGGCCGTTTTTTCCAGCTTCATCTGCACTTTCGAGCGTTGCAGGGCATAGCGGATCGAGCGGCCAAACTGCTTGCTGCTGATTTGGGATTTCACCAAAAAATCCTGCGCGCCTGCTTTTACGGACTGGTTGCCTATAATTTCATTATTGGTATCGGTGACGACGATGAAAGGGACGTGGAAAGCTCTTTCTATGAAAGAATTGATAGTCTTAAAACCCTGGCTATCAGGCAGGTTCAGGTCAAGTAGTACCAATTCAACCTGATGGTTCTGTAAATAATTGAAACCCTCAAAAAGGGTTTTCCGCCAGTGGAATTCACATTTAGTGCCTGCCTCTTTCAAGAATTTTTCAATCTTCTTTGCATCGGCAGGGCTGCCGTCAATCAATAAAATTGGAATTTTATGTTTTGT
>DROJ01000454.1 GCA_011321935.1 Bacteroidota bacterium | reverse complement strand
GCGTGACTTTGCGAAACCTTTGCGTGACTTTGCGGGCGTGTCCCGAACCCTCGGGGAAAACTCCTGTATGTGCTGAACAGTTACAGTGAATGTTTTAAAAGCTATCGGAAGGCAGTTGGTGCCTGTTTATTTTTTTTGGGGAACGAGGGCTTGTTGGGAGTTTGTACCTGTTCAGCAGGTACTGGGATTTTATAAAAAAAAACAAGGAGGGGACTATACGGGAGGGAATACTTTTCTTGGTCTGAGCCGCAACTTGATCCCGTTTTTCGGTTTCAAGGTAATGAGCGGTTGAGGTGCCACCTGCTCGCTGGTCGCCAACTCTAAATCGACCCGGCAGACCAACGTAGCGAGGAGCAATTGCATTTCCATCAAAGCAAAATGGTTGCCAATACACATCCTGGGGCCCGCCCCGAAGGGGGCATAGGCCATTTTAGGCCGTTTTTTTTCATTTTCCGGCAAAAAATGTGACGGGTAAAACTCATCGGGGCGCTCCCAGTACTTGGGGTCGCGGTGCAGCCCGCAGATGCTCAAAAACATGACCGAGCCTTTGGGTATTTTCACCCCCAAAATTTCATCGTCGGCAAGCGGCTCCCTGCCGATGGCAAAGGCAGGCGGGTACAGGCGCATGCCCTCTTGGATGACCTGCATGGTATAGCCCAGCTTCCGCAAATCGCTGAACGCGGGCGTCTTGCCGCCGAGCGTTTCATCTACTTCCTTTCTCAGTTTTTTTAAAATTTCAGGATGTTGCGCAAGCAAATACAGTGTCCAGGCGAGGGCATTGGAAGAGGTCTCGTGGCCTGCGGCAAACAAGGTGACCGCCTCGTCCCTGACCTGTCGGTCGTCCATCGGTTCGCCCGTGTCTTCATAGCGGGCATGGAGGAGCATGGAGAGGAGGTCGTTGACCGGTTGCGGGTTTTTGCGGCGCTCGTTTATCAAGTTGAAAATGTGGCCGTCGAACCAGTCCATGTCCCTCCTGAAACGCCTGTGCCGCCCGTTCACAAAGGCAAGGGGAGTGAGGTAAGGCTTCACCGTGCGCTGCACGATGTACTCCTGCGCCTCCACCATGATGCGGTACATCTCGGAAATATCGGCGGGGTTGTCGGCACTGAAAAGGGTTTTCAGGGCTATGTCGGCAGTGACGGACATCAGCTCTTCGGTGATTTCCACCACTGCCCCTTCCCCTATTTTTTTGAGCAGCCCTTGGCTGTACCGCTCCGCAATTCCGGCCATCACATTGTACAGGCCTTCGAGCTGTGTTTTGTAAAATGCAGGCTGGATGAGCCGCCTGTTGCGCCGCCAATGTTCCCCCTCGCTGGTCACGAGGCCGTTGCCCAAAGCCATTTTCAGGTAACGGTAAGCAACACTTTTTACGTAGTTTTTCTGGTTGCCCTGCAACACGTGTTTGATGACCTCTATATTGGTGGTGAAATATACCTGCCTGCCCGCAGGCAGGTTTTTCGGAATAAAGGGAATGCGGAAAAAGTCGCCGACCTCCCTCGCCCGGCCAATGGAAAACCGGAAGGGGTCGCGGAGGAATTCCGCACCGGGGAGGAGGGGGTTTTTGCCTCTGAAAACGGGGATGGTGGAAGACATGAGTTTTAGTTAAATATCGGTTTGTAGGTTTGGTTTTAAAATGCAAAAATAGGCTTTGCCCGGTTAAACATATCTCTTATATTTGCCAGCAAGACCTGTTACGCTATGACAAAACGGGAGATCCTTGAAAAAAAAGTCATTATTTATAAACAATGGTTGTCACTCCTTATCAACGAAGATTACCGATGGACACGAACTTGGATTGCCAAGAGGCGTTACCAAACAGGACGAAATTGACAGGGCGCTTGATATTTTGATAAGGCTTCGAGAACAATTGAAAAACATGGATTAAATTCACCAATAAAATTTTTGCCAGATGATAAATAACAACAACAAAAGCTCATTCCGAACTGCAACCAACGACTTTGTAAAAACGGTAGAATCAGCCATCAAAAATCAAGAGATCAAGAAAAAAGGCAAAGATTGGTTGATCCGTGAATTGGACCAGATGATAGCGCAGTTGAAAAATGCCAAAGCTGAAAATGTTGCGAAAGCAGCAGGTCTTTAGGGAGTTTGCAATAAATAACCTACCCATTCTGGCTCGTTCTTTTTCCTTCTAAGAGCACTTGAAAAAGTGAACCGTAGCCCCACTATGCTTAATTTTTCAAGCACTCTTACAAGAAAAAATAACTTCGCCATAACGGGTAGGTTATTTTTTACAAACTCCCTTAAATGCCTTATTTATTTTTTCAACCCTGCCTTCCATCCTGCCAATCCAGCATCTGTTCCGCAAAAAACAATCTGCAAAACGACTCTTTCATGGCTACTTGAAAGCACAACTTTTCACCCTAAAAACAACTCCCATTTCCCACCCCCATTTCATACCTTTGCGGCATGAAAAATGAAGAAAAAAAAGACGGAGCGGCAGCGCCGCAAACCGGCAATTACGATGCCGGGAACATCACCGCTTTAGAAGGCCTGGAAGCCGTGCGCAAACGCCCGGCGATGTACATCGGAACAACGGATGTCAAAGGTTTGCACCACCTCGTATGGGAGGTCATTGACAACTCCATTGACGAGCATTTAGCGGGGCATTGCAAAGAGATTCACACCATTATACATAAAGACAATTCCATAACCGTAAAAGACGACGGGCGGGGCATCCCCGTGGGCATGCACGCCAAGTTGAAAAAATCGGCATTGGAAGTGGTCATGACCGTGCTCCATGCCGGCGGCAAGTTCGACAAGAACACTTACAAGGTGTCGGGCGGCCTCCACGGAGTTGGGGTTTCCTGTGTGAATGCCCTTTCGACCCACCTGCGGGCAGAAGTCCACCGGGACGGCAAAATATACGAGCAGGAATACCAACAGGGCAAGCCGCTGTACGACGTGCGCGAAATAGGCACTACCGATGACCGGGGCACCATCGTCACCTTTACCCCCGACCCTGAAATTTTTGAAAGCCTCGTTTATAATTACAACACGCTCTCCACCCGCATGAGGGAGCTTTCTTTCCTCAACAGCGGCCTTATCCTAACCCTCACCGACGAGCGGGACCAAGAGGAAGACGGCAGTTTTAAAACGGAGCGCTATTATTCGGAAGGGGGCCTCAAAGAGTTTGTGCAGTATTTGGACGGAAGCCGCCAAAAACTGATCGAAGAACCCATCCACGTCATTGGCAAGGAAGACAATGTGGAGGTAGAGGTGGCCATGCAGTACAACACCTCCTATTCGGAGCATATCTATTCTTATGTCAACAATATCAAGACACCGGAAGGCGGTACGCACGTCAACGGTTTCCGCCGGGCAGTGAGCCGCGTGCTCAACCAATACGGGGAGAAATCTGGCCAATTGGCCAAAGTGAAAAACAAGATCACCATCACCAGCGAGGACTTTCGGGAGGGCTTGACGGCAGTTGTTTCGGTGAAAGTACCAGAGCCCCAATTCAAAGGACAGACCAAAAGCGAACTCGGCAACTCGGAAATAACGGGCATCGTTTCGCGTGCCGTGGGCGAAGCCCTCAACACCTATGTCGAGGAAAATGCCGGTTCCGCAAAAAAAATACTCGAAAAGGTCATCCTCGCCGCCACGGCAAGGCAGGCAGCCCGCAAGGCCCGTGAAATGGTGCAGCGCAAAAATGCCCTCACCGGCAGCGGCCTCCCCGGAAAGCTCGCCGATTGCTCTTCGCGCAAACCCGAAGACAGCGAACTCTTTCTCGTCGAGGGAGACTCGGCAGGGGGCACGGCCAAGCAGGGGCGCGACCGCCATATACAGGCCATCCTTCCTTTGCGGGGCAAAATATTGAACGTAGAAAAAGCGCTCGAACATAAAATCTACGAGAACGAGGAGATCAAAAACATGTTCACCGCCCTCGGTGTCAGCATTGTCGAAAACGAGGAAGGCGAGCGGGTCTTGAGCATCGAAAAACTCCGCTACCACAAAGTGGTCATCATGTGCGATGCCGATATTGACGGCAGCCACATCACCACTTTGATACTCACTTTTTTCTTCCGCTATATGAGGCCGCTCATCGAGCAGGGCTATATTTATATCGCCGCGCCGCCGCTCTATATGGTCAGGAGGGGCAAGCAGTTCCAATATTGCTGGAACGAAGAAGAGCGGATCGCCGCAGTGGCCGCTTACTCGAAAACGGAGAACGACGCCGCAGTGAAAATACAGCGCTACAAGGGCCTCGGTGAAATGAACGCCGAACAACTCTGGGAAACGACCATGGACCCCGACACCCGCATCTTGCGCAGGGTTGACATTGCAGACGGCGCCGAAGCCGACCGCATCTTTTCTATGCTGATGGGCGATGAAGTGCCGCCGCGCCGCGCTTTTATCGAAGCCAATGCGAAATATGCAAACGTGGATACCTGAGGTTTTAAATAAAAATGAAAATGAAAATAGCTTGTCCCGAAGTGAATTCGGAAAAAATAAAAAAGGGCTGCACCCTTCCAAAGGGCGTAGCTCTTTTTATTTCCGTTTTTATTTTCATTTTTATTTTCAAAAACTGGTTGTTTGAAAAAACAGTGACCTATGTGCCGATGGCCAAGCAACATTTTTTTGCAGCAACGGACACTGCATTTTTATCGTATATAGCCCAACAAAAAACTAATGAAAATATTGAATCAATTATCCGGCAAGCATTGGAGATGACGGCAGGACAGCTTGAATTTTCATCCAGCAAAAACAACAGCGACCCCAATGTTTCATTTTATAAACATAAAGCGCACTGTGTTGGCTACGCTGCTTTTTTCAGCACTTCGTGCAATGGTTTGTTAAAAAAAGCAGGCCTGGGAAATACATGGCAAGCGAGCCATTGGCGGGGCAAAATATATTTTTTGGGCATCAACCTGCACCGCTTTTCAAATGCCCCGTTTTTT